>CAMLNA010000031.1 GCA_946481025.1 uncultured Rivibacter sp.
CGGTGGGCGCGGCGGTCGATGCGCATGTCGTCCACGTCGGCAGCCATGGCCGCGGGCCGCTTGGCGCCGCCCCAGCCATTGCGCGAGGTGTCCACGATGAACGACAGCGTGGCCGGGAAGCCGGCCGCGACGAATTCGCTGCGCAGCCTGTCGATGTAGCTCAGCTCGTCGACCATGCGGTTCCACTCGTAGAACTGCGTGGTGCCGCCGGTACCGACGACGTTGTCGGTGCCGTCGAAATGAGGCTCGTCCAGCGGCGTGTAGTTGGCGGTGTTGGCGGCAAAGCCACGGATCACACCGAGGTTGCCGCCCGGCGTGGCACCCTGCACCAGTTCCTTGAAGCCGGTGATCGCCTTCGAACGGTTGTTGTCCCAGCCCAGCCAGCCCGAGTGGGCGATGTCGAGGTACATGTAGACGTTCTTCAGCGCCGCGAACTTGCCGATGGCGTAGCGGATCCCTTCGACATAGACCTTGTTCTGGTTGACCATGTCGCACACCGGCTTGCCCACGCCCACGTTGGTGAGCATGTTGGGGAAGGAGTCCGGCTCGATGACCGTGACGATGCGCAGCCCCGCATAGGCCGGGCGCGCCACGATGGCGGCGATGCGATCGATGAACTGCGCCTTGTAGAGGGCCATGCCGTTGTTGGCCGACTGCAGCTCGCCGTTGGAGGCGAGTGCCGAGCAGTCGCGGTCCGGCAGGTCGTAGACCACCAGCGTGACGGTCAAGGGCTTGAGCGCACCGCTGCCGCTCTGCTCGCGTTGCTGGGCCAGCGCGGCGTCGAGGTGCTCCACCAGGCCCATCGCTCCCCCGGCGGCCTTGTTGCCGTCGATCGCGGCGATGCGGTCCAGCCACACCGCCGTGGGAAAGCGTGCGGCCTTGATGAGCGTGGCGTCGCTCGACGAGGCGGCCACCTTGGCCAGGGAGCCGGCCACCTTGGCGCTGTAGTCGGGGTCGATGTACAGGAACGCGTTGGCGTAGGGGTTGCCGGTGGTGATGAGCTCGCCACCCACGGGTGCTGGCGTTGGCGTCGGTGTCGGCGTGGCAGTGGGCGTCGGTGTCGTGCCCGGCACCGGCGTGGGGGTCGGCGTCGCGCCCGGTGTGGGCGTGGGGCTCGGCGCCGGCGTGGCGGTCGGCGTGGGGGTCGGCGTGACGGCGGGCGTGGGTGTTGGCGACAGCGTCGGCGTGGGGGTGGCGGCCGCCGGCGGCTGCGCGCCGCCGTTGCCGTCGCTGCCGCCGCAGGCGGCCATCACGAGCGACGTGAACGCCGCCAGCGCGGCGCAACGGCCCCGCGAAAGAGGGTTGGGTCCGAGGTGTCTGACCTTGTTGGGCATGGTGTTGGCTCCCTGAAGGTTTGTGGTTGTTTCGTGTGCGGGGCGCGTGGGCGTCAGGCCGTGCACCCCACCGGGATCAAAGCGTTCTCTGGTGGATCTGTCCGGCGGCGTCGATGCTCAGGAAACCCACGCCCTGGTCGTGCAGGAAGTCGTGGGCCTGCGGCCCCTTGAGCATCGCCACGGTGGACAACGCACCGGCTGCCAGGCAGGACGGCGCGCACACGCTGATCGACTGCCAGTGCTGCACCGGCCAGCCGGTGTGCGGGTCGAGGATGTGGCAGTAGCGCTGGCCGTCGAGCTCGAAGTAGCGTTCGTAGTCGCCGCTGGTGGCCAGGCCTCCGCCGGTCATCTCGATGCCGGCGACCACCTCGCCCGCCTTTCGCGGGTGCGCGATGCCGAGCGACCATGCTGCGCCGTCGGCGGCCGCGCCGGGCGCCGCAATGCGCAGGTCGCCGCCCAGGTTGACCAGCGCGCTCACGCCGCGTTCGGCCAGCAGCGTGCCGGCCCGGTCGGCCGCGTATTCCTTGCCGAAGCCGCCGAAGTCCAACTCCATGCCGGCGATGGGCAGCGAGACGAACGGGCGGCGCCAGTCCACCTTCTGCCAGCCCAGCCGCGCGAGCACCTGCTGGAGCTCCCCGGCCTGCGGCAGTCGCGCGGCGCGAAAGTCCCACACCTGGCGCAGCACGCCGGTGGTGATGTCGAACAGGCCGCCGCTGTGCTCGTACATGCTCGCGGCGAAGCTGAGCAGGTCCGCGGTCTCGGCATCCACTTCGATGGCCGCACCGCTGCCCGCCGAGGCGTTGATGCGCGACACGATGCTGTCGGCCCGGTAGCGCGAATACTTGGCTTCGATGCGCTGCACCTCGGCGATGGCCGCATCGACCGCCGCCCGCACCTCGTGTGGGGCACCGCCGCGTGTCTTGATGACACACAAGGTGCCCATCGCCCGGAACTCGAAGGCGACGTCACCGGAAGGTGCGGCGGCAGCGTTCACCGGCACCCGATGCGGCTCGTGTGCAGTGCCACGTCGTCGTACCAGACGGTGGTGCCGGCGCCGCTGTACTGCTCCCAGCCGAGCTTGAGGTCCTTGAGCATGGGGCGCCAGTTGCCGTTGCGCAGCCAGTTGGCATCGACCTCGCCGGTCGCGCTGGCGTCGATCTGCAGGCCGCTGTGCGCCACGCCGTTGATCCAGGTCTGCAGCGTGCCGGCGGCCTGGTCGACGCCGAACTCGATGCAGTGCCATTCGTTCGGCGTGAGCTTGCTGCTCATCGCGATGCCGGCCGGGCTGAGCGACGGCACGGTGGCGTCGTCCAGCTCGCGGTTCCACATGACGATGCCGCTCTGCCCGCCCATGCGCAGCTCCTTCGATTTCGTCTGGAGCATGGAGCCGTTGTTGGTGGACACCGAGCAGTCGCCGCTGCGCGCCGCGGCATCGGTGCCGTCGCACATCGACATGAAGGTGACGTGCGCGTCGCCCAGGGCCTGCGACAGGCGCAGGTAGTAGCGGCCATAGATCGTGTTGCCCATCGACGCCACGATGTTGCTGGCCATGAAGGTGTGGCCGCAGTAGTTGGCGCCCGAGGTGATGCGCATCGACCTGCCGCCGCTGCGGAACTGCGCGGTGTCGACCACGGCCGAGCCGCTCTTGTCGGAGCAGTTGGGCGACAGCATCACCCAGCGCGAGGCATCGGGCCCGGAGCCGGCCGGCGTGGATTCGAAGTCGTCGCACAGGGCCATCTGCGAACAGCTGGCCGAAGGGGCCGGCGTGGGGGTCGGCGTGGGCGTGGGCGCTGCGCCGCCGCAGCCGATGCGGCTGCCGGCCAGGGCCACGTCGTCGAGCCAGACGTCGAACTGCCCCGGCGTCGCGCCGCCCTGGTACAGCTGCCAGCCGATCTTGATCTGGTTGAACGTCGGGAACACGAAGTCCACGTTGTTGCCGCCGTGGTTCTTCGTCGAGACGCTCATGTCCGGCTTGGCTTCGCCGTCGATCCACACGTTCACCGCGTTGTCGGCGGCGTTCATCTGCCATTCCATGCAGGTCCAGCGCCCGCCCGCGGTGGGCGCGGAGGTGCGCCAGTTGGTCCAGTCGCCGGTGGGGCCGCCGTCGCTGCCCACGCCCCACAGCGCATTGCCGTTGCCCATGCCGGGGATGTACTGGCCACCCACCGGGCGCACCAGCGTGCCGTTGCCGCTGCCCAGTGCCTCCACCATGGTGAAGTGCGCATAGTCGGGCCGCGTGGGGAAGCCATCCACCCACAGCCACATGCGACCCCAGAAGCTGTTGCCCGGTGGCGCGAAGCTCCGGGGCACCAGGAAGGCCCGGCCGTTGTCCACGGTGTGCAGGTGCAGCGCCGCCTTGCCGCGTGCGTGCACCGCGTCGATGGTCGCGCTGCCGTTGCCCGTTTCGATGTTCCAGTTCTGGCTGGTGGCCGTGCCCGATGCCGAGGCTTCGAAGTCCTCGCAGAAGAGGTAGCTGCCGTTCGCACAGCCCGATGCGGCCGGCGCCGGCGTGGGCGTGGGCGCAGGCGTGCTCACCGGCGTCGGCGTGGGTGTCACCGTCGGAATGGGTGTCGGTGCAGGCGTGGGCGTCGGCGTGGGGCCCGGTGCCGGCGTGGGGGTCGGCGTCGGCGCGCTGGTGCCCGGCGACGAACCGCCATCGCCGGAGCCGAGCGACGAACCGTCGCCCGAGTTCCAGCTCACCTTGTTTTCATTGCCGCCGCCGCAGGCGGCCAGCAGTGCGGCCAGCACGGTGCCGGCCAGGGTACGAAGAAGGGGGCTGCGCATGGATGGACGTGCTGCTGGTGTGCCGCCGTGGCGGGCTCAGAACTTCTTGCTCACGCCGACCTGAACGAAGTCGGCGATGAAGGGGTCGATGGCCGGCGAGCCCTTGCCGAAGGAACGCCACTCGGAGCGCTGCTCGTAGCGTTCGTACTTCATGTCGGCGCTCCAGTCGCCCAGCCGCACCTCGCCCTTCAGGCCCACGGTCCACGCGCCGAACGCCGAAAGGCGCTGGTCGGTCGACGTGAAGGCCGGCGAGCCCACCGGGCCCGGGAAGATCGACGTGTCGGCCACCGGGTCGTAGTAGAACCAGGCGGCGCGCTGGGTGTAGTAGCGCACCGACGGCGTGAGCAGGAAGAGGTCGCCCAGCGGCTGCACCCAGGCGGCCTCGAAGGTGTGGGCACGGATGCCGAAGCTGTCGTGGTAGTAGCGGTAGCTGCTGCGCAGCGTGGCACCCAGGCTCGCGATGTGGTGGTTCCAGCGCGCCAGCATGGCGGCCTGCTTGCGCAGCCCGGGCCGGTTGTCGAACAGCTTGTACGGGTCGCTGTAGTAGCCCTTGCCGTGGGTGTAGCTCAGGTTGAGCTGCACCACGTCGTTGGCCGTGAGCGCCTGCGTGATGCCCGCCATGATCTCGGCGGTGCGCTTCTTCTTGAGCAGGTCCGGGTCGTTGCTCGAGCTGATCTTGTCGTTCGAGCTGCCGAGCCCGAGGTTGAAGGTCGTGTTGTTGTCGGCGCTGGACACCCGGCCGTCCAGCGAGAACGCGCTCGACTTGTAGTCGTTCTCGGTCGAATGGGTGACGCCCACGCCGAAGGCGGCACGGTCGAAGTAGCGCATCACCTTCAGGTCGCCGGCAGTGCGCTTGTCTTCCATGCCCTTGTCGACGGTGGCGCCCGAGACCGACGAGTAGTAGCGCGGCGTGGCGCCCGACACCTGGTCGTGCACCAGCGAGCCTTCGAGCGACCAGCGGCCGGCAATGGGCGCGAGCACGTAGACCGACGGCGAATCCACCGTGATGCGCTTGAAGCTGGCGGGTTCGTTGCCGGTGTAGTCGGGGTAGCGGGTGCGCACCTCCTGCCGGTCTTCGTAGTGCAGGTGCCGCACCGACACGATGCCCTGCTCCGGGGCGCCCTGCGCCCGGGCGGCCGTGGGCAGCACGCCCGGCAGGCTCAGCGCCGCCAGCACGATGCTGCCGAGCACCCTGCCCTGCGGCTGGGTTTCCCTTTCCTGGTCGGCGCGCAGGCCCGGATCAGTTGCAACCACAACCACCCCCACCGACGCCGTAGCCGCCCGTCGCGTTTTCCTTGCTGGTGTAGATGTGCTGGACGTAGCTCTGGTCGAGCACGTCGGCGTTCATCGTCATTTCCTTCTTCGCCAGGTTGCCCTTCTCCCAGGGCTGCGGCGGCGCGTACACCGTGCAGCCGCCCAGGGCGGCCAGCACGGCGCCGGCCGCGGCGGCACGGCCGAGGCTCCTTGCGAACGCTCCCAACGCGTCGCTCATGTGTTTGCAGTCGTTGTGTTCCATGTTCTCTTTCACGGCTGTGCCAGCGCGGCCACGATGGCGTCCTCGAGCGCGCGGCGCTCGTCTTCGCGGAAGCCGGCATGCACCTTGATCACCTTGCCGTCGGCGCCCAGCAGCACCGAGCTCGGCATGCCCTTGATCGCATAGCGCCTGGCGGTGTCGCCCTTGGGGTCGTAGGCCACGGCGAACTGCGCCGGCACGTCGGCGAGGAACTTCTCTGCGTCGGTCGCCTTGGCGTCGAGGTTCACACCCACGATCTGCAGGCCGCGCGGGCCGTACTTGGCCTGCATCTCGTTCATCCACGGGAAGGACTGCCGGCACGGGCCGCACCACGACGCCCAGAAGTCCAGGTAGACCACCTTGCCCTTGAGCTTGTGCAGGGCCACCGGGCCCCTGGTGCCGGGCAGCTCGAACGCCGGCGCGGGCTGGCCGGGCTCGACTGCCCAGGCCGCTGCGCCGCACACCAGGCCCGCGGCGAGCATCACCGCCGCGCGAAACCACTTGCTATGCATCGGGAGACTCCTTCGATCGATTCGTTGGGGTATGAACTCGGTTGCCATGCAGCGCCAGGGCGGCCGCCACGATCAGCACGAGCCAGAGCAGCAGCACCGGCTCGATGGCGCCGCCGCCGACGTTGGTCATCTGCGCGGTGGACTGGCCGGCGAGCATCACCTCGCTCTTCTGGCCGTTCATCGTCTGCACGGTGAGCACGCCCGAGCTGTCGCCGGACACGCCGGGCGCGTAGACCACCGACACGCTGCAGGCCGCCCCGGGCGGCAGCGTCCATGGCACGCTGCGGCAGGCGTCGGCCGCGGAGGTGTCGACGAGGACGAAGGGGCCGGTGGTATTGACCGCCGAGATCGTCGCGTTGGTCGCGCTGGTGTTGCGCAACACCACCGCCAAAGGCTGCGAGCGCTGGCCCGTCTTGAGGCCGACGGAGCGGTAGTCGAGCAGCGTGGCGCTGGCGGCGATGCTGCCGCCGCTGGTGCCGCCGCCACTCGCGCCCACGCCGGTTCCCGAGAGCTGCACGGCCGGCGGCGCCGTGCCGTCGGACGACACCTGCAGCACCGCGCCGTGCGCGCCCGCGGCACTGGGCACGAAGCCCACCTGCAGCGTGCAGCTGGCGCCCGGCGCGAGCTTCGCCCCCGCCGCGCAGCCGCCCGCGGTGACGGTGAACGCCGCGGCGTCTGCACCCGACACGCCGGTCGTGCCCAGCGTCACCGTGCCAGGCCCCTGGTTCACCAGCACGAGGCTCTGGCTGGCGGATGCGGAGCCGACCGCGGTGGCGGCAAAACCCAGCGACGAGGTGCCGCCCTGCCAGGCCAGGGTCGGCAGCGCGGTGTCCGTCCCCAGCCCGGTGAGCACGATGGAGTTCGGCGAACTCGGCGCGTCGCTCACGACGAGGATGGACTCCGCCGCATTGGCCGCCGCGGGCCGGTACACCACGTTGAGGCGGCACGAGGCCTTGGCCGGCAGGCTGGCCGGGCAATCGTGGCTCACGGTGAACTCGGTCGAGCTGCTCTCGATGGCAGTGATGGACAGCGGCCCGGTGCCGGTGTTCGCCAGCGTGATGACGCGCGGCGCGGAGCTCGTGCCCAGCGTCACCGTGCCGAAGCCGAGGGCGACCTGCGAGAGGCCCACTTCAGGCGCCGGCGCATCGATACCGCTGCCGGAAAGGCCGATGGACACCGTGCCGGCCGGTGCATTGGAAGCCACCTCGATCGAGGCCGCCTTGGCGCCCAGCGTGCCGGGCCGCAGCGCCGCCGTGAGCGTGCAGCTGCCCTGCACCGGCACGATGGCACCGACGGCACAGCTGCCGCCCAGCACCACGTCCGCCGCGTCGGCGCCCACGGCCTTGATGGAGGTGAACGAGAGGCCGGACTCGCCGTTGTTGCTGAGCGTCACGGTGCGGGCCGCACCGGTGGTGCCCACCACCTGCTGGCCGAGGTCGAGCGTGGTGGCGTCGAGTGCGATGCCGGGGAGCGGCGACGCGTTGCCGCTGCCCGCAAGGCTCACGACGGACGGGCTGCCGGCGGCGTTGTGGGCGACGGCGAGGCTGGCGCTGCGCGTGCCCTGCGAGGTGGGCTTGAAGCGCACCGCGACGAAGCAGCTGCTGCCGCTGGCCACGCTGCCGCCTGCGGTGCAGGTGGAGCCTGCGTCGAGGAGGTAGTCGCCGGGCGACGCGCCGCCCAGCGTGATCGACGACAGCACCAGCGGTGCCGTGCCGGTGCTGCTGACGGTGACGCGCTGCGGCTCCGAGGTGCCGCCCACGACGCGCGAAAACGACAGCGTGAGCGGCGACAGGGTGACGGCGGGAGACTCGTCCACCGCCGTGCCGGCGAGGCTCACGGTGGAGCTGCCGCCGCTGCCGTTGTGGCGCACGGTGAGGCTGGCCGCACGCGCGCCCACCGCGGTGGGCTTGAACCGCAAGCTGATGCTGCAGCTGGCGCCGGCCGACACGCTGGTACCCACCGCGCAGCTGCCGCCGCTCACCTCGAAGTCGCTGCCCGAGGTGACGTCGATGGCGCTGATCATCAGCGCGCCCGCGGCGCCTGCCGCGTTGCTCACCACGACGCTCTGGGCCGCGCTGGTGGTGCCGATGTTCTGGCTGGCGAACTGCACGCTGGCCGGCGACACACCGACCGACGGCGCACCGCTGACCGGGATGTAGGTGGGCGTGCCGCCCAGCGTGCCGGCGATGTAGGCGGCGATGTCGTTGATCTCGGACTCGGTGAGCTTGCCCGACAGGAAGCTCATCTGGCTCACGCCGCCCAGCGCCGTCCTGATCTTGGGCGCGCTGATGCCGGCCACGATGCGGTTCTGCGGATTGCCGGGCAGCGAGCCGTGGCAGGCGCTGTTCGAGCAGCTCTGTTTGCCTGCAACCTTGGGGCTGACATACAACTGCTGGCCGTTGGCGGCGTCTTGAGCAGACACCGCGGCCGACCAGCCGCAGGCGGCGAGCGCCAGCCCTCGCAAGAAGACCTTCAAGCCTTGAGCCACGGCAGGTCCTCCTTCGCAACGTTCCAGATCGCGTCGGTGTGGTCGCCGTTGGCGCCGCGCACGCTGGGGTAGCCCCAGGCACCGTTGTCGGTGGAGTAGTCGCTCGCGGGCAGGCCCATCGAGCGCAACACCATGCCCATGAACTGGTTGTAGAGCAGGCCCGAGTACCAGTGCGGGTTCGACGACCAGGAAAAACCGGTGAGGTCGCGGTAGTCGACAGACAGCCCCGTCTTGAAGTAGCCGCCCGCATTGCCGAAGGTCACGATCGGGATGCAGCGGTTGTGGTGGTGGCCGGGGTTGCCGCCCGAGCCCAGCTCATGACCGCTGGCCACCAGTGCCTTGTCGAGCAGCGTCTTGCCGTCGGCGGTGGTCACCTGGTCCAGCTTGCGGGCGATGTCGAGCTGCGCCTGGTCGAACTGCAGCTGCACGGCCGCGCTGTAGCCGGCACGCTTGCCCGGGTCGTCGAGCGAGTGGGCGTAGTTGTTGTGCCAGGCATGCTCGGGCTCGGGCCCGAAGGTGTAGGTGTGCGGCCCGCACACGTAGATGCGGCTGATGCCGGCGGCAAACGCGGCGACGATGATGTCGTTCCACAGCGATTCGCACTCGGCCTGGCTGGCAGGCTGGCCGTAGAAGCCGGCCGAGGCTTCGACGGCGGCAGTGTCCTTGGTGGGACGCGTGAAACTGCTGTTGACCGTCTGCTGCAGCTTGCCCTGCACGTCGGCCAGCATGTCCATGTAGTTGCCCAGGCGGGTGCGGCAGTCGGCCGAGCAGCGAGGGTCGGCCATCACCAGGTCGGCATGCTCCTTCACCCGGTCGACCAGCACGGTCTGCTGGACGGCCGGCGTGCCGGTGCCCGGCGTGGTGGTGGTCTTGAACAGGCGGTCGAACAGCTTGACGTTGCTGTCGGCCGTCTGCTCCGTGGTGGTGGTGCCCGAGCCCGACCGCGCGAGCGACACGAGGTTGCGCACGATGGCCGGCTGCAGCGGGCTGGTGGGGTAGAAGCTGCGCGAGGCCGCCAGCACCTGGTCGATGGTCGGGTTGCTGGCGTCGCCGCCCAGCGTGCCGCCGCGGTTGTGGCCCACGCCGGTGGCGAAGTCCAGGCCGTTGATCACATTCATCAACGACAACATCCGCGGCGTCAGCCGGCTGGCCTTGGCCTGCAGGATCTCGCTCACCACCACCATGTCGCCGCTGGCGGTGGACTTCAGCGGCGCACTGCGCACGCCGATGCCGCCATAGGTCATGGTCTGCGTGGGCGTGGCGTCGAGCAGCGGGCCGTAGAACTGGCTCTGGAACACGCCATGCCAGGTGGTCATGTGCACGAAGTAGCGCTCGGACGAGGCTTGCGACATGGTCTGCGCCTCGGCTTCGCGTGGCAGCAGCGAAGGCAGCAGCGGCACGGCCAGCGCGGCGCCGCCGGCGCCCAGCAGGAATTGACGGCGCGACACACGGTCGAAATACGGCTTCATGGCTGCTCCCTGCGGATCGACTTGAACTCGTCGCGCATGACGACGGCTGCGAACAGGCTGCGCAGGTTGGCGCCGCTGGCCGCCTGCTGGCGAATGGCCTCGATGACGGCCGCGTCGGTCTCGACGTCGGTGCGGCCGAAGGCGTAGCGGAAATAGTTCTTCGCGAAGCAGCGCTCGAAATGACCGCTCTCGAGCACGTACTGCTGCGCCTGCGCCGCGCTGGACATCGAGCGAGACGCCATGCCCGAGAGGCTGGCCACGACGGCGGAGTCGATCGGCTTCTCGCCCATGACGCTGCCGTTGTCGGTGCGCACCACCTCGGAGCTGCGCACGCGGCCCAGGGCATCGAAGCCCTCGAGCACGAAGCCCCACGGGTTGATGAGCTGCTGGTGGCACTGCACGCAGGAGGTGCCTTCCATCTGGGTGATGCGCTGCACCCGCTCGCGGGTGGTCAGCACGCCCGAAAGGTCGGCCGCCTTGTTCGACTGGTCCATCACCGGCGCGGGCAGTGCCTGGCAGGTCAGCGCGCTCAGCACGCGGATGCCGCGCGAGATCGGCAAGGTGGTGTCCGAGGAGCCGTTGGCGACCAGGCCGATGCGCGTCAACAGGCCCACGCGCTGCGGCTCTGTGAAGGTGGGCGGCGCGGAAGTGCCGTCCCACACGCTGGTCTTGTAGAGCGCGGCCAGGTCGGCGGTGCGCGCGAACGAATGCCGGTCGGTCAGCACCTGCTGCAGCGAGCCGTTGCGCGAGGCCACGTAAGACACCATGTCGAGCACGTCGTTGATCGCGGCGTCGCGCGTGGTGGCCAGCGGCTTGAAACCACCGGCGAAGGCGTCGAACTTCGGATCACCGACCTTGCCGTCCATGGCCACCAGCTCGTCGAGCCGCAGCCACTGGCGGAAGAAGCTGCGCATCGCCACGTCGGCGCGCGCGTCCTTCAGCATGCGGGCCACCTGGGCGTTGTAGACCTCCGGCTTGAGCAAGGCGCCGCTGTCGGCATCGGCGATCAGCGAAGCGTCGGGCACCGAGTCCCACAGGTGCAGGGCCAGGCGCGTGGCCAGCTCCGGCCCGGTGAGCGCGGTGCAGTTGCCCGTGCCGCTGCCCGCGCCCTTCTCGACCACGAAGTAGGCCTTGGGCGAGGCGATCATGGTGGCCAGCACCTTGGTCACCGCGGCGCGATCGGCCGCGCCGCCGGCCGCCTTGCGGTAGACCTCCACTTCGGCATCGGAAAGCGGCTGGCGGAACAGCACGCGCCCGGCCTTGCGGATGAAGGCGCGCAAGCAGTCGTCGGCGCTGCCGGTGCAGTTGCCCAGCATGGCCGACACGCGCGCGTCGCTGCCGGCCAGGTCGGCGGCCAGCTTGCCGGCGGTGGTGTGGATGGCCGAGACCTGCCGGCTGTTGAGCGTCTGGTCAAGACGCCAGTAGCCCTGGTGCCGAGAGGAGTCGGGGTTGATCGAGGCGTCGAGCGGGAATTGCGCGGTGTCGATCACCAGCTGCTGGATGCGCGCGGCCGCACCGGCATCGGTGACGAGCGAGTTCGACAGCTCGATGAGCGCGTTGGTGAACTGCGCGCGCGTCAGCCGCCGCGGGAAGGTGGCGCTGTAGCAGCCCGGCGATGCCGCCACCGGCGTGGGCGTCGGCGTGGCCCCTGGAGGCGCCGAAGGCGTGGGCTGGCCGTGGGGGTCGGGAGCCGGCGTGGGGGTGGGCGTCGGCGTCACGGCCACGGGTGGGTTCTGCCCCGTCGTCGTGTCGGTGTCGTCGCCGCCGTTGCAGGCGGACAAAAGCAGGGCGGCCGCAACCAAGCCACCGCTGAGGGCAGGTATTCGCATCGCAGTCTTTCCGTTGCCGCATGGCGCTCATGCGGGAAGAGAGAGCCGGCCCGCCTGCATGCGCCGCATGCGTGGCCGATCGTGCCGCTCGCGAAGCGCGCGAGCCGGGCGGTGCCGCTAGGGGCTGTGCCGAACGATGCTCATGGGGACCTCCAGTGTCGATGTTTGGTTTTTTCTGGAAGCGGCTTTCTGCCGTCATCCGTCGCCGATGCAAGCGGCGATGGCGGCGAATGTAGGGGGCCGCGGCCGGCAACTCATGACGGACTCATGATGGGCGTCGTCTCGACGCGACGGGTTTGTTACTGCGTGTGCAAGCAAGGAATGCAAGCGCCTGGCATTGGCGCCCCGCAGTCACGAGGGAAGTCGACGCATGGGCCGGTTGCGCGCGGAACGCGGGGCTGTGGAACGCTCCTTACGTCGCGTTGCAAAGCTCAAATCCGCTCCTTGGCGGCTCGAAGGACTCGGGCGCGGCGCCCGCGCCCGCTCAGATGCCGGCGGCCAGTGCCTGCACGATCTCGGCAGCCGGCACGGCCTTGCAGCCCGCCGTGTTCTGGCCCGACCACAGCGGCGAGAAATCGCCGCTGCCGCGTTTCTCGGCTTCGGCGCGCAGCGGCGCGAGCGCGTTCACTGCCGCGGGAAACGCCGGCGGCAGCTCGCTCAAGGGCCCGAACTCGCGCATGAGCCGGTTGACGATGCCGCGCGCCGGCCGCCCGGTGAACAGGTTGGTGAGCGCCGTGTGCCGGGCCGCGTTCGACGCGAGCGCCTCGCGGTGCGGCGCGCTCGTGGCGACCTCGGGACACAGCAGGAACACGGTGCCCACCTGCACGGCCGCAGCGCCCAGACGCAGCGCCGCCGACACGCCTCGCGCGTCGGCGATGCCGCCCGCGGCGATCACCGGCTTGCGCACGGCGGCCACGATCTGCGGGAGCAGTGCCATGGTTCCGACCTGCGTCGTGACGTCGTCGGTGAGGAACATGCCGCGGTGGCCACCGGCCTCCAGGCCTTGTGCAATGACCGCATCGACGCCCCGCGCTTCGAGCCACAGCGCTTCGTCGACCGTGGTGGCGGAAGACCACACCTGCGCACCGGTGCGGCGCACCCGTTCGAGCAGTGCGTCCGGCGGCAGCCCGAAATGAAAGCTCACCACCTCGGGTCGCACCGCCTCGACGAGCGCCAGGGCCTCCTCACCGAACGGCAGGCGCCCGGGTCCGTTGGAGATGGCCGCAGGGTCGAGGCCGAGTTCGTCGTAGTAGGGCCGCAGCGCGGTGCGCCAGCCCTGCTCGCGCACCGGATCGGGCTGCGGCTGGGCATGGCAGAAGAAGTTGACGTTGACCGGGCGTGCACCCCGCGCGCGCATCGCCCTCACCTCTTCGTGCAGCGCCTGCGGCGCGAGCGAGGCGCCCGGCAGCGAGCCGAGCGCCCCGGCGTCACCGGCTGCCATGGCGAGGGGGCTCGCCTGCACCCCCGCCATCGGAGCCTGGATGAGGGGCACGGACAAGCCCAGCCGCGCCATGAAGTCCTGCGTCGCCTTGCTGTTCATGATGGAGGTTCCCCTGGAGATGTGGCGCGCCGATTCTTGCGCACGCGCGCCGCGCGCCGCCCATTCACCCGGGCGGAGGCGGGACTTGCCAGCGGCGCGGCGACCACCACGACGGCAGCAGCTTCCGCACCGCGGCCCGCTCGAAGCGCTCGTCGATGAGGTACAGCGTGCCGTGGTCCGAGGTGGTGCGGATCACCCGCCCGGCCGCCTGCACCACCTTGCGCAACCCCGGGTACAGGTAGGTGTACTCGAAGCCTGCGCCCAGCTCGGCGTCGAGCACCTGGCGCAGGCGCTCGTTGACGGCATTCACCTGCGGCAGGCCGAGCGTCGCCACGAAGGCGCCGATGAGCCGCCGGCCCGGCAGGTCGATGCCCTCGGCGAACGAACCACCGAGCACGGCCAGCGCCACACCCTCGGAACCCGGCTCGAAGCGCGCGAGGAAGTCCTCGCGGTCGGCGTCGGTCATGGACCGCTGCTGGCGCCAGACCGGGACGTCCGGGCAGCCGTCGGCCAGTTGCCGGGCCACCAGGTCCAGGTAGTCGAAGCTGCTGAAGAAGGCGAGGTAGTTGCCGGGCTGCCGCCGGAACTGCGCGGCGATCAGCCCGGCGATCGGCCGCGCCGAGCCGGAGCGCTGCGCGAAGCGCGTGGAGATGTGGCTGACGATGTGCACGTCGAGCTGCGACGTGTCGAACGGGGGGGCCACGTCGAGCCAGGCGGCGTCCGGCGGCAGCCCGAGCATGTCGGCATAGAAGTGATGCGGCTGCAGCGTGGCGGAAAACAGCACCGCCGAAGCCATGGCGGCGAAGCGCGGCTTCAGGAAGCTGGCAGGGACCACGTTGCGGATGCACAGCTCGGTGCGGCCGCGTCCGGGCAGCCGGGAGACGTCGAACACGGAGTGCGTGCCGAACGACTCGGCCAGCCGCCTGAAGTGCAGCAGCTCGAAGTACAGGTCCATCAACGGCGGCGCCACCGCTGCGGGCTGCGACACCAAGGCATCGCCGACCGCATCGCACACCGCGCCCGTGGCCTTGAGCAGTGCTGGCGGCAGCTCGGCATGGGCTGCATACGCCCCGGCCTGCTGCGACGCGAGCGATGTCCACGCGCGCGACAGGCGCCTCAGGGCCTTGGCCACGCCGGCCGGCGCCCCGTCGTTCGCCGCGCGCAGCAGGTCGCGCGACAGCGTGGCGGTGTACATGGCGCGGGCCCGGTCGATCAGGTTGTGCGCCTCGTCCACCAGCAGGCCGACGCGCCAGCCGTTGGCCTGCGCGAGACCGTGCAGCAGGGCCGTCACGTCGAACAGGTAGTTGTAGTCGGCCACGACCACGTCGGCCCAGCGCGCCAGCTCCTGGGCGAGGTAGTACGGACAGACCTCATGCCGGGCGGCGAGCGCGCGCACGGAGGCGGCATCCAGCGAACCGGCGGCCTCCACCGCAGCCTGGCGCGCCGCGGGCAGGCGGTCGTAGAAGCCGCGTGCCAGCGGGCACGAGTCGCCGTGGCAGGCCTTGTCGGGGTGCACGCAGGCCTTGCTGCGGGCGGTGAGCTCGAGCACCCGCAGCGGCACCTGCCTGCTGCCGCCGGCGAGCCTGTCGAGCGCCTGCAGAGGCGGCCCGTGGCCGCTGCTCTTGGCGGTGAGGAACAGCACCTTGTCGAGGTTCTGTCCGGGCAGCGCCTTCAACGTCCCATACAGCGTGGCCAGCGTCTTGCCGATACCGGTGCCGGCCTGGGCCATCAGCACCCTGCCGTGCCGAGCGGCCAGGAAGCATTGCTGCGCGAGCTGGCGCTGCCCGGCCCGGAATTCCGGGTACACGAACTGCAGTTGCCGCAGCGCGACGTCGCGAGCGGCGCGATGGGCCACCTCGCTGCGCGCCCAGTCCAGGAATCGCCGGCACTGGCCGGCAAAGAACGCCGCGAGTTCGGCGGCGCTGCAGCTTTCGTCGAGCGGCGTTTCCTGGCCGCTGTCGACGTCGTAATAGACCAGCCGCACCGTGACGCGAGGCAGGCCCAGCTCGGCGCAGATCAGCGCGGCATACACCTTGGCCTGGGCCCAGTGCAGGGCCCGCTGGTTGGCCGGCTGGGTCGCGAGGTCGCCGCGATGGGTCTTCACCTCCTCGACCACCTGCTGGTCGCGATCGAAACCGTCGGCGCGGCCGCGCACGACCAATGACTCGTAGCGGCCCTCGACCCGCACCTCCGGCCGCCAGCCCGGGCCGCGGCGCGAGGCGACCACCTTGTGCCCGGTGATGCCGTCGTCCGCAGAAGGCGACGGCGTGAACCGGTGGTCGAGGTCGCCGGCCTTGGCCGTGAAGGCGCACAGCTCGCGCACGGCAATGGTGTAGGCGGCAGCCGCCGGCAACACCTCCACACTGACCGCTTCCATGGCTGTGCACTCCCCTGCCGGCTCCAAACCGCGGCCGGCAGTTTACTGTACGTCCGTACAGCTTGAGGACAGGACGTGAGATGAGCGGCGCTCAGTGCACGATGCCGGCCGGCTGGGGGACGCCGGTGCGTGCGGCGCGCCGGGCGCGGCTGCCTGCGCCAGAGGGCGGCGCATCCCCGAACAAGGCCACCACGGCTGCGAGGTCGAACGGATGCGGCAGCACCGCATCGAACGCCCCCCAGCCGGGCTGGCTCGGCGCCGAAGGATCCGCGGTCAGGCACACCAGTCGCTGGGAGGCATTGAGCAGCGGGCGGATGGCCCGTGCCAATGTGCTGGCGGTGTCGCCTGGCATGTCGCCGTCGACCACGGTCAACTGCGGCCTGAAGCTGGCCCAATGGCGCGTTTCCAATGCCGCCCGGGCGTCGCAGCCGGCCGAGCGCAGCTGCAGCAGCAGCCGTTCCACCTTGCGCGGACAGGACGCCACCACCAGGACACGGAGATTGGGAACGCAGAAGCTGAACACGGCCCACCTGTAAATTGGTGGGAAATCATCCCATTATTTGTGTCAGTTTTGCCAGCGTGAAAAACCCGGCAGTTGCGTCAAAGAGACGGCAGTCCTTGCCGGAGCTGCTCCGCGGTTCCATGGCCGCGGGGCGCCCCTCCCGGGTATGCGACTTGCGTCGCGAAGCGGAAATGCACGGGAGACAACGATGGACACGCCTTCGAGCCAAACGGAGCTGCGTGCGTTGGTGGTCGACGACAACATCGAACAGGCCACCACGCTCGGCTACCTGATGCAGCTGCTCGGCTGCCGCAGCGCGACGGCGTTTCGCGCGACCGACGCACTGCAGGTGGCCAGCGCCTTCGTCCCGAACCTGATGATCGTGGACCTCGAACTGGGCGATGACGACGGTTGTGCGGTGGTGGCGGCCGTGCGGGCCCGGCTCGGCCGCGCCGAGGTGTACACCGTGTGCCTCACCGGCCGCGGCGACCTGGAGGACGAGGTGCGGTGCATCGAAGCCGGTTTCGACTGCTTCGTCACCAAACCCATGGCGCTGGAGACGCTGGACCTGCTGCTCAACGAGGCAAGAGGCCGCGCCGACCATTCATCGTCGCCGCCGCCGCCCGGCCGGTAAATTGTCGATTCCGGCCCGGCTCGCCCGTCGTAGCTTCCGAGGGCCCGCCCTCCTCGAGACGACCAACCAACCACGGAGCTACTCATGGGTACTGTCCAGCTGCATCGCGTCCTTCGCTGCCCGCCGGAGCGGGTGTACCGCGCCTTTCTCGACGCGAAGGCCCTCGCCAAATGGCTGCCGCCGCACGGTTTCACCGGCCAGGTGCACGAAATGGATGCCAGGGTGGGCGGCGGCTACAAGATGTCGTTCACCAACTTCTCCAGCGGCACGAGCCATTCGTTCGGCGGGCGCTACCTGGAACTCCGGCCGAACGAGCTGATCCGCCAGGTGGACGTCTTCGACGACCCCAACCTGCCCGGCGAGATGACCAAGACGATTTCGCTCAAGGCCGTGTCCTGCGGCACCGAGCTGCACATCCTTCACGAGGGCATCCCCGACGTGATCCCCGCCGAGGCCTGCTACCTCGGGTGGCAGGAGTCGCTCACGCTGCTCGCGCAGGTGGTGGAGCCGACCATTCCGGACTGAGCGAACACCCCTCGCGGCCGGCCGGCACGGGTTGCAGTCGATGCGTGGAGGGGGAAACGGCCCCCTCCACGCACATGGAGCGTCAGCCGAGGGCGACCTCGGCCGCGACGCCGGCAGGCGCCGCATCGTAGTGGTCGAACTGCATCGTGTACTGCGCCCGCCCCGACGACAGGGCGCGCAGGCTGCCGATGTAGCCGAACATCTCCTTCAGCGGCACCCAGGCCTCGACCACCGCGGCATTGCCGCGCGATTGCTGCCCGCGGACGGTGCCACGGCGCCGGTGCAGGTCGCCGATGCAGTCGCCCAGGTACTCGAGCGGCGTCACGACCTCCACCGCCATCACCGGCTCCAGCAGCTGCGGCCCCGCCTTGGCAAAGGCCTCTCGCGCCGCCGCCGCGGCCGCCAGCTCGAACGCCATCGACGACGAGTCGCGCTCGTGGAAGCCGCCGTCCTGCAGCGTGGCCTGGAAGTCCACGCACGGAAAGCCGCCCAGCACGCCGGACTGCGCCGCGCGACGGACGCCCTGCTCCACCGCGGGAATGAACTCGCGGGGAATCGCGCCGCCGACCACGCGGCTCTCGAAGCGCACGCCCTCGCCGCGCGCCAGCGGCTCGAAGCGCAGCCTCACCTCGGCGAACTGCCCGGGGCCGCCGGTCTGCTTCTTGTGCACGTGGTGCACCTCCACAGCCCGGGTGATGGCCTCCCGGTAGGCCACCTGCGGGCGGCCCACCTGCACCTCGACGCCATGCCGCGCTCGCAGCTTCTCGATCGACACCTCGAGCTGCAGCTCGCCCATGCCCGACAGGAGGGTCTGGCCGGACTCGGCGTCATGCCGCATGCGCAGGCTCGGGTCCTCGCGCAGGAGCGTCTGCAGCGCCTTGGCAAGGCCCTGTGCGTCCGCCCGCGTCCGCGGCTCCACCGCCACGTCGATCACCGGCTCCGGCACGCTGATCTCTTCCAGGTGCAGCGGATGCGCCGGGTCACTGAGCGTGTGACCGGTCAGCGTGTCCTTCAGCCCCACGATCGCGGCGATGTCACCGGCCTGCAGCTGCCCGACCTCCAGGTGCCTGTCGGCGTGCACCTCGTACAGCCGGCCGATGCGCTCGGTGCGGCCGGTGCTCGTGTCGAGCACCGTGTCGCCGCGGCGCAGCCGCCCGCGGTACACCCGCACGAACACCATGGAACCATGGTCGTCGGCCACCACCTTGAAGGCCAGCGCGGCAAACGGCCCCTCCGGGTCGGATGCGGCCTCGCCCTCGCCGCGCGGCACTTCCTGCGGCGAAGGCAGGTAGTCGACCACCGCATCGAGCAGCGGCTCCACGCCGCGGTTCCTGAAGGCAGACCCCGCGAGTGCCGGCACCAGCGCGCCCGACACCGTGCCGCGCCGGATGCAGGCGCGCAACAGCGCCTCGTCCACCGGCTTGCCGTCGAGGTAGGACTGCAACGCAGATTCGTCCTGCTCGACCACGGCTTCGACCAGGCGGGCCCGTTGCCTCTGCGCGAGCTCCTGCAGCTCGACGGGCACGTCGGTCTCGCGGTACGGCGCACGCGCATCGTCGCGGTCCCACACCAGCGCACGCATGCCGAGCAGGTCCACCACGCCCCGGAACCCGCCTTCCGAGCCGATCGGCAGCTGCAGCGGCACCACGGTCGCGCCCAGGCGCTCCTCCATCATCGCCACGACACGGCCGAAGTCGGCTCCGACGCGGTCGAGCTTGTTGATGAAGGCGATGCGGGGCACCCGGTACTTGTCGGCCAGGCGCCAGTTGGTCTCGGTCTGCGGTTCCACGCCGGCCACGCCGTCGAACACCACCACGGCGCCGTCGAGCACGCGCAGCGACCGGTTGACCTCGATGTTGAAGTCGATGTGGCCGGGCGTGTCGATCAGGTTGATCTGCACGCCCTTCCAGTGAACGGTGGTCGCCGCGCTGTTGATCGTGATGCCGCGCTGCCGCTCCTGCGGGTCGAAGTCCATGCGCGTGGTGCCTTCGTGCACCTCGCCCATGCGATGGCTTTCACCGGTGTAGTACAGGATGCGTTCGGTGGTCGTGGTCTTGCCGGCGTCCACGTGTGCAATGACGCCGATGTTGCGCAGTTTTCTGATGTTCGAGTTCATGGCGAATCTTTCTTGGGCCTGTGTCGGGCAATGCGCCGCCCTCAGGCCGATTCGCCTGAAGGCTAGCGTCGAAGGAAGTGCGGGCTGCGGCCGGAGCGCAAGCGCACGAGGTCCACGCTCCGGCGGTCGGAAATCGTGGCGATCAGCTTGTCGTAGGTGCGCATGGCAGGAATGCCTCGAGAAAAACAAAACCCCGGAGGGCGGGCGCCTGCCGGGGTTCGTTGCCGGAAGGCGCATACGCCTTCCGAACGCGGTCGAAAGGCGGTGTCAGGTGGCGATGCTCGCCTCGATCACGTTGATGAGCTTCATGGTGGGCGCGATTGTCCTGGAGCTTGCGGCTTCATGCAATCGTCCCAAGGTGCGCCGTGAGCAATTGACCATTCCTTGAACCGCAACCGGCGCAGAACTGCGGCAGAAGCATCGCCGGGGGCGGCCGTATTGATTGCGTCATGTTTTGGTCATGCAAGTTGGCAGCCCTGCTCCTAGAGTCCAGCCCGCTCGCACCTCCAAACCAACGACGAAGGCACGCCGTGGGCCCAACCTCCTCGCTGATCATCGCCGCCAGCTGCGGCGCAGCCGTCGCTGCATTGGCCGCGTGGTGGCTGACGCGCAGCCACTACGGCGCGCGGCTGCGGTTGCTCCAGGCGCGCTATACGCAGCTGCACGCGGCCGCCGTGCAGTACGAAAAGGACGCCCGCCGGCAGGTCGGTTCACTGCAGGCCGAGCTGGCCGTGCAGCGCGCGCGTACGCAATCGGCTCGCGAAATCGCCGAACAGCGCCAACGCAGGGCGGCACTCGAAGCCGCACTCGCCGAAGAAGCCTCGAAACCGAGCACGGACTGCACCCTCTTCCCGGACACCGAGCCGCTGGCCCCCTGGGCGCCGAAGCGGCGCAACAGCCCCGGAACACCCCCATGACCAACGCTCGCCACCTCAAACCCGCGGACCAGCCCTTCGGATGCTGGGCCAGGCGCCTGCTCGCCCTGGCGGCCTGTTGCGCCATGACGACCCACGCATGGGCGGACATCGTCATCGGACAGGTCGCCCCGTTCAGCGGTCCCCAGGCCGTCACCGGCAAGGCCATCCATGCCGGGGCGAAGCTCTACATCGACGCGGTCAACGCACGCGGCGGCGTCAAGGGGCAGCGCATCAGGCTGGTCACCCGTGACGACGCGCAGAAGCCCGATGAGACCGTGCGGCTGGTCAAGGAGCTGATCGCGCAGGAGTCACCGGTCGCGCTGATCGGCACGGTCGGCACGAGCAACCTCGAGGCCGTCGGCAAGGACGGCGTGCTCACCCGCGAGCACATCTCGATGGTCGGCGCGATCTCCGGCGCTGCCTCGGTGGCGCGCACCCAGGGCATGCTGGTGGTGAAGGCCAGCTACCACGATGAAGTCCGGCGCCTGTTCAGCCAGCTGTCGCAACTCGGGTTGACCCGCGTGGGGCTCGTCTACCAGGACGACGGGCTCGGCAAGGACGTGCTGGCAGGGGCGGAGCAATTTGCCAGGCAGCATGGCATCACGCTGGTGGCGAAAGCCGGGTACGAGCGCAACACCACCAACGTGCAGGCGGCGGTCGAGGCCATGCGCAAGGCAGCACCCCAGGCCATCTTCCTGGGCGCCACGACGGCTGCCGCGATCGAGTTCGTCAAGGCGTTCGGCCCGGGCCGTTCGACCACCATCTACGGCATGTCGATCATCGACACCGAAGTCCTGATGAAGAAGCTGGGCCCGCAGCAATCGGTCGGCTATGCGTTCTCGGTGGTGCTGCCGCTGCCCACCGACGAGAAGGTGCCGCTCGTTCGCGAGTACCTGGCGATGCGCGCCAAGTCCGGCGACCCGGACCTGGCCACCCGCTCGCTGGAAGGATTCATCGCCGCGAAGGCGCTGGTGCGCGCGCTGGAGAAGACGGCGCGGCCGGCCCGGGACACCGTGGCGGCCACGCTGCAAGGCATGGCCGACCTCGATCTGGGCGGGTATCACCTCGACTTCACCGAAGCAGGCCGCTCCCGCACACGCTATGTCGACTTCGCCATCGTCGGCAGCCGCGGCAAGATCGTGAAGTAGCGCGCCGCACGGTCGGCATGGGTGGCCGCTTCAACGCGGCGGTTGCCCGGCCGCACCGGCTCTGTCGAATTCCTCGAACACCGACAGCCCCACTTCGCTGACTTGCAGCTTGTCGGGCGTGCCGAAGGTGGACAGCAGGTTGTCGTGTTCCGCCCTGGATGCGAGTTGCACGGCTTTCGACAGCCGCGTGCGCAATTCGGCGATGCCGGCCTGCGACCAGTCGTCGGTCAACGCCTCCAGCTGCTGCAACGCACGGGCCTGCACCGGATCGGGCAAGGTCCACAAGCCTGCCTCGCCGCGGCGGCGCAGCGCCTTCTCCACGAGCGCCAGGTGCGGCAGGGTGCGCCGCGCATGCGGATGGCGGGCCAGCAGCGTCGCGAGCTGGCCTTGCATCAGCATCAACAGCGGCTCGGGCAGGTCGGCCCTGCGCGCGGCCGGCGCCTGCGGCGGGCGTGCCGCGGCAGGCACGCGCCGGAGTTCGCGCATCCACCGTCTCAGCCAGCGCATCACGGAATGCCTCGACATGGCGCGATGGCCGTCAGGCCAGGAAGTCCACGCCGGAAGAAGGCTCGGTGCGCAGCATGGCAGGGACTCGGCCGGCTGCGATGACGGCCCGCTCGACGCCTTCGGCGTACTGCTGGGCAAGCGTGGAAGCATCGATGCTGAGCAGGGCCTCGACGCACCAGGGGTCGAACTGAACGGTGGCCCGGTTGCGTATGTACTCGAGCGCCAGTTCGACCGGCCAGGCGGACTTGTAGGAGCGCTCGCTGCACAACGCGTCGAACACGTCGGCCACCGAGACGATCCGTGCCGCCAGCGGTATCTCGCGCCCCTTCAGGCCGAAGGGATAGCCGTGGCCGTTCCACCATTCGTGGTGCAGCAGCGCCACGGCCACGGCGTCGCCCGATATCGATGCACCGGACTGCGCCTGCTGCCGCAGCATCCAGGCGCCCATGGCGCAGTGCTGCCGCACGATGCCGTGCTCCACGCGTGTCAGCGAGGCGGGCTTTTCCAGGAGCTCCTGAGGCAGTTGCTCCTTGCCCACGTCGTGCGTGCGCGCGGCCGCCGCGATGGCGGCGGTCTCGGCCCTGCCGAGCCCCACCTGTTCGCAAAGACGCTCCGCCAGCCAGGCTGTGCGGATGCCGTGTTGTGCGATGTCAGGGCTCATGGGTACTGCTGGTGAGGGCGCGAAGTGCCCGGCCAGTCTAGGCAGCGGCGGCGCACAAGACATGACGAGGACTTGACGGAATCCCGATGCCACACGAATGAGGGGCGCCGGCCGTGATCAATGTGCAGGCAGCGGATCGACGCGCAGCGAAACGGTGGTGCCGGCGCCGGGGCTGCTGGCAACGCTCAGCTCGCCGCGCAGCAGCCGTGCGCGCTCCTGCATGCCCAGCAGCCCGTGGCCCCGGCCGCGGCCGGCGGTGTCGAAACCCACCCCGTTGTCGCGCACCGTCAGCTCGACGCCCTGCGGGCCGCGCTGCAGGCTGAGCGTCACCTGCGAGGCATCGGCATGACGGCGCACGTTGGTGAGCGACTCCTGGGCGATGCGGAAAACCATCGTCGCCTGCTCGGTCGAGAGTTCGCAGGCGGCCAGGTCGATCTCGCGCCGGCAAGCAATGCCGGTGCTGCGCCTGAACTCCTCGGCCAGCCAGTCGAGTGCCGCAGCCAGCCCTCCGTCGAGCGCCGGCGGCCGCAACTGCGAGACCAGGCCCCGCACGCTGCGGACCAGGCGGTCCACGCGGTCGAGCAGCATGTCGATCTGCTCGGCCTGCGGCGGCCGGTGGTTGCGCGCCTGCATGCCCAGCACAGAGACTTCCATGCGCAAGGCCGCCAGCTGCTGGCCCATCTCGTCATGCAGCTCCCGCGAGACGTGCCTGCGTTCCTCCTCGAGCGCACGCGCATTGTGTTCGCCAAGCTGGCGCAGCGCCTGCTGCGAGGCGTCCAAGGCCGCGGTGCGCTCGGCAACGGCCCGCTCGAGCTCGAGCCGGCGGGCCCGGGCACGGCGGTTGATCAGCAGGGTCGACAACGCCCACAGTGCAGCGAGTCCGGCCGCGTAGCCGAGCTTTGCCGGCACCGAGAGCCACCAGGGCGGTGCCACCTCGAACGAAATCCGCAAGGCCGGCCCCGCCTGCTCCGCGAGCGGCGACCCGCTCGCGCGCAACTCGAGCAAGTGCGGGCCGGGTTGCAGGGAATCGACCTGCAGCACGCCACCGACCACTTCGCGCCATGCCGAGGCGTCACCGCCCAGGCGGTATTCGATCCGCGTGGAGCGCACGCTCGCATAGTCGGCACTGGCCACGATGGCGCGCAGGTGCCTGTCGCCCCACTCGATGGCTTCGCGCGGCGGCTCGCGGAAGCTGCGGGAGCCGAACTCCAGCCGCTCCAGCCTGAGCCTGGGCGGGCGCGGCGCCTGCCAGCCCGGCAGCAGTTGCGTGAGCCCTGCGCTGGTCCCGATCCACGCGGTGCCATCGTCGTCGAACCTCAACCCGAAATCGGACACGTCGTTCCACAGCAGGCCGTTGCTGCGGTCCAGGCGCGACCAGCGCCCGTCGCCGTACACCAGCACGCCGCGGTCGGTGCCCAGCCAGATGTGCCCGCGGGCGTCGGCGCGCAGGAACAGGGGCGAAACGCCGCCCAGCTGCTCCCTGCTGAAGCGGTGGACGCGGTGCGCGGCACCGTCCTTCACCTCGTAGGCCGACACGCCCTGCGAATCGACCGTCCACAGCTGCGACGCGCTGAACGTCGCGTAGACGTGGGCATCCACCGGCTGCGCCTGCTCATCCAGCAGCGGCTTCCAGCCGCCGCCCTCGCGGCTGAGCATTCCCTTCGAAGAGACGAACCAGTCTCGGGTGCCGTCGTACGCGACGGCCCAGAAGCGCCCGCCGGAAGGGTTGGTCGCCCAGGGCTCGGCACGCGCACCGGTTCCGGAGGCCACCAGGCGGTGCACCCTCCGGTTGCCCAGCGCATAGACATCGCCGTTTCCGCCCCGCGCGAGGTCCACTTCCGAGTCCGGCTCGGCGAAGGTCGTGCGCACGATGCGCTCTCCTTCCAGCGCCACCAGCACGCTGTCGGCCTCGCGCCACCAGATGTTGCCGGCGGCGTCGCTCTGCAGACCCCCGGTCCAGTTGCCCCCGGCGCCGTGCACCAGCTCGAAGCGCCCGGCCTGCGCATCGAAGCGGGCCGGGCCCTGGGACGTGGCCACCCACAGGCGCCCGCGGCGGTCGCGTGCAGACCCCCACGCAACCGGTGAAGGCAGGCCGTCTGCAGTGGTCCAGTGCTCGACGCGGCCCCAGCCGATCCAGCGATGCAGGCCGCGGCCGGAGGTGCCGAGCCACAGCGAACCTTCCGCATCGACCCGCAGTGCACGCACGGCGGTCTGGGGCAGGCCGTTGCGCTGGGGGGTCCATTGCTGCCAACGCCGGCCGTCCCAGCTGGCCAGGCCCTCGTCGGTGGCGGTGACGATGCGGCCCGCGCCGTCCTGCACCATGGCGATGGTGCCGCTCCAGCGGCGTGCCTGCGGCGCGGCGACGGCCTCGAACCGCCGCGCGCCAGGGCGCAGGCTGAGCAGCAGGTCGGCGCTGCGGGCCCAGAGGGTGCCGTCACCCCCCAGCGCGAGGTTGGCCCAGGCCCGCGGCGGCACCCCGCCCTCTTCGGTCCAGAGGTCCAGCCGGCCGTCGCGCCACGCGCACAAGCCCTTGCCGCAGCCGAACCACAGCGCCCCGTCGACCACCCGCAGCGGCCCGCCTTCGGCATCGTGGCTGCTCGGCCAGGTGCCGTGCGCCGGCAATGGAACTGGTTGCGCGACCACGCGGTCGGTGTCGCGCTGCGGCGGTGCGATCCGCCACACGGCGCCGTCCCTGCCCATCGCATAGGCCGTGCCCGCGCTGTCGAGGTCGAGCCGCTGCCCGCTCGACACGGTGAGCGCACCGCCCGTTTCGGAGCGCACTTCGCCCCAGCGATAGGCCGCACCGGCCGGCTGCCCCAGGAACAATCCCGCTGCCGTGGCCACCCACAACCGACCGGCCGGGTCGCCCCGCACCGCGTTGATCCATTCGCCCGCCGACTCCGGCAGCGGCTCCTGGCGAATGCGAAAGCCGTCGAATGTGAACAGGCCGTTGGCGGTGCAGATCCACAGCGCGCCGCGCGCATCCTGCTCGATGCACTGGGCGGTCAGGTTGGCCAGGCCCTGCTCCTGCTGGTAGGAGTCGACCACCACCTGCTGCGCCGGCGCGACCGCCGGCGCGCCGGCCAAGGCCAGCGCAACGCCCAGCAGGGCCCGACGTTCAGTCCACCAGCCCATTGCGCAGGGCGTAGCGCACCAGGTCGCTCAAGGATTCCTGCCCCAGCTTTTCCATGAGGCGGGCCTTGTAGGTGCTGACGGTGTTGGCCGCCACGTTCAACTTGGCGGCGATCTCCACCAGCGTTTCGCCCCGCACCAGCGCGACGAGCACCTGCCGCTCGCGGGCAGACAACTGCTCGAGCGGCGCCTGGGCGGGCTTGTCCGAGCGGATCAGCGCCGCACTCAGTGAAGGATCGACGAAGCTGCGACCGGCAGCCACCTGCTGCACGGCTTCGATCAGCAGCTCGGGCGAGATGTCCTTGGTGAGGTATCCCGCCGCGCCCGCTTCGAGCGCACGCCGCGCGATGTGCGGGTCCGCGTGCATGGTCAGCACGAGGACCGGCAGCTTCGGATGCCCGGCCACCACCCGCTCGATCAGGTCGATCCCGTTGCTGCCCGGCATCAGCAGGTCCAGCAGCAGCAGGTCGACGGACGCCTGCTTCAGGTAGGCGAGCACCTCCGCTGCGGTGGTCACCTCGCCGGCCACTTCGATGGAGTCGCTGAGCGAGAGGATCTTGCGGATGCCGTCGCGCACGAGGGCGTGGTCATCGGCGATGAGGACGTGGGTCTTGGCTGCTCCGGGGGCTCGTGACATTGGCTGCTCCTGAATGCAAGTGTGCCCTGTAGTGATGCCACTACACCCGCGATCACGGGGAACGGCGAACGAATTGTAGACGTTTGTGACAAATTCCCCCGACACCCTCTTCGCATTTCATCTACATAAATGTAGAGTTAACACTACACGATGAGTGTTCAGACAGAGTGAAGGAGTTGGGATGTTCCAAAGCATCAACGTGGAAGACCCGCACTATCGGCCTGCGCTTCTCGCCTTGCCGGTGGCCGCGCCGGCGGTGGCACCGGTGCCCGCCAGGGATCGCACCTTCCGGTTCGGGGGCTGCCAGGTCAGCCGGGGTCGCCGTGAAATCACGGTGGACGGCGAGATCAGGCCCCTGCAGCCGCAGCCGTTCGACCTGCTCGTCTACCTCATCGAACATCGCGAGCGCGTGGTGCGCCTCGACGAACTGCTGGACGAACTCTGGGCCGACGAGTGCGTCCAGCCCGGCACGGTCGCCTCCACGGTCGCGCGCATCCGCAAGGTGCTGGCGGACGGCAGCGGCACGGAGGTGATCCGCACCTACCACCGCGTCGGCTACCGCTTCGTGGCACCCGTCATCCTCGACTGAACACCCGCCGCGCGGGCCGGAATGCGCGGCGGCGCTGACACCGCCGTGCTGCGGTGCCACACTACCCATCCCTGCAGATGGGTGGTGGGAGAGCACAGTGATGATCACGAGGCAACGGCGCCTGCTGAACGCATTGGGCGTGGTGCTGATCCTCGCGATGTGCACGGTGGTGGCGCTGCTGCTGCAGCGGTCGAGGGAGCGCGCCATCGACGACCTGCGGCGTGACACGAAGAACCTCACGTCCGCGCTCGCGCTGTACACGCGCGGCGTCGTGGCCAGCATCGACCTCGCCCTCGTGGGCGGACGCGACAGCCTGGCCCTGCTCGAAGTCACCGGGGGAACGCGAACCCCGCAGCTTGCCGCCGACATGCTGCGCAGCAACGTTGCCCGCATCGGCCTGCCGGTGCTGATGCGCGTGCTCGACGCCCACGGCTACCAGCGGTTCAGCTCCGACCCGCAGCCGTGGACGCAGTCTTCCAGCGACCGGGACTTCTTCAAGGCGCACGTGGCCGGCGACGCTGGCCTCTACATCAGCCAGCCGTTCGTGTCGCGCATCAACGGCAAGTGGGCCATCGTGTTCAGCCGACGCGTCAACGGGCCCAAAGGCGAGTTCGGCGGGATCATCCAGGTCGGCGCCCCGATGGAGGTGTTCGAGGACATCTTCCAGCGCTTCGAGGTCGGCGCTCGCGGCACGCTGATCCTGGCCGACGACCACGGCATCCTGCTCGCGCGCCGGCCCGCGGACCCGGGCCTGGTGGCCAAGAAGGTGCTGCGTGACGAGGGGGCGCTGGGCCAGCTGCGCAGCGGCATCAACGCGGGCGTGCGCATCAACACCGCGCCGGTCGACGGCCTGTCCCGCATGCTCGGGTTCGAGCGGGTGGCGTCGACCCGCCTCGTCGTGGGCGTCGGGCAGAGCGTCGACGACTGGCTCGCCAAGTGGCGCCGCGAAGCGTTCGTCTCGGGCACGGTGACGGTGCTGTTCGGTGCCGTCGCCCTGCTCATGCTGTTTCGCACGACCCAGCATGCCAGGGATGCGGCGACGCGCGCCGCGCAGCTGGAGCGCAGCGAGGACCGCATACGCGCGATCCTGGCCAACGCGCCGGATGCCTTCATCGGCATCGACCAGCAAGGCCGCATCACCGACTGGAACCGCCAGGCGCAGAGCACCTTCGGCTGGACCGATGCCGAGGCCGTGGGGCGCTCGCTGGCGGAACTGCTCATACCGCAGCGCATGCGCGACAGCCACACGGCGGGGCTCGGCGCCTTTGCCCGAACCGGCACCGGCCCGGTCGTCGACAAGCGGATCGAACTGTCGGCGCTGCACCGCGACGGCCGCGAGATTCCCGTCGAGGTGTCCGTCGCAGCCCTGCCCGTGCCGGGCGGATTCGTGGCGAACGCCTTCCTGCACGACATTTCAGAGCGCAAGGAGGCCGCCGCCCGCCTGGCCCTCGTGCACCGGCGACTGCGAGACATCACCGACAACCTGCCGCTGCTCGTGTCGTACGTCGACAAGGAAAGGCGGCTGCGCTTCTGCAATGCGACGTGGCGTGTATGGCTGGGGGTGGACCCCGGCTCCGCCACCGGGCGGCCGCTCGAGGAGGTGATCGGCCCCACCCTCTACGACCAGAGGCGCGAATCGCTCGATCGTGCGCTCGGCGGCGAGCGCGTGAGCTTCGACGTGGAGTCGGTGGCGCTGGGCGTCAACCGCTTCCTGCACACCGTCTACATCCCCGACGTGCAGCCCGACGGCACGGTCGCCGGCATCTATGCGGTGAGCACCGACGTGACGGCCTCCAAGAAGGTGGAGATCCAGCTGCAGGACCTGGCGCACGTCGACTCGCTGACCGGCCTGCCGAATCGCCGCCGCTTCGAGGAAAAGCTTCACGAGGCCGTGGCCCGCTCCAGGCGAGACCAGCGGCCGATGGCGCTGATGTTCCTCGACGTCGACCATTTCAAGCGCATCAACGACACCCTCGGCCATGCCGGCGGCGACGCGGTGCTCCGGGAATTCGCCAGGCGCCTGCAACGCTGCATCAGGGTCACCGACACGGCAGCCCGTTTCGCCGGTGACGAATTCGTCGTGATCCTCGAGGGGCTGCATGCCGGCGAGAACGCGCACGTGGTCGCCGGCAACATCGTCAGCGAGCTGCAGCCGCCGTTCGTCTTCGACGACAGGCAGCTGCCGGTCACGACCAGCATCGGCATCGCCGTGTTCAGCGGCGAGAACGTCTCGGCCGAGCTGGCCATCGCGAAAGCGGACGACGCCCTCTACCGCGCCAAGGACGCCGGCCGCAACACCTTCGTGGTGTCCGGCATGGACTTCACGGAGATGGGCGGCCCGGGCCCTGCCTCGCGCCACTGACGCGGCCCCGGCCTCCATCGCGGGGAGGCCAGCGGGTGTTCAGTCGCTGACGCGCACCCAGTCGTAGTACGCCGGCCCGCCGCCACCGTTGTACCGGCCGACAAAGCCGATCGCGCCGGCCGAGTTGTTGCCGACCCAGTGGTTGAGCATCAGCCGCATCGGTGCCGAGATGGAGGTCCACACGCGTCGAATCTCCTGTTCCTGGCCCGAATCGTTGACATGGAACCAGCGCACGTAGTTCGGCCGCCACTCGAAGCCGATGGTGCGCCAGCCGGTCCCGATGGAAAACTGCTGGAAGTTCTGCCGTCCGGCGTTCCACACGTTGGTGTGCAGCGTGCGCCCGCTGTTGATGAACTCGATGTCGATCTCGAAGTGGCTGGACGTGCCCGCCTGGCCGGTGTAGAGGAAGAACGAGCTGTTGCCGCCGGCGATGGTGCCGGGCTGCATGCGCGTGACGAACTTGCCGTAGGTGAACGACTGCCAGGTGCGCACCTCCCCGCACTTGCGCGTCGAGCCGTTCACGTTGAGCTGCAGGGCGCCCCAGCCGGTACGCCAGACTTCGCTGTAGGCGAAGCCGCAGCCGAAGATGTCGCCGTTGTGCCAGTTGGCGGTTTCCCAGGCGGAGCCGGCGCCGCCGGTGCCGTCGAAGCCCTCGAAGAACGAGGCGGCCGTCGCGGGCGCGGCCAGGGAAGCGGTCAGCGCGAGCGCTGCCGCCGATACGAGTTTCTGCATCGCTTGTCTCCTGTTTGAGGCATCGGGGCTGGCGCTTGCCGCCCCTCGTGATTCGCCGGGGCTGGGCGCCCCGGTCGTGTGCAAGAAGCGTCTACTTCGCGAGCTTCACCGTGCCGATGGCGAGGTCATGCGCACCGGCATTGGTCGCCGGGTTGATCACGTCGACCGCATACAGCCCCGCCTTGGCCGCGCCGACCGCGGTGCCCGCGCCATTGCAGTACGCAGGCAGCGGGAAGCTGGCGTCGTTGAGGTCGATGGTCAGCTCGGTCAGCGTGGCGCTGACCACGGCCTGCGCGGTGGCCGTGCAGCCGTCGGCCGCGACCGGCGAGGGCTGCAGCTTCACCGTCAGCACGGCGTCGGTGCTCGAGCGCAGCTGGATCTTGAGCTGGGTGTAGGTCGACGCATCGAACGGCGTCACCGGCGCCGCACCGGTGTTGCCGGGCGCGTAGGCGCGCAGTGCGACGCCCGCAAAGGCCTGCGCTGCGGTGAGGGTGGCGCCGTAGCTGACCGCGCCGTTGGCGAACTGCGCCGTACCGAGCGTCTGCTCGTTGGACTTTTCGGCAAAGGCGTAGGTCTCGACCTTGCCGGACTCGCTGGTGTCGGTGGCGTTCGTCGGAGTCGCGAATGCCGCATCGGTGGGCGCCGGCGCCGGCGTCGGACCCGGCGTGGGAGAGGGCAACGGCGCGGGGGGTGCGCCGGCAGTCGGCGGGTCATCGCCACCGCCGCAGGCGGCCAGTGCGGCGACCGCACAGAAGAGCGCGGCCAGCGTGCGGACCGAGGCGTGGGTTGACGGCATGTTCACTGCGTGTCTCCTTTTGTGAGTGACACCTTCATGCTGCTGTCTTGCCCTCGCCCTTGCCGGTCTGCACTTGCGCTCGGCCTGACCGATCTTGCGCTTGACTTGACGGATCTTGCTTTCCTGCGCGCGTCGGCTCGCGCTCTCAAGGACTCTCAAGGAAGCGCCGGGCCGCCCCAGGATTTCCTTGAACCCCCGCGGGGGCGGGCCGGGCATCGCCCGGGCCCGGGGGCGCTCAGTAGCACATCATCAAGCCGTAACGGCTGTTGCGCTCGCAGGTCACCTGCCTCACCGGCTGCTGCGGCGCGCCCGCTTCAGCGGCGGCCGGCTTGCGCTTGCGCGCCGCCGGCTCCTTGCCCTGGGCAGATGCCGCCGTCGCGCTGCGCCGCGCCTGCCAGGCCGCGAGGCGGTTGCGGGCGGCCGCCGCGAGGTCGTCGCGCTGGTAGACGCGCACATGGTCGATGAGCAGCCGCGCATCGCCGCCCCGGCTGCCGGGCGCGCCGTCGGCCGATGCCAGGCCCATGTTCAGCAGGAAGGGCCACCGCTCGAACACCTCGCGCGAAGCGGGCGGCAGGTCGGCGCGCAGCTGCGTCTTCACCAGCACGCCGTCGAGCAGCCAGCGCAGCTGGGCGGGCTCCCATTCGACCGCGACTTCGCGGAAGCCGTCGTCGGCACCTTCGCGCGGCTGCAGGGCCACCTGGGCGAGATGCGCATCGTCTTCGAGGCCGGGGCCGTGCACGCCCAGCGCCGCGGCACCAGGCTCCCGTGTTTCGAGCAGCACGATCTCGCCGGCCTCCGGCCACGGCAGGTCTGCCAGCGGAGCCCCCACCAGCGACAGGCTGGTTGAAAGCCAGGCGCGTTCCGGCGCCTTGAAGCGCACTTCGATGCGCCCGTGAAGCATGGCGGCTGCCGGCTTGGCCTGCAGCCGCGTGCCGGCAGGCGCGTCGGCATCGCCCAGGCGGATCACGAGGCGTCCAAGGCCGTCGTGCGAGGCTTGGCGCGACGTGTCCGGCGCGGCCGGCTGCGGCGTGCGCACCACCGACCAGCGCGCCGCATCGACCGCCTGTTCGGCCGGCGCATTGAATTCGTCCGCCCAGGCGAGCTTCCAGCGCGCATCGCGCGCCAGCCGCGGGCCGGTGACGGACGACGGCGACAGGCCAGCCGTCCCGCTGCGCAGGAACTCCACGCGGCCGACGCTGTAGCGCACGGGCTCGGCGGCCGGCTCGTTGGCGGTGACCTCCACCGACACCACGGCCGGCAGCGTCGCTTCCACGGGCGAGCCTCGCCCGATGCACCAGGGTTGCGGTTCGAAGGCGCTGAGCGGGATCACGTAGTCGGTGGGCTGCGGCCCCACCTGCTGCAGCATCACGGGGTAGCAACCGGTGTTGAGGAACTTCGGATCGCTGCCCTTCAGGCGGATGCGCAACACGCGCGGTATTGCCGAAGACAGCCGGATGCGCATGTTCTGGTAGGCCGAGAGGTCCACCGGTGCCGCGCCGGCATTGCCCGGCACCTCCATGCCGAGCGTGGCCCATTGGCCGCCGGCGGCATTCGACAGGCGGCCGGCCACCAGCACGTTTCCGTCCCGCACGCGCAGCGGCTCGGCAGCCACGTCACCAGGCTTGTCGGACAAGGCCAGCGGCAGCACCGTCGCACCGCTGTGGCTTTGCAGGGGCTCCTTGAAATCGGCCCACAGCAGCGCAGGCCCGCCGGCCGCATGGGCGCCGCCGCACACCGCGCCGAGCGCCAGCGCGGCGCATCGCAGCAGTCGTTCCATCCCTGATGTCCTTGTCATGCGCGTCACTGCGCGCGAGGCTGCACCGGCATGCACAGCTCGCAACGCACGATGCGGCTGCCCGGCGTGCCCTCGAGCGGGTCGTAGCGTTCGAAGAACGGGCCCTCGCCCATGTCGAAAGCGGCCTCGGGCAGCCAGTCGTTCAGGAGGGCATGCCAGCCGGCGCCGATGCCGCTGGCCGGCCCGTCGTAGTGCAGCGCCGCCACCCAGCGGGCTTCCACGCGGCGCTTCGGCAGGCGCAGCCCCGGGTCCCGCCAGCCGGCCGGCAGCTGCACGCAGGCGTCCATGCGGCAGCTCGTCGGCCCTGCGATGGCCGGGTCGTCGAGCCCGACGAAGGCCATCGGCTGGTCGCCGAGCCCCAGGCTGTGCACCCAGGGCAGGAAGCGGTCCCACAGCTCGCGGGCGGTGGCGCCGTAGTTGCCGCGCGCCCGCATGAACAGGTACTCGGCCGCCTCCTGCCGCTTCACCTCGATGCGGAAGGGGCCGGCCGGCGCCGTGTCGTCGACCGGCCTGCGCCAGGCAACCCAGCCGCCGCCGCGCCACTGCGAGGGGGTCATGCCGAAGTGTTCGCGAAAGGCCCTTGCAAACGCCTCGGGCGAGGCGAATCCGCAGTTGAGCGAGATGACCGTGATCTTCTCGTCGGGGCAATGGCGCAACCGGCCGGCGGCGGCTTCGAGGCGCCGCCGTCGCACGAAGGCATTGAGCGTCTCGCCCGTCCAGGCAAGGAACAGGCGGTGGAAGTGAAACGGCGAAATGGCCGCCAGACGCGCCAGCGTCTCCAGCTTCAGGTCTTCGGCGAGGTGCTGCTCCACGTGGTCGAGCACCGCCTCGATGCGCTTGACGTGGTGACTGCGTATCGCCGGCTGATCGGCACCCGCCGGGCGGGAGCGGGGGCGCTCCATGGCCAGCCACCCCGGTTCGCCGTGCAGTGCCGGGCGCGGCATGTCCGGCTCGAAGGACTTCAGACTGTTCACCCAGACCCCTTTCGTACTGCTTTCGTACTGCTCGTGCCTGCCGCGTTGACTCAGCGGGCGTTGACCACCCTGCCCTCTCGGTCGAACAAGTGGCAGTTCTGCGCATCGGGACTCAGCCACACGGCGTCGCCGCGCGACAGCTGCGTCTGCGATGCCGGCAGCTTGACCGTCGCGACTTCCTCGCGGCCCGCCAGCCGCGCATAGGCGATGTCGCAGTCGCCCAGGTGCTCGACCTGGTCGACCACCGCTCGCAGGCCGTGCTGCTGCGGCGCCACCGTGAAGTGCTCGGGCCGCACGCCCAGGGTCACCTCGCGTGCGCTGCCTTGCAGTTGCTGCCCCGGCAGCAGCACGCTGCCGGACTCGCCCAGGTCCAGGCGTATGCCGTCGGCTTCGACCGTGGCGGTGCCGGCGAGGAAGCTCATCTTCGGCGAGCCGAGGAAGCCGGCCACGAACTGGGTGGCCGGCTTGCGGTAGAGGTCGATCGGGCGCCCCACCTGCTCGATGCGCCCGGCGTTGAAGACCGCGATGCGGGTGCCCAGCGTCATCGCCTCGACCTGGTCGTGGGTCACGTAGACCATGGTCGTGCCCAGCTCGCGGTGCAGGCGCGCCAGCTCCATGCGCATCTGCACGCGCAGGGCCGCGTCGAGGTTGGACAAGGGCTCGTCGAACAGGAACACGCGAGGCTTGCGCACGATGGCCCTGCCGATGGCCACGCGCTGGCGCTGCCCGCCGGAAAGCTCCCTGGGCTTGCGGTCCAGCAGCGGCGTGATCTGCAGCACTTCGGCCGCGCGGCGCACCGCCTCGGCCCGTTCGGCCTTGCTCATCGGCGAGAACTTGAGGGCGAAGCCCATGTTCTCGGCCACCGTCATGTGCGGGTACAGCGCATAGCTCTGGAACACCATCGCCACGCCGCGCTTCACGGGCGGCAGCTCCTGCGCCTCCTGGTCGCCGATGAAGATGCGCCCGGCGTTCACCTCCTCGAGCCCGGCAATGCAGCGCAGCAGCGTGGTCTTGCCGCAGCCCGAAGGCCCGACGAACACCATGAACTCGCCCGAGGCGATGTCCAGGTCGATGCCGTGCAGGACGCGCACACCGGCACCGTAGTGCTTCTCGATGCCGCTAAGCCTCATGGATGTCATGTCTTTTCCTTGTGTCCTTGGTCCTGGGGGCTCAGCCCTTGACCGCCCCGGCAGTGAGCCCCTCGATGAGGCGGCGCGTGTAGAAGACGAACAGCACCAGCAGCGGCAGCACCGTGATGGCCGAGCCCGCGCTGATGGCGCCCCAGGGCGTCTGCCCCGTGCCCTGCAGGGAGCGCAGCACCAGCGGCGCGGTGAACATCTCCATGTCGCTCATCACGAGCAGCG
>CAMLNA010000032.1 GCA_946481025.1 uncultured Rivibacter sp.
GGCGTTCTACAGGTCGTGATCCGTGACCGATGATCGGTGACTGGTGATCAGCGACGCGTGAAATTCACCGGTCACCCGTCACCATTCAAGATCACCAGCGCGTCGGGGGCGGTGTGCCGTGCCCCGTCCAGCGCTCCACCACCGCTGCCAGCAGCGCGGTGCTGATCGGCTTGGTGACGAAGTCGTCCATGCCCGCCTCGATGCAGCGTTCGCGATCGCCCGCCAGGGCATCGGCAGTGAGCGCCACGATCGGCGTGTAGGTGCCGCGCGCCTCCTCGTGCGCCCGGATGCGGCGGGTGGCCTCGTAGCCGTCCATCCCGGGCATGTGCAGGTCCATCAGGATCAGGTCGTGGTGCTCGGCGGCCGCGGCCTCGCAAGCGGCCGAGCCGTCGGCGGCCATGTCGACGGTGCAGCCCAGCTTGACCAGCATGGTCTCGACCACCAGCTGGTTGACCGGGTCGTCTTCCACCAGCAGCACGCGCGCGGCCAGCTTGCGGTGCGCGTCGTTCTCCTGCGCATCCAGGGCGGTTTCGGCCGGCGCCGGAGGGGCGGCGGCCTTCGGCAGGGTGAGGTCGAACCAGAACGTCGAGCCTTCGCCCGGCTTGCTGCTCACGCCCACCTGGCCGCGCATCAGCTCGACCAGGTGCTTCACGATGGCGAGCCCCAGGCCCGAGCCGCCGTAGCGGCGGGTGCTGGAGTTGTCGGCCTGCGTGAACGACTCGAAGACGAGCTCGAGCTGGTCGGCCGCGATGCCGATGCCTGTGTCGGTGACGGCAAAGCGCAGGCGCACGCTGCGTGCGCTTTCGGCCAGGAGCGAAACGTCGAGCGAGACGCTGCCGCGCTCGGTGAACTTCACCGCGTTGTGCAGCAGGTTCACCAGCAGCTGCCGCAGGCGGATCGGGTCGCACTCCACGTAGGCAGGCAATTGCGCGGGCAGGTTGCAGGCGAGGGTCACCGGCTTCTCGTGGGCGGCCACCATCATCAGCTCCACCGCCTCGCCGGCGAGCGAACGCAGGTCCACGCTGGTGGGGTGCAGCACCAGCTTGCGTGCCTCGATGCGCGACAGGTCGAGCACGTCGTCGATCAGCGCGAGCAGCACCATGGCCGAACGGTGCGCCGCCTTGGCGTAGCGCCGCTGGTCGGCGGAAAGCGCAGAGCCCAGCAGCAGCTCGGTGGTGCCGAGGATGCCGTTCATCGGCGTGCGGATCTCATGGCTCACCACCGCCAGGAACTGCGACTTCGCCTGGCTCGCCTGCTCGGCCTGGTGGCGGGCCAGGTCGAGTTCCACCGCCTGGGCCTCGAGCGTGCGGGTCTCATGCTCGAGCCGCACCACCAGGTCGCGCGCCGCATGCACGGCCGTGCGCAGGCGGTCGCGCAAGCGCTCGATGACGAGGCCGGTCACGGCCAGGTAGCCGCCCAGCATGTACATCGTGGCGGCGATCGCGAGCCGGTCCGCCAGCGTCGTGCCCGCCGGCTGGTGCGGCATCCATAGCGAATAGGCCGCATAGGCCAGCGACACCACGTGGTTGAAGTACAGCGCGCGCCGGAAGCCGAAGCCCACCTGGTCGGCCACGCGCACCAGCAGGAAAAACGCGAAGAAGAGGTTGGCCTGCTCGAAGAGATAGAGGCTGGGCAACCACACCAGCACGTCGGTGTGGAACAGCAGCAGGCTCAGGTCGACACCCTTGAAGCGGTCGTATCCGTGGCGCAGCACCGCCCAGGCCAGCACCGCATACAGCAGGTTGCCCGCGACGAACAACGCCAGCTGCGGCGAGGTGAGCATGGTTTCGTCGCGCGCATGCTGCAGCAGTGCGATCACGCAGATGATCAGGAACCCGACCATGCGCACCGCCGGGACCTGCACCGTGTACAGGCGCCTGGCGTTGTCGGACTTCTGCCTCGCCAGGAGCGCGGCGTCGAGCGTGAAGCTGGACTCGAAGGGGTGGGCCTCGGGCACGTTCACGAGAACGCCCTCGCGAAGTTTGCGGCGATGGTACGCCTATACCGGCGCGGCGGGAGCACGAAGCGTGCCCGGGACCTCAGACGGTGGCGAGCCGGAAGGTGTTGCGCCCGGCCGCCTTGGCTTCGTAGAGCGCGGCGTCGGCGCGCGCCAGCAGCGCCTCGGGCGCAAGCCGCGCGTCGATGGAGAAGGCGATGCCGACGCTGGTGCTCACCTGCAGCACCAGGCCGTCGGCCAGTTCGAACGGGCGCTCGATCGCGGCGATGATCTTGCGGGCCACGAACTGAGGTTCGGCGGCGGCGTGCAGCCCCTCGAGCACGACGACGAACTCGTCGCCGGCGAGGCGGCCGACCGTGTCGGTGGCCCGCACGCTGGACCTCACGCGCCGCGCGAACTCCTGCAGCACCGCATCGCCGGTGGCATGGCCGTAGTTGTCGTTGATGGACTTGAAGCGGTCCACGTCCAGGTACATGAGGGCGATCGCCTCGCCGGAGCGGTGCGCACGCGCCACCACCTCGGGCAGTTTCTCGTTGAGCTGGCGCCGGTTGGCCAGCCCGGTGAGCGTGTCGAAACGCGCCATCTGGCTGAGCTGCTGCTGCACCGCCTTGAGATCGGAGATGTCGGTGGACAGCGTGTAGATGCCCGCCACCGTGCCGTCGAAGCGCACGTCGGGCACGTAGGTGGTCTGCAGGTGGCGGGTGCGGCCCATGGCGGTGGAGCTCAGCTCGAACGCCACGCGTTCGCCGGCCAGCGCGCGCTCGATCAGCTCGCGGCGCTGCTCGTACAGCTCGGGACCGGTGACCTCCAGCACCGTGCGGCCGAGCATCTCGGTGGGCTCGGCGCCCAGCCAGTCGATGAAGGTGCCGTTGCAGAAGCGGAAGCGCTGCTGGTCGTCGATGTAGGCGATGAGCACCGGCAGGTTGTCGGTGATGTCGCGCAGGCGCCTTTCGCTGGTCTGGATCTGCTCGCGCACCCTCTTGCGTTCGGAGATGTCGTGCAGGAAGGCGTTCGCGGTCCAGCCGGCATCGGTCTCGAGCGCGGCGATCGACATCTCGATCGGGATCTCGCTGCCGTCCTTTTGCAGCGCCTGCATCTCGATGCGCTGGTTGAACACGAGGCCTTCGCCCGTGGCCGCGAAGCGGCTCATGCCCGCCAGGTGCTGTTCGCGATAGCGCTCGGGGATCAGCAGTCCGGCGAGGTCGCGGCCCAGCGCCTCCTCGCGCGCCCAGCCGAAGGTCTGTTCGGCCTGGCCGTTCCATTCGCGGATGAGCCCCTGGCCGTCGATGCTGATGAAGGCGTCGGGCGCATGGGTGAGGATGCTTCGGATGCGCTGCTCGGAGAGTCGCCGCAGTTCGGCCTCGCGGTCGAGCGAGGCATTGGTGGCTTCGAGCTGCTCGGTGCGCTGGCGCAGGGCGTCGGTCATGGCATCGAAGCGGCGCGCCAGGTCGCCCAGCTCGTCGCGCCGCGGCAGCCATTGCCGGCGGGCGGACAGGTCGCCGTGTTCGATGGATTCGGTGGCGCGTTCGAGCGCGCGCAGCGGGCGCAGCACGCGCCGCGTGAAGAAGAGCCCCTGGGCCGCCGCGAGCAGCACCGTGGCGGCGATCGCGGCCGAGGCGGCGACGTGAAAGCGCCGTTCGGCCGCACGCTGCGCCTGGGCGGCTTCTCGCGACCAGCGGTAGGCGCTGTCCGACATGCCCTGGATGCCGCCCACGAGCCGGTCCACCAGCAGCTCCTTGCGGCGATCGGTGAACGGTATCTCCGGCGCATTCGCCAGGTCGGTCAGGCGGGCAAAGAGCGCCGGCAGCTGCCGGGCCTGGTGCTGCAGCTCGGAGATCTCGTCGGCGCCGAAGGCGGCGGGGGCATCGAGCGCACCCATCAGCGCCGCGTGCCGCACCTGCCACTGCACCGCCGCGCGCTCCTCGAGGTGCAGCGCGTATTCCTGCGTCAGCACGAGCAGGCCGGTGATCTGGCGCGCGGTGGTCTGCGCGCGTTCCTGTTCGTCGGCCGCAGCGACCTGCTGGCGCGCGCTGAACCACACGCCCGCGGCCACCACGAGCGCGAGGACCAGCGATGCGGCGACGGAGGCGAGCAGCTGCGTGCGGATCTTCATTGAGGCAGGCCGACGGCGGATTCGTTCACGGCGCGCAGCGGCGAACCATGCACGTAGTTGAGGAAGTTGGGCACCTTCCCCGGCCGGACGTGGCCTTCGCGCAGCGCCCAGCGCGCCTCCGCTTCCAGCGTGCGTAGCAGCCCCTGGTCGAGCGACAGGCGAAAGTGCAGGCCTTGCCACAACCAGTCGACCGTGTCCTGGTCCATCCTGAGCCGCGCCCGCAGCACGGCCTGTGCCTCGGCCGGCCGGGTGCGGATGAAGCGGGTGGCGCGCTCGATGGCTCGCAGCACCTTGGTGAGTTCGGCGTCGCGGGCGCCGATGACCCGGCGCGAGGCGACGAGGTTGAACGTTTCGTTGTAGACGCCCGAGCTCGGCAGCAGCGCGGCGTCGCCCTTGAGGCGGTTCATCGCCTGCCAGCCCTGCGGCTCCCACACGGCGATCGCGTCGACCTGGCCCGAGGCCAGCGCATCCACCAGCGCGTCGGGCGCCAGCCCCAGCGTCGTGACCGATTTCGGCTCGACGCCGTTCATCAGCAGGTAGGCGTCGAGGAAGTAGTGGCTGGACGAACGCAGCACCGCGCCGACACGCTTGCCGCTCAGCTGCTGCGGCTTCGTGATGCCGGCGCTCTTGCGCGCGACCAGCTTGGTCTCGTCATGCGCGATGACGAAGGTGCCCAGCACGGCGAAATCGGCGCGGTCGAAGCTGTTGAACATGATGGGCGCGTCGGCGGCCGTGGCCAGGTCGGCTTCGCCGGCGAACATGAGCTGCATGCAGCGGAAGCCGCCCACGCATTCCTGCAGCCTCGGCTTCAGGCCTTCGTCGGCAAAGTAGCCCTGGCTGTCGGCCACGAACAGCGGCAGCGACACCGGCGTGGTGGCCACGGCGATGGTCAGCTCCTTGGGGGGCGCGCCGGCCGCCATGGCGCCGGCCAACAGCAGCGGTGCCATGGCGAGCCAGGCGCGCAGCCGGCCGAGCAGAACCGGCAGCAGCGGCTTGGAGGTGTTGGGTGAAGGCATGGTGTTTCGAGTTTCGGCAGGGCGGCAAAGGGGCTTGAGTCAGGTGGCTTCGGCGACCTGCGCGACCGCCGTGCACGACAGCGTGTGGGCCTCGAAGAAGCGCCACATCTCGCGGCTGGCGTCGGGCCCCTGCGGGCCGGTGTAGGAGCCCGCCGCATGGCCGCCCGACCATGCGTGGCCCACGCCGTGCACCAGCCAGTGTTCGGCCAGCGCCGGGCCTTCGGCCGTGCCGCGGTAGACCGTGCGCGTGTAGCGCAGGCCGTGTGCCGAGAGGCCGGTCTCGGTGGCCGCCAGCGGCTCGTCGGCACCGCTGCCCGCCAGCGCGGCCTGCAGCACGAGCTCGGCGTTGCGAGGGTGCACGGTGGTGTCGAGGTCGCCGTGGAACACGATGGTGGGCACCCGCGGCAGCAGCGCTTGCGGGGCGGCCGGCCGGCGTTGCCGGAAGCTCTCGTGGGCCCACGGGTGGTCGCTTGCACCGGCGTCCTTCATGGCGGACAGCGCCGAGGCCACGTCGTGCGCCGCGCCGCGCGGCACGCCGGAATGCACGCCGACGGCGGCGAACAGGTCGGGATAGGCGTGGCCCAGGATGGCGGCCATGGCGCCACCGGCCGACAGGCCGGCCACGTAGACGCGCTGCCGGTCGATGGGGTGTTCGCGCAACACCTCGCGGGTCAGGTCGGCCAGCACCGCGGGTTCGCCGCCGTCGCGTTGCTGGTGCCGGCGCTTGAACCAGTTCCAGCAGCGCAGCATGTTGGCCGAACGAGGTTGCTCGGGGTAGAGCACGTACAGGCCGAATTCCTGCGCCAATGCGTTCATCTGCGTGCCGACGGCAAAGTCCTCGGCGTGCTGCTTGCAGCCGTGGAGCATCACGAGCAGGGGATGCAGCACGCGATTCGGCTCGGGGGCTGGCGCAAACAGCAGGTAGCGGCGGTCACCCTCGCGATGCCTGAAGAAGCCGGCATCGAACCGACCCGGTCCCGGCTGCCGCGACCCGCGCGGCGCTTGCGGCGCTTCGCGCAGCGGCTCGTCCGGCGGGAGCGCGTCGGCCTCGGTCTCCTGCAGGCGCGGCCCCGGCGCCGGCAGTATGCGCAGGCGCTCCAGCAGGCGGCGCGCGGCCTCGACGATCCTGCGCAGCAGCGACTGCGCCCGTTGCTTGAGCAGTTGAAGGGTCGGCCTCATGGTCCTCCGGGTTGCGGAGGATGGTATCGGGACCGGAGGCGCCGAGGTTCGACAGACTGTTACGCCGCCTCGCGATGGCGCGCGGCGGGTGCGGCCGTGGCGGGCTGCCCGGCCCCCAGCGGCGCGGGGCGGTGCACGCCATAGCCTTGCACGTAGTCCACGCCGAGCCCGCGCAAGGCCTCGACGGTGGCCTGGTCCTCGACGAACTCGGCCACGGTGCGCAGGCCCATGCGCCGGGCGATGTGGTGAATGGCCTCCACCATCGCATGGTCCACCGGCTCGGTGAGCATGTCCTTCACGAAGCCGCCGTCGATCTTCACGCAGTCCACCGGCAGGCGCTTGAGATAGGCGAACGACGACATGCCGCAGCCGAAGTCGTCGAGCGCGATGCGGCAGCCCAGTCCGCGCAGTCGCCCGATCAGCCGGGCCGCGGCGTCGAGGCTCTCGATCGCGGCGGTCTCGGTGATCTCGAAGCACACCATGTCCGGCGCGACGCCGTGCACGACGAGCTGCTCCTTCACGAAGTCGAGCAGTGCCGGGTCGCCGAGCGTGGCGCCGGACAGGTTGATCGAGAAGCGCGCGGCGCGCCCGCCCTGGCGCGCATGTGCGCCATGCGCCGCCAGCGCATGCCGGATGACCCAGCGGTCGATGGCCGGCATGAGGCCGTAGCGCTCGGCCGCCGGAATGAAGGCCATGGGCGACACCATGCGGCCGTCGTCGCCGCGCAGGCGGATCAGGACTTCCACATGGTCGATGGCATGGTCGCCATCCGGCTGGATGGGCAGGATGCGCTGGCCATGCAGCTCGAACAGGTTCTCGGCCAGCGCGCGCTGCAGGCGCGGCACCCAGTCGAGCTCGTCGCAGTGGCTGGCCACCGCGGTGTCGCTCTCGTCGTACACGTGCACCCGGTTGCGCCCGGCCTCCTTGGCCACGTAGCAGGCCGAGTCGGCCAGCCGAAGCAGCTCGGTGCGGCTGTGCTCCCCCACCGAGAAGGGCACGACGCCGATGCTGATGCCCGGCTGGAACGGCCGGTGGCCCCACAGGAAGCGAAAGCCCGCGACCCGCTGGCGCATCGATTCGGCCACGCGCAGCGCCGGCTCCCGCGGGCAGCCTTCGAGCAGCACGCCGAATTCGTCGCCTCCCAGCCGGGCGAGCAGGTCGTGCCTGCGGATCTCCTGGTCCAGCAGCGCCGCGACCTCCTTGAGCAGCTGGTCGCCGGCTGCATGGCCGCAGGTGTCGTTGACGACCTTGAACTGGTCGAGGTCGATGAACATCAGCGCATGCCGGGTGCCCCGGCGCTGGCCGTCGTCGAGCAGGGCGGCGTCGAGCCGGGCCTCGAAGGCCGCGCGGTTGGGCAGGCCGGTCAGTGCGTCGGACAACAGGCTGGTGCGCAGCCGCTGCGCTTCATGCGCCAGCTTGCGCTGCGTGCGTTCCCTTTCCGCTTCGACGTCGCCCAGGCGGTGCGCCTGCCGCGTCAGCACCGCAGCGCCCCCCACGATGGCCAGGGTGGCGCACAGCGCCGCCACCAGCACCTGGGTGCGCAGCGTGTAGTAGCCCGCCAGCGCGCTCGACGGCGAGATGGCGACGAGCGCATTGAGGCCATAGCCTTCGATCGGCACGAGGGCCCCGAAACGCGGGCGTCCGTCGATCGGGCTGATCGAGGGGCGCAGCTCGCGCCGCTGCTGCTCGACGAGCTGGCGGATGAGCTTCGGGTCGATGTGGTCGGCCACGCTGTGCTGGCTGCCTGCACGGCGCGACAGGTACTCGCCGTCGGGGCGCAGCACGGCGACCAGGTTGTCTTCGTGCTGGCCGAGCGCGAAGCCGTCGGTCAGCAGCCCGGCCTCGAAGGCCACCGCCGATGCGCCGGCGAAGCGCCCCATGCGGTCGTGCATCGCCTGCGCCATGGGCACCATCCAGCGCTTGTAGAGCCGGCCGTAGACCGGCCGCGACACGTGCAGCTCGGCATCCACCCGCGTGGCGCGGACGTATTCACGGTCCGACAGGTCGTGCCCCTGGCCGATGCCGTCGGAGTCGGCGATCACCACGCCGTCCGGGCCGATCAGGTAGGCGATCATGCGCCGGTGCTCGCCGGTGAGGCCGGCACGCGAGAGGTCGCCGAAGTCGATGCGCCCGTCGCGTTCGTACAGGTGCTTGTTGAACAGCACCGTCTGCCTGAACCGGTCGAGCAGCTTGGAGGCACGGTCGGCCAGGCGTTGCGCGGCGTTGTCGGCCTGGCCCAGCGCCAGCCGCGCGTGCAGCTCGTATTCGGACTTGAGGGTCCACCACACGCCCAGCCACAGCGCGCCCACCAGCGCCCCGGTTGCCGTCATGGCGGCCAGGGTGAGGCGGCTGGGGCGGCGCAGCCGGTGGAGCAGGGCAGGCAAACGCATGGGGATCACGCGGGATCCCGGGGTTATCGGCGCGCCGCGCCGCCACTTGAGTGAAGGGCGGAGAGGCGGGGCGCTTCAGCGTGCGGCGGCCAGCTGCCGCAGGGCCTCGGCGGTGGCGGGGTCGGCCGGGAAGAACGACTCGATGGCCAGCTCGGACAGCGTGACCTCCACCGGCGTGCCGAACAGCGTGGTGGTCCCCAGGAAGGACAGCGTCCCCGCGGGCGTGACGAGCTGGAAGGGCACCACCACGCCGGCGTAATCCGGCTCGGCCCCGTTCGGCAGCGCGGTGCCGGCCGGCACCGGGTAGTCCTGCACCTCGGCCAGCAGCGCGGCCAGCACCGGGTCGGCGGTGAGCTGCACCTGGTGATGCAGCCTTGCCAGCAGGTGCGCGCGCCACTGCGCCAGGTTGGCCAGGCGCGGCGCCAGCCCCTTGGGATGCACGCTCAGGCGCAGCACGTTCACCGGTGGCTCCAGCAGTGCGGCATCCACGCCTTCGAGCAGCAGCGGCACCACCGCGTTGGCGGCCACCAGGTGCCAGTGGCGGTCGATCGCGATGGCCGGGTAGGGCTCGTGCGCCGCCAGCACGAGGTCGATGGCCTTGCGTGCCGCCTGCATGGCCGGGTCCGTCAACGGCCGCTCCTGGAACACGGCGGCGAAGCCGGCCGCGGTGAGCAGCACGTTGCGCTCGCGCAAGGGGATCTCCAACCGCTCGGCCAGGTGCAGCAGCATCTCGCGGCTGGGCAGCGAGCGGCCGGTCTCCACGAAGCTCAGGTGGCGCGTCGAGATGTCGGCCTCGAGCGCGAGGTCGAGCTGGCTCATGCGACGGCGCTGGCGCCATTCGCGCAGCATCACGCCAACGGGTTGCGGGCCATGGGGGTGGTTCATGCCGGCGACGATAACGCAGCGCCGGCCGCGCCTCCATTACGTGGGAGGTAGCTGCGCGGCATCGCGCACCCGGGGCATCGGCGAGGCGACGAGCGCGAGCAGCACGGTGGCCAGCAGCGCCAGGCCCATGCCGCCGAACACCTGTGCCGCCGACACGCCGCGCAGCAGCCAGCCGGTGGCCGCGCCAGCCAGCGGTGCCAGGCCCATGAAGATGAACATGAACAAACTCATCGTGCGGCCCAGCAACCGTCGCGGCACGCGCTGCTGGATCCAGGTGAACACGCTCACCTGGATGAACCCGCCCAGCAGGCCGATGGCCAGCAGCAGTGTGGCGGCCTGCCAGCTCGCCTGGACGAACGCCATGGGCAGGAACAGCAGGCCCACCAGCGCGTCCACCAGAAGCAGGGTCGTGCCCAGGCCGCCGGCGCGCAGGCCCGGACGCGCCGCCGACAGCGCCATGCCGGCCAGCGTGCCGGCGCCGTGCGCACCCATCAGCAGCCCGAAGCCGCCGGCACCCACGCCGAGCTGCACGGTCGCGAGCACGGGCATGGCGACCTGCACCGGCCCGGAGACCAGCAGGGCGACGATCGACCAGTAGAGGAAGCAGGTGCGCAACTCGCGGTCCTGCCAGCAGGCGCGAAGTCCTTCGGCCACGTCAGCCAGCATGGCGCGCCGCGCCGCGGTGCCCGGCTCGGCCGCGGGTGCGCGGGTGGGCACCTTCGCGAGCGTCCAGGCCGACAGCGCATAGCTTGCCGCGTCGAATCCGAAGGCCAGGGCGAGGCCGGCCGCATCGGCGCCGGTACCGGCGGCGGTGTCGCCGAACAGCGCGATCAGCGCGCCCGCCAGCAGCGGGCCGATGAAGAAGGTGAGCTGGCGCAGGCTCATCATCAGCCCGTTGGCGGCCTGCAGCCTTTCGGGCGGCACCACGTGCGGCAGCATCGACGTGCCGGCCGGGATGCTGAATGCGGTGGCCACGCCGATGCCGGCGGCCAGCGCATAGACCATCCACAGCGACAGGCTGCCTGCGACCACCAGCGCGGCCAGCACAGCCAGCAGCACGGTGTTCACATGCTTGGTGAGCATCAGCACGCGCTTGGGCGAGTAGCGGTCGACGAAGGCGCCGCCCACCAGCAGCAGCAGCGCCCGCGGCACGCTGATGACCGCCAGCACGGTGCCCAGCACCAGCGGATCACCGGTCATGCGCAGCACGAGCCACGGCAGGGCCACCAGCGTGAACTGGTCGCCCAGCATCGAAATGAATGCGCCGCCCATCCACCAGCGGAAGTTGGGCCTGGCGTCTGCAGTGCGGCGTGGGGGAGTTGCCTGGGAATCCATGGTGAGTCCTTGCCTGAAACGGCTCGGACTGTGAAGCCTCACGTTGCGTGAGGGTCAAGCTTCCTGTCGCTCGGCGGCCTTGCGGGCTTCCTGCAGGAAGGCGCGCACCGGCGGTTCGAGCATCCCCGTGGCCGCCAGCATCGGTTCGTTGTCATAGGCGCTCAGCAGGGCCTGCTGCACTGCCGTGTCGCCGCCGGTCAGGCGGTCGAGCAGGGCCTGCCGGCGTTGCACCAGGGCCTGCGCCGCGCGCCCTGCCGGTGCGCCGCCGCGGCGCATCAGGGCCCGGGCGTCGCGGTTCAATGCCTGCCAGTCCTCGTCGGCCACGTTGCCGAAGCGGCGCAACTGCTCGATGTCGAAATACTTGGAAAGCACCGCCATGCGCGCGTTGCTGGCCGCGCGCACATAGCGCGTCATGGCGAGGTCGGGCCCTTCTCCGCGCAACGCCTGGGCGTCGCGCTCGTACATCTCGCCCCAGCGGGCCATCAAGTCGAAGTCGCCGTTCATCCAGCGCAGCATCAGGCGCATCCACCGGTGGATCACCGGCTGGATCTGCGGCGAGTCGGGCGGCACGCCGCGCTCCATGGCGTCTCGCACCGCGGCGAAGAGCGGCGGCCATTCGGGCTTCACCTTCTGGTAGTTCTCGAAGATGGTCTTGAGCTCGGCCGCGCTGAAGTACTTGCCGTAGGTGGCCATCAGCGACAGCGAGGCCAGCAGGTCGCGCGTCTCCGGCTGCGCGCCCTGGGCGAACCGTTCCTGCAGCAGCGCGAGGCGGCTGCGCAGCTCGGTGGCCTGGGCGATGTCGTGGTCGAGCGCGCGGATCTGGCGCGCAATGATCGCGGGCAGCGACTCGCCGCCGTCGGCCAGCAGCGTGCCGACCTCGGCGAGGCCCAGGCCCAGATGGCGCAAGGCCTGAACCGCATGCAGCCGTGCCACGTCGGCATGGCTGTAGAGGCGGTAGCCGGCCTCGGAACGGGCAGAGGGGCACAGCAGGCCGATGCTGTCGTAGTGGTGCAGGGTGCGCACCGTGAGCCCGGTGTGCCGGGCCAGCTCTCCTACCTTCAGCAGCACGGTGGGGCTCCGGTTGGGGGAAGGCGCAGTCTATGACCTGCGAGGTAATCGACGCGGTGCAGCCGCCCTCCGATCATGCGTGCGAAGCCTCCCGGTCGGGCGGCACATCGCAAGGAGACAGCCATGAACATGTTCCGTCCCTCCACCCTGCTGCGTCGAACCCTGGCCGTGGATGCCGCCACCGGCGCCGCCTGCGGCGCGCTGATGGTGCTGACGCAGGGCCCGCTTGCCGATCTGCTGGGCCTGCCGGCGCCGCTGCTGCACTACGCCGGCCTCGGCCTGCTGCCCTTTGCCGCCGCGTTGCTGCTGATGGCGCTGGGCGAGGCCCTGCCGCGTGCGGCGGTGTGGGTGGTGATCGCCTGCAATGTGGGCTGGGTGCTCGGCTGCCTGGGCTTGCTCGTGGGTTCGTGGGTGTCGCCCACCTTCCTTGGCCAGGCCTTCCTCGTGGTGCAGATCGTCGTCGTGCTGGCGCTGACGGAGCTCGAGTTCATGGGGCTTCGCCGCAGCGGCATGCCGCTGCTGGCGGCAGCCTGAACGAGGGGCTTGACCTGAAGGTTGATTGAGGTTGCAGACTGCCTGCACCTCGATCGAACCTCAAGGAGCCACACATGCCTCAAGCCGCCCGCAACACTGCATCGCTGTACCGCATCGACAGGTTCGACGTGCCGGCCTCTGCGCTCGAAGCCTTCATGGAGCGCCTGCGCCACGTGCAGCAGGCGCTCGATCCGCAGCCCGGCTGCCTGCAGAACCTCGTGCTCGCACAGCCCGGCGAAGGCGGTGAAGCCAGGGTGGTCACCATCGTCGAATGGGCCAGCGCGGAGGCCGCGGCCGGCGCCAGGGCCGTCATGCAGCAGCGCTACGCCCGGGAAGGCTTCGACCCTGCGGCCTTCATGAAGCAGCTCGGCGTGCGGGCGGACTTCGGCGCCTACCGCAACGCCTGAGCCTGCGGTCTCAGACCCCCAGCAATTCCACTTCGAACAGCAGCGTGGCGTTCGGCGGGATCACGCCGCCGGCGCCGCGCGCGCCGTAGCCCAGCTGCGGCGGGATCACCAGGCGGCGGGTGCCGCCCACCTGCATGCCTTGCACGCCTTCGTCCCAGCCGCGGATCACCATGCCGGCGCCCAGCGGGAATTCGAAGGGGTCGTTGCGGTCCTTGCTGGAGTCGAACTTGGCGCCGGCCTGGCCGTTTTCATAGAGCCAGCCGGTGTAGTGCACGGTGACCTGCTGCCCGGCCTGGGCGGTGGCGCCGGTGCCTTGTTTCGTGTCTTCGTACTGGAGCCCGGATGCGGTGGTGATCATGGTGGTGGTGGTAGTGACTGGTGACCAGGGGAGTGCATTGTGACCGGCGACACGTCATCACCCCAACGGCGTGAGCTAAGCTGCCGCCTGTTTGCCCTTCCGTCCCCCGGCCCCCATGACGCAAGACACGCCGCCTCCCGAACATGACGCGCTGCAGCCCGGCACCCGGCTGGGCGAGTTCGAGATCCAGCGCGTGCTGGGCGTCGGCGGCTTCGGCATCGTGTACCTCGCCTTCGACCACGCGCTCGAAAGGCTGGTGGCGCTGAAGGAATACATGCCCCAGGCCCTGGCCGCGCGCGGCCAGGGCGCCTCGGTGTCGATCCGCTCGACCTCCCACGTCGAGACCTTCGGTGTCGGACTGCGCTCCTTCGTCAACGAAGCCAAGCTGCTGGCGCGCTTCGACCACCCGTCGCTGGTGAAGGTCTACCGCTTCTGGGAAGACAACGGCACCGCCTACATGGTGATGCCCTACTACCAGGGCCGCACGTTGCGCGACGTGCGCAGGAGCATGGAGCAGCCGCCGGGCGAGGCCTGGCTGCGCGACCTGCTGGAGCCGCTGCTGGGCGCGCTGGACGTGCTGCACAAGGAACAGGTCTACCACCGCGACATCGCGCCCGACAACATCCTGCTGCTGGCCAACGGCCAGCCGGTGCTGCTGGACTTCGGCGCCGCCCGTCGCGTCATCGGCGACCGCACCCAGACCCTCACCGCCATCCTCAAGCCCAACTTCGCGCCCATCGAGCAGTACGCCGAAACGGCCGGCCTGCGGCAAGGCCCCTGGACCGACCTGTACGCGCTGGGCGCGGTGATGCACTTCTGCCTGACCGGCCGGCCGCCCACGCCCGCGGCGGCGCGGGCGGTGCACGACGAGCTGCCCACGGCGCGCAGCGTGGCGGCCACGCTGGCCGGCGAAGCCCATCTTCACTACAGCGAGGCCTTTGTCGGCGCCGTCGACGCCTGTCTCACCGTCCGCCCGCAGGGGCGGCCGGAAAACGTGGCGGCCCTGCAGGCGCTGCTGCGCGGCGAGGGCTCGGCACAGGCGACGGGCGAGGCCGCGTCGTCCACCACGGCCTTTGCGCCCACGCAGCCTCATTCGTCGGCGCGGCCGGCGACGCCGGCCTACGCCCCCACGCAGCACGAGGCCACGGTGGTGGCCCCCCGCGCGCCGCAGACGGCCTGGGCGCCGGCCGCCGGGCCGGCGCCGGTGGAGTCGGCCCGGCCTCCCGCGCAGCAGTCCGCGGCCGGACGCCGCCGCTGGCCCATGGCCGCCGTGGGCATCGTGCCGATCGTGTTCGCCGGGCTGCTGTGGTATGCGACGTCGAAACCCGAGCGCGGCCCGGCCGGGGCGCAGGCGGGCGCCTCGTCTCCTGCGGCGTCGCAGGTGGCGGTGCCGGCCAGCGGGCCGGCCGAGACGGTGGCGCAGGCTGCCAGCCCGGGCATGGTGGCGGCTTCGCAGGAGGCTCCCGCGAGCACGGCGGCCGTTGCGCTTGCACCGGCCGCGACGGCGCCGCCGAGCCCGGCACCGGCGGCAGCGCCCACGCCGCGCACGCGTGCCAGGCCGACCCAGGAGCCGCTGCCCGCGCGCGCTGATGCGGGCGAACCCGACCCGGCGCCGCGGCGGTCGCAGCCGTCTCAGCGGCCTGCACCGGCAGACGCCACCGCGGCAGCTGCTGCCGCGCCGGCGGCTCAGGCCGGCCCGCGCAGCCCGCGCGAAGCCTGCGGCAGCCGCGTGCTGCTGGCGCTGTTCCTGTGCATGAAGCGCGAATGCGAGAAGCCGGAGTTCGCCAGCCACGCGCAATGCAAGCGGGTGCGCGAACAGGAAGAAGCGAACCAGCGGGCCTACCAGCCCTGACGGGTGGCGACCCGTGGGCGGCGACGGGTGACCGGCGCTATTCGCGGGACAGGAACTGCTGCAGTTCGGGCGTCCGGGGGGCGCCGAAGAGTTCTTCCGGCGGGCCGATCTCGTGGATGCGGCCGGCGTGCATGAAGACCACGCGGTCGCTCACCTTGCGGGCGAAGTTCATCTCGTGGGTCACCATCAGGAGCGTCATGCCGTCGTCGGCCAGGCTCTCCACGACGCGCAGCACCTCGCCCACCAGCTCGGGGTCGAGCGCGGAGGTGATCTCGTCGCACAGCAGCACTGCCGGCTCCATGGCGAGCGCGCGGGCGATGGCCACCCGCTGCTGCTGACCGCCCGACAACTGCTCGGGCAGGGCGTCGAACTTCTCCGCCAGCCCCACCCGCGCGAGCAGCCGCTTCGCCTGTTCCTCGCCCCTGACCGGCAGGGTCTTCTTCACCAGCCGGGGCGCCAGCATCACGTTGCGCCCGGCGCTCAGGTGCGGGAACAGGTTGAAGCTCTGGAAGATCATGCCCACGTGCTGCCGCAGCTCGCGCATCGCGCGCGGGTTGCCGTGCTCGAGCGCCTGGCCGTCCACGCTGAGCGAGCCTTCGTCGAAGCTCTCGAGCCCGTTGATGCAGCGAAGCAGCGTGCTCTTGCCGGAGCCGCTCTTGCCGATGATGGCGATGACCTCGCCGCGGGCCACCGTGAGGTCGATGCCCTTGAGCACCTCGTTCTGGCCGAATCGCTTGCGCAGCCCGCGGATCTCGACGATGCCCGGCTTGCCGGGAGCGGGTGCCTCAACGGCGAGCGACATGCAACTTCCTTTCGAGCGATCGGCTCCAGGCCGAGATGGGGTAGCACAGCACGAAGTACATGAGTGCCACGCAGGCGTAGACGGTGAACGGGCGGAAGGTGGCGTTGGTGATCATCGTGCCGGCCTTGGTGAGCTCGATGAAGCCGATGACCGACGCGAGCGCCGTGCCCTTGATCACCTGCACGAGGAAGCCCACGGTGGGCGGCACGGCCACCCGCAACGCCTGCGGGCCGATCACGTAGCGCAGCTGCTCGCGCAGGTTGAGCGCCAGCGCCTGCGCGGCTTCCCACTGCCCGCGCGGCACGGCATTGACGCAGCCGCGCCAGATCTCTGTGAGGAAGGCGCTGGTGTAGAGGGTGAGCGCCAGCGCGGCGGCGACCCAGGGCGACACATTGATGCCCAGCAGCGCGAGGCCGAAGTAGGCGAGGAACAGCTGCATCAGCAGCGGCGTGCCCTGGAACAGCTGCACATAGCCGGCCACCAGCGGCTCGGCGCCGCGCAGCCTGGCCACCCGGGCCACCAGCAGCGCAAGGCCCACCAGGCCGCCGCCGAAAAACGCGATGAGGGAGAGCCCGACGGTCCAGCGCGCGGCGAGCAGCAGGTTGCGCAGGATGTCCCAGAGGCTGAAGTCGACCATGGTGTTGTGTGCCCCTTCAGCGGCCGAACAGGAAGCGCGGCCCGGCCCAGTTCAGCAGGTGGCGCACCAGCACCGCGAGCGCCAGGTACAGCGCGGTGGCGACGATGAAGGACTCGAAGGCGCGGAAGTTGCGCGACTGGATCAGGTTGGCCGCGTACGACAGCTCCTCGGTGGCGATCTGGCCGCACACCGCCGAGCCCAGCATCACGATGACGATCTGGCTCACCAGCGCCGGCCACACCCGCTTGAGCGCGGGCGGCAGCACCACATGCCTGAAGAGCTGCCAGCGGTCGAGCGCCAAGCTCTGGCCGGCCTCGATCTGCCCATGCGGCGTGGTGGCGAGCCCGGCACGCACGATCTCGGCCGCATAGGCGCCCAGGTTGATCACCATCGCCAGCACCGAGGCCAGCTCGGGCGAAAGCTTCACGCCCAGGCTCGGCAGTCCGAAGAACAGGAAGAACAGCTGCACGATGAAGGGCGTGTTGCGGATCAGCTCCACATAGGCGCCCACCAGCGCGCGCAGCCAGGCCGGCCCTTCATGCCGCGCCCAGGCGCAGGCCACGCCGAGCAGCATGCCCAGCGCGGCCGACACGGCGGTCAGCGCAAGCGTCACCGCCATGCCCTTGGCCAGCAGGGGCCACTCGGCCAGCACGGCCGCGAAGTCGAAGCTGATGCTCATGCGCCGGTACTGCTAAAGCCAGTGGCAGGGGCCAGGGATGATGGGCGTCATCACTGCGGCAGGTCGCCCGCGGGGCGGCCGAGCCACTTGCCGGCCAGCTTGTCGAGCTCACCGGCCTTCTTGGCCTCGGCAATGATCTCGTTGACCTTGGCGCGCAGCTTGTCTTCACCCTTGCCCACGCCGATGAAGTTGGGCGAGTCCTTCAGCACGAACTTGAACTCGGTGCCGAGCTGCGGGTTCTTGGCCATCAGGTTGCCGGCCACCGAGGCGCCGGTGGCGATGAGCTGCACCTGCCCCGACACGAAGGCCGAGACAGTGGTGTTGTTGTCCTCGAAGCGCTTGATGTCGGTGCCCGACGGCGCGATCTTGGTGAGTTCCATGTCCTCGATGGCGCCGCGCGTCACCGACACGCTCTTGCCGGCCAGGTCGGCCGGGCTCTTGACGGCCGTGCTCTTGGGGCCGAACACGGCCTGGAAGAAGGGCGAGTAGGCCGCGGTGAAGTCGATCACCTTTTCGCGCTCGGGGTTCTTGCCGAGCGTGGAGATCACGAGGTCGGCCTTGCGGGTCTGCAGGTACGGAATGCGGTTGGCGCTGGTCACCGGCACCAGCTCGACCTTCACGCCCAGCTTGGCGGCGATCAGGTTCGCCATGTCGATGTCCAGCCCTTGCGGCTTCAGGTCGGTGGCCACGAAGCCATAGGGCGGGAAGTCGGTCGGGACGGCAATGCGGATCAGCTTGTCCTTCAGCACGTCGTCCAGCGCGTCGGCGCGGGCCGTGGGAGCGGCGACAAGGGCAAGGGCGGCCAGCAGGCCGGCAAGCAGGCGGGGTGTGTTCACGCGTGTCTCCTGGAAAGGGCGGGCATCGAGGCCGGGCTTGCTGGTGCAGGTTGCATGCCAGGCTTGTATGCAAGGCATTGCCCGATTCCGGTGCGTGTCCGCCGGCTGCATGCCCGCATTTGCGGCGGCAACTGCACCTCACTGGTGCGTGTGACTCAGCGGCGCAGCGTGCGCACCTGCAGCAGCGTCAGTTGCAACAGCTTGGCGTCGCTGCTGGCGCGGTGGCGCTCCAGCCTCACTTCGTTGGCGATCTCCTGCTTGGTGGCATGCCAGACGGCGGCTTCCTCGTCGCTGAGCAGGCTGCGGAGGGTGTCGACCCGGAAGGACGGGGTTTCGCCCACGGCGTCGTAGAGCTTGGCCAGCCAGGTGTAGTCATGCGCCCAGCCGTCGGAGTAGACGGTCTGGCCGCGAAGCAGCCGGTTCAGCTCGCGGGCCACCAGCACCGCGTCGCGTCCGTGGTCGAGCAGCGTGGCGCGTTCGATCTGGTGCACCTGCTCGGCCGAGGCGTCCCAGTGCCGCCAGGGCGGCAGCGGCTTGATCAGGCTGCACCAGCAGCGGCCGTCGGGCAGCGCCAGCCCCACCTCGATGGGATAGCTGTCGCGGCCGAATCCCGAGGCCTCGACGTCGATGACGGCGGGCGCAAGGTTGGGTGCGGCAAACGCGGCGGCGAGCGGCAGGGCCATGGTGGGCGTTGGCGGGTGGCGGCCAGCATAGCCGCGCGCTCCGCCGTCAACAACCACGGCCGGCGCAGGGTTGTGAGCCCGGTTCAGCGGCTGGTTTCGCGGCTGGGACGGGGCGGCTTGTCGCGCATCCGGCCGAGCACGAGGTTCGCCTCGTGGAGCGGGCCTTGCGTGACCACCGGGGCGGGGTTCTCGCTGGCGAGCAGCACCTGCGCGCCGCGCGTGATGCGTGCCTTCACCGCGATGCGTGCGTCCGCGCCCTCGGGCAGCGGCGCCGGCCCGCAGGGCAGTTCGTAGCGCAGCGGCACCGGGGCCCGGCCCACGGCGCGCCGGTGTTCGGCCAGCACCCTGGGCGGCGTGCCGGCGTTCGACAGGTCGAGCAGTTGCACCTGCAGCTGGTCGCCCGGCAGCAGCGCCAGGCGTTCCCGATGGCTCACGAGGCCCTGCACGCGGCAGCTTTCGAGCAGCGGGCCGCGGCCCCACAGCTGCAAGCCCGCCCGCAAGCCGTGGGCGGCGGCCTCCAGTTCGTCCTGCCCGGTGGGCAACGGCATCGGTTCGGAGGCGGCGCCTGCCGGCGTGCTCGCGCTGGCCTCGGGTGCGGCCGGCGCGGCGGGCAGCTGCATGACGTAGGTCCAGGTCGGCGTGCGCAGGACCGGCTCGCCCGCGGCGGTGCCGGCGGGCGACTGGGCGAGAGCTTCCCAGTCCGGGGTGCCGAACACCAGGAGTTGCGCCAGCACCAGCGGCGCACCGGCCCCACCGCCCGGACGGGCGCTGTAGCGCGCAACCACCTGCGCACCGGGCTGCTCGGCCTCGGCGGCGCTGCCTTGCAGCAGCGTCTCGTCCACCCGCTCTTCGGTCCACGCCGGCGGCAGCATCCATTGCGTGCGGGTGCGCCGGTCGACCAGCACCCGTTGAGTCAGTTCGGCCCGGCAGCCGGTGATGGCCGGCCGGCCCTTGCGCTCGAGCCGCGCCTCGCCGCCCTTGCCCCACCATGACCACAGCCCGTCGGTGTAGCGCGCGCCCGAACCCGAGCGCACCAGCGGCAGCCGGTGGGTCTGCGTGCCGTCGTGCACCCAGGCGATGGCGCGGCCCGGCTCGCGGGCGCTGTTGTCGTAAAGCACCACCACCTGCTCGCCGCCGCTGCAGCGGTGGCTCACCTGCGCCGACCGCGCACCCGCCGCGGTGCCACAGCTCGCCACGCACAGCAGCGCGAAGGCGGCCAGGCGTTGCTGCAGGGTCGTCGGCATCGGGTGTCTTTCGAGTGGCGGGAGCCGGCCATCCTACGCTGCCGCCTGTCGCCCCGGAGACAGGGCTGCTGCGGGGCGTTCCCATGGCGCCTCGGGCGGCGCTGCGGTACACCGGTCTGCCTTGTTGCTTCCGGAGCCGCCGCATGCCCGTTCCCGCCGACCGACCTCACTTGCGCCACTGGCCGCAACGCCTGCCCAAGGAGCTGGTGGTGCCCGACACCACGCTGTGGTTCAACCTCGAGGTCGCGGCGCGCCGCTATCCGGACAAGACGGCTTACCTCTTTTTCGGCCGCGCGCTGGGCTATGCCGAGCTGCACCGCCAGTGCGAGGCGCTCGCCGGCTGGCTGCAGCAGCACGCCGGCGTGAAGCGCGGCGACCGCGTGGCGCTGTACATGCAGAACTGCCCGCAGTACGTGGTGGCCTACTACGCCATCCTGCGCGCCGACGCGGTGGTGGTGCCGGTGAACCCGATGAACAAGGCCGACGAATTCGGCCACTACATCACCGACCCGCAGACGCGGGTGGCCATCTGCAGCGCCGACCTCGCAGCCAATGTCGTGCGGGCCAACGAAGCCCTGCCGGCCGAGGACCGCCTGCGCCACCTGCTGGTGGCCCGCTATGCCGATGCGCTGCCGGCGCAATACGAGCCGGGCCTCGCGCCACCCTCGGCCATGGAGCAGTGGCTGCGCGCCGAGCACCCGTTGCCCGAGGGCGCCACCCGTTGGGACGACGCGCTGGCCGCCGGTTTGCAGCCCGGGCCGCACGAGGCGCGGGCCGGCGACCTCGCCATCCTGCCCTACACCTCGGGGACCACCGGGCTGCCCAAGGGCTGCATGCACAACCACCGCACGCTGATGCACAACGCGGTGGGCGGCGCCTTGTGGGGCCATGCCAGCGCCGAGTCGGTGAGCCTGGGCGTGGTGCCGCTGTTCCACATCACCGGGATGATGTACGGCATGCACTGCGCCCTCTGGTGCGGCAGCACGGTGGTGCTGATGCCGCGCTGGGACCGCGAGCTCGCGGGCGCCCTGATCTCGCGCCACCGGGTGACGCACTGGACCTGCATCCCCACGATGATCATCGACCTGTTCGCCAGTCCCAACTACAAGAGCTTCGACCTGTCGAGCCTGCGCTACCTGAGCGGCGGCGGCGCGGCGATGCCGCAAGCGGTGGCCGAGCGCCTGCAGGCGGAGTTCGGCCTCACCTTCGCCGAAGGTTACGGCCTCACCGAAACCGCCGCGCCCACCCATGGCAACCCGCCCGAGCGGGCCAAGCTGCAATGCGCCGGCATTCCGCTGTACGGCACCGACTCCCGTGTGGTCGATCCGGTCACGCTCAAGGAAATGCCGGTGGGCGAGGTGGGCGAGATCGTGACCCGCGGGCCGATGGTGTTCGAGGGCTACTGGCGCCACCCGGAGGCCACCGCGGCGGCGTTCGTCGAAGTGGACGGCGAACGCTTCTTTCGCACCGGCGACCTGGGCCGCATGGACGAGGAAGGCTACTTCTTCATCACCGACAGGCTCAAGCGCATGATCAACGCGAGCGGCTTCAAGGTATGGCCTGCCGAGGTGGAGCTGCTGCTGTACAAGCATCCGGCGGTGCAGGAGGCCTGCGTGATCGCCACGCAGGATCCCTACCGGGGCGAAACGGTCAAGGCGGTGGTGGTGCTGCGCCCCGAGCAGCGCGGCCAGGTTTCCGAGGCCGACATCATCGACTGGTCGCGCGAGCAGATGGCGGCATACAAGTACCCGCGGGTGGTGGAGTTCGTCGACGCACTGCCCAAGTCCGGCGCGGGCAAGGTGCTGTGGCGGGTGCTGCAGGAGCGCGAGCGCTCCGGCGGCGCGGGCACCTAGAAGCCGGCGCCCGGCTGTGCCAGGTAGGTCAGCTCGTCGGGCGTCGACGTGCGGCCGAGCACCGCGTTGCGGTGCGGAAACCGCCCGAACCGGCGGATCACGTCGTGATGCCGGTGTGCATAGTCGAGGTGGCCTTCGAAGCGGGCATCGGCCGCGGCCAGCGCGGTGAACAGTGCCACCGACCGCTCCTGCATCGCCAGGTCTTCCGCATGCTCGAAGGGCAGGTAGGCGAAGCAGCGCCACACCGGATGCAGCTCGTGGTCGAGCCCAGCGTCCACCAGCTGCCGTGCGGCGGCCAACGCGAGCGCGTCGCCTGCAAAGGCGCGCGCCGAGCCGCGAAAGGCGTTCCGCGGAAACTGGTCGAGCACCACGATGCGCGCGAGCCGGCCCTGCGGCGTGGCATCCCAGTCGTGCAGGCCGCCCGCCAGCGCAGCCTCGATGGCGGAGCCGAAGCGGTCCCGGATCTGCGCGTCGAACGTGTCGCTCTTGCGAAACCATTCTTCGCGCGGCGCGTAGTCGGGTGAGGTGCCGAACCAGAAGTCGGTCACCTCGGCGGCGTCGGTGATGGGCATGGTCTTGTTCATCCTTCGCGGGGTGGGCGCTGTCTGGCCCGGCTGCGCATCATGCGGTAGGCTTTGCCCTCCCTTTCGAGGAGACGCTTCATGACCCATCGCGGAAGTTGCCATTGCGGCCGTGTCGCCTTCGAGGTGGACGGCGAGCCCCAGGGCGTGATCTCTTGCAACTGCTCCATCTGCCAGCGCAAGGGTTCGCTGATGTGGTTCGTGCCACGTGACCACCTGCGGCTGCTCACGCCGGAAGAAAACGCGAGCACGTACACCTTCAACAAGCACGTCATCAAGCACCGCTTCTGCCCCTCGTGCGGCATGCACCCTTACGGCGAGGGCACCGACCCCAAGGGCAACCGCATGGCGGCCGTCAACGTCCGCTGCCTCGAAGACATCGACCTCGCCAGCGTGCCGGTCACGCCGTTCGACGGCCGCTCGATGTAGCGCGCCCATGGACGTCGACGTTCCGAGCTTCGAGGTCTTCGACCAGCCGCCCAGGGACGCCATGGGCGTGGTGGATGCGGGGCTGGACGGCTACAACCTGGCGGCCGCGCCGCTGCTGGGCGAGGTGCGGCCGCTGGCCGCGTTTGCCCGGGGCGCCGGCGGCGAGGTGGTCGGCGGGGCGGTGGGGCGCACCTGGGGAGGCTGCTGCGAGCTGCTGCAGCTGTGGGTGCACGAGGGGCACCGCGGGTCTGGCGTCGGCTCGCGGCTGCTGGCCGACTTCGAGCAGCACGCCGCGACGCGCGGCTGCAGCCTCTACTACCTCACGACCCTGAGCTTCCAGGCGCCGCAGTTCTACCGCCGCCATGGCTACGAAGCATTGGCTCAGATCTCCGGCTACCCCGGGGGCATCGTCAAGTACCTGATGCAAAAGCGCACCGGCTCGGCGGACCACCCGGAGCCCGTCGGCGGCGGGCCAGGCGCCTAGCGCATGGCCGCCGCTGCGGCCCCGCCGGCCTTCGCGCCCAGCCCGAACAGCTCCGCCAGCGCCTCGCGGTACTGCGCCTGGCCGAGCGCGTTGGTGTTGTGGTGCGAACCGCCTTCGATGAGCAGCCATTTCTTCTTCTCGGCCTTCACCTGCTCGAACAGCTGCTGGCCGAGTTCCGGCCGGATCAGCCGGTCGGCGCTGCCGTGAACCACCAGCACGGGTGCCTTGACCCTGGCGATGCGGCTGGCCGAGTCGAAACGCTGCGTGATGAAGGGGCCCAGCGGCAGCCAGCCCCACTTCATGGTGTCGAACACCGCGGGGATCGACGTGAACGTGCCTTCGAGCATCAGGCCCTGCAGGTCGGCACCGGCCTCGCTGGCCAGCTGCACCGCGATGGCGCCGCCCAGTGAGTGGCCGAAGATGTAGCGGCTCGCCGTGGGGTGCTTCTGCGCCAGCCACTCCCACGCGGCGCGGGCGTCCTCGTAGGCCATCAGTTCGGAGGGCAGGGCCTCGGTGCTCTTGCCGAAGCCGCGGTAGTCGATGCCCAGCACCGAGAAGCCCAGCTCGTGCATGCGCCGCATGCGCGGCGCGCTGCCGCGCACATCCCACCGCGCGCCATGCAGGTAGAGCAGGACCGGGGCGTCGGCGTTCTGCTGCGCCAGCCACAGCCCGTGCAGGCGTGCCGGTGTGCCCGAGGCGCCGGAATGGAAGTCGATCCACACGTCTTCCATGCCTTCGGCAGCGCTGGCCCCGGCCCGCCAGGTTTCCTTCGACGGCTGGAAGATCCACTTGCGCTGCTGCTCCTCGAACGAGCCGCAACCCAGCAGGGCGGCGGTGGCCAGCATGGCGGCCAGGCCGGCACGCCACAGCGCGGCCCGGGAGGTCTTGTCCTTGGTCATGGTGCTGCCAGATCGCAGCACCGCCCGAAAGTTCAAGCCGATGAGGGATTTCTTTACACCCCGGGCACGGTAGACGCCCACAATGCGGACATTCCGCAACGCAGCACGGGAAGGCCGCACCATGAACGACGCCACCAAACCGGGAGCCACCGAGGATGTTCAGGAGATCTACCGCCTGCTCAAGCGCGGCCTGGGTCATGACCTCGTGAACGACGTGAACGTGTTCGAGCTGATCCAGATCGCCGCCAGGGACGGGCACAAGCTGCTGGAGCAGGAGTTGCGCGAATGGCAGGCGCCGTGCGATCCGGATTCTTCGGGCTTGCCCAGCACCATCGCACCCACGCGCGGGTTCAACCGCGAACACGTCAAGCACCGCTGACGCGCTGGTGCAGCGGCTGTCAGCCGCTGCCGACAGCGGACCGGCCGCCTGCCCTATGGGGCGCGGCCTGCGCGCACAGGACACTGCAGGCAGGCCCACCATCACTGCAGGAGCCCCCCATGTCCGCTCGCCAACCCGCCAGCCCGTCCACGCCCGACACCACCAAGTCGCCGCCCGAAAGGCCGGCGCGCTCGCCGATACTCGACAACGAGCAGCCGGAGCAGGCCTTCGAGGAAGACATTCCGAAGGACGACGACGGCAACGAAGCGGAAGATCCGCACCGATCCGATTGATGCCCGAAGGAGGCCCCATGTCATCGACCACCGCAACCCGCCCGCTGCTGACCGCCACTGCGTTGGTGTCGGTGCTGCTCCTGGGAGGCTGCGCCTCGACCCGGCTCGATGCGCAATGGGTGGATCCGCAACTGGGCAGCGGAGCCTCGCTGCGCGGGGCGAAGGTGCTGGTGGCCTGCGAGGCCTTCGAAAGCGTGGTCAAGCAGATCTGCCAGGACCAGCTCGCGGCGGAAGTGACCGCGCGCGGCGCCGTGCCGGTGTACGCGCCCAAGGTCGTCAACCCGGAACCCGGCCGCCCGCTGCCGGCCGAGCAGTATTTCGCCGCGGCCCGCGAGGCCGGCGCCAGGGCGGTGCTCTCGGCCACCGTCATGCTGGCGGCCCGCGACGTGAGCCCGGGCATGTCGATCGGCATCGGCGGCTTCGGCATCGGCACCGGCCGGGTCGGCGTGGGCGGCGGGGTGTCCGTGCCCATCGGCGGCGGCCAGCCCACCGCCGGCTATGCCACCGACAACCGCATCACCGAAGTGACCAGCGGCCGCCTGCTGTGGACCGCCAAGGCCAGCACGCCGCCTTCTGCCGACATCAACGCCCAGCTCGGCTCGCTGGCCAAGACCGCGGTGGGCGCTGCCGAGAAGGCAGGGCTTTTCTAGGGCCTGTTAACGCTATCTGGAACCTCAGGCGCGAAAGCCGCTGTCGGCCCACGACTGGCCGCGACCCAGGCCGCTGCGCCGATGGCCGCTGCGCACGATGGCCATCTCGGCCTGCAGCTGCGCCTGTGAGGCCCGCAGTTCGGCATTGGCCAGCTCCAGCTGCAACACGCGGGCCCGCAGGCTTTCGTTGGCGTGGTGCAGCTCGCGGGTGCGGTGCTGCACCAGCTGCTCCAGCTCGATCGAGCCGGCCGCACCGGTCTGCTGCGGGCTGGCGAACTCCATCGCGACCGACGCGAACCGCGACAGCGCGGTCAGCAGCCGCAGGTCCTCGGCATCGAACTGGCGTTCCGGGGTATGGGCCACCACCCACAGCGTGCCGATCGGGCGCTCGCCCGTATGGAACGGCAGCAGCAGCGCCTCGACGACCGTGGGCTGCATGGCGGCCACGGACGGGTAGCAGCGGCCCGGATAGGCAAACAGCAGCGGCGTGTTGCGTTCGATGGTGGTGCCGCAGGGGGTGGTGGCCGGCGCCGCGCCGCAGCCGGTGTGGCCGGCGAGGCGGCCGGCGACCGCATGCCAGCGCAGCAGGCCCGTTTCGGTATCGGCGACGCTGACACCGGCCGACCCGGCGCGGCAGAGATGCAAGGCCGCGTCGGCGAGTTTCTGCAGCAAATTTTCCGGGTTGCTGGCGAGGTCGCGCGACAGCAGGCACAGGACCCGGTTCTCGTTCTCGAAGTCTGCGGGCCGTGCCGGCCGCGACGACAAGGCCTCGGTGACGAGCACGTCCTCCGGGCGCACGGCGGGCGTACCGCCCCCCGCGATGGTGGCGCTTTTCATGTGTTTCTCTCCCTGTTCGTTGCGTCGCAGCAAACGGTGTGCCCGTGTGCGCACGCACGACAAGTTTGGACGAGATCCGCCGTAACGCAAGCCAAGGACTTGTCACCTTCTTGCGGTATGCCGCGCGCGCGATCACGGCGCGGCCCGGGTTAGCGCAGTCCTGTCGGGCCCTGCTGCAGGCGGTGCAGCTGGTCGCGCACGGCGGTGATGTGCGAACCCACGCTGGCCACCGCCTGCGTGAGCTGGGCCTCGGTGCAGTGCAGTTCGTGGCACCAGTAGTACAGGTCTTCCGGGTCGGTCAGGTGGACCCGGCCGGGGTCCAACGGTGCGAGGTGCTTGCGTTCGTCAGGCATGGCAACTCCTTGCATGGGCCGCGCTGCGCGCCGGTCGGCGCAGTATGCGCCGCGACCGCCCCGATGCGCAGTACTGCCCGCACAAATCGAATACCTGGCGGTGCAGATCCGCACGCATGACCGGCTGCTGGTAGATTTCGCCTCCCGGCCAGGGGGAGTCGATCGCGACGCCGGCCCGTTTCCCAGGAGCTCGTACATGACGTTCAAGTACATCAAGACCGATGCCGGTCGCGATGAGATCAAGAGCAGCAGCCGCAAGTTGCCCCGCACCGCCCGCAACCTCCTGCTCATCATTGACGGTACCCGCACTGGGGACGAGTGGGTCAACCTCGTGCAGGGTGCCACGCCTGCCGACCTGGAGCTGCTGGTCGACATGCAGATGGTGTCCAAGGTGCAGCGCGCGCCCACCAGCGCCGAGATCGCGGCCGAGGCCGCCGCCGCGCTGAATGCGGCGCTTTCGAAGCTGAGCTACGACGACCTTTACGGGCTGCTCACCAACCAGGCGCGCGAGCGCTTCGGGCTGGTCAAGGGCTACAGGCTGGTGCTCGAGGTGGAAAAGTGCAGCGGCCCGGAAGAGATCAAGGCACTGGCCGCGCGTTTCGTGGCCATGGTGCAGGAAGAGCAGGGCCCCGAAGAAGCCCGCAAGCTGCGGGTGGCCCTGGGCGTCAAGGCCTGAGGGCCGGGCCTTGCCAAAGAGCGGCCCGGCGCGGCGCGGGCCTCAGGCCGCCTCGACGACCAGCCGGTAGCCCACTGCCGTTTCGGTGAGCAGGTGGCGCGGCTGCGCCGGGTCGGCTTCGAGCTTCTGGCGCAGGTTGCCCATGTAGACGCGCAGGTAGTGCGTGCTGTCGGCATGGCCGGGCCCCCACACCTCGCGCAGCAGGTGCCGGTGGGTGAGCACCCGCCCGGCGTTGGCGGCCAGCACGCCGAGCAGCCGGTATTCGATGGGCGTGACGTGCACTTCGACGCCGCCCCTGCGCACCACCCGCGAAGCGAAGTCGACCTCCACCTCCCCGAAGCGGAAGCACGCGGCGGCATCGGGCCGCGCGGCCCGGTGGCGCCGCTGGTTGGCGCGCACCCGGGCCAGCAGCTCGGCCACGCCGAACGGCTTGGTGAGGTAGTCGTCGGCGCCGGCGTCGAGCGCCTTGACCTTTTCGGTTTCCTCCGACCGGGCCGACAGCACGATGACCGGCGCGTTCGACCAGGTGCGCAGCTCGCGGATGAAGTCGACGCCATCGCCGTCGGGCAGGCCGAGGTCCACGATCACCAGTTCGGGCCGGCGGGTGCCAGCCTCGACCAGGCCCTGCTTGACGGTACCGGCTTCGAACACCTGCCAGCCTTCGGCTTCGAGCGAGATGCGCACGAAGTGCCGGATCTGGCGTTCGTCTTCGAGCAACACGGCCACGGGGGAGGCGTCGGACATCAGGCTGTTGCTCCGGTTGATGCGGCGTCCGCGGCTGCCTCTTCGGTCAGTTCGAGGGGCGGCGGCGAACCCAGCGGCAGCGTGAAGGTGAAGACCGCGCCGTGCGGCGTGTTCGCCTCGGCCCAGATGCGCCCGCGGTGGGCCTGCACGATGGCCCGGCAGATCGCGAGCCCCAGCCCCACGCCCGGCGTGGCCGATTCCGCATGGCCGCGGGTGAACTTCTCGAAGATGGCTTCCTCCTGCCCCTTCGCGACGCCCGGCCCTTCGTCGAGCACGCCGATGCGCAGCTCGTCGGCGAAGCGCCGGGCAAACACCTGCACCGGGCTGCCTGCGGGCGTGTACTTGGCGGCGTTCTCGAGCAGGTTGCCCAGCACGCGTTCGATCAGCACCGCATCGCATTCCACCAGGGGCAGGTCGCCGTCGAGCCGGACCGACACCGGCCGCGCCCCGAGCGCCGCGCGGGTGGCGGCGATGGCAGTACCCGCCAGTTCTTCCACCGACTGCCAGCCCAGCCGCAGCTTGATCTCGCCGCTCTGCAGGCGCGCCATGTCGAGCAGGTTGTCCACCATGCGGCTCATGCGCAGCGCCTCGTCCCGAATGGCCCGCGCGGTGGCACTCTGCGCGTCGGGCAGCGGCTGCGTCATGGCCATCGAGTCGGCCAGCCCCACCAGCGCGGCCAGCGGGGTGCGCAGGTCGTGCGACAGCGCCGACAGCAGGGAGTTGCGCAGCCGCTCCGATTCGATCTGTACCGTGGCCTGCTGCGCCACCTCGACGTAGTGCACCCGTTCGAGCGCCATCGCGATGAGTGCGGCAAAGGTGTCGAGCTGCTGCCGCTGCTCGGGCACCATCAGCAGCCGCGGCTCGCTGGGGTGCACGGCCAGCACGCCGCGCGCGCGCATCGGTGCCTTCAACGGCAGGTAGAGCCAGGGGCTGCCGGGCAGCGTATGGGTGCCCCAGCCGGCAGCCTGCTGGTGGTCGAGCGCCCATTGGGCGGTGCCGAGGTCCAGGCCGTCGGCTGCCTGGCGCGGCGGTCGCAGGCGGTCGTTGGCATCCAGCACGTAGAGCAGGGCCTGGGCCCGGAACTCGCGCGCGATGCCCTGTTCGGCGAGGTCGACCACCTGCTCGGCGAGCAGGGCGTTCGACAGGTCGCGTGCCGCTTCGAACAGGGCCCGCGAGCGGGCCTCGCGGTGGCGCGCCACCATGACCTGGTAGCGCAGCCCGGCGGTGAGCTGGCCGGTCACCAGGGCCACGACCAGCATCACGAAGAAGGTCAGCAGGTACTGCACGTCCGACACGGCGAACGACAGGCGCGGCGCCACGAAGAAGAAGTCGAAGGCCGCCACGCTGGTGAAGGCGGCCAGCACCGCCGGACCGCGGCCGAGCGTCACGGCGACCGTGACCACCGCCAGCAGGAACACCATCACGATGTTGGCGAGGTCGAAGTAGCCGTGCAGCGGCAACGCCAGCAGGGTGGTGAGCCCGCAGGCGGCGGCGGCCCACACATAGCGCAGCAGCGGCCCGGCCCTGTCGTCCGCCGGGTCGGTGCCCGGCCGCGGGGCGGGGCGGGGCGCGGGCTGGCGTTCGCCCACCTCGATGAGGTCGACGTCCGGTGCCAGCGCGGCCAGCACCCGGCCCAGCAGCCGGCCGGTGCGCCTGCGCCACCAGCCGGGCTGCGGGTTGCGCCCGAGCACCAGCTTCGACAGGTTGTGATGGCGTGCGTGCTCCACCAGCGTGGAGGCCACGTCCTGGCCGGACAGCACCGCCGCGGTGGCACCCAGCTCCTGCGCCAGCTTCACGGCGCGCAGGATGCGCTGGCGGTCGGCATCGGGCAGGCGCTGCAGCGCCGGCGTCTCCACGTACACCGCATGCCAGGCCACATTGAGCTGCTGCGCGAGGCGCGCGGCGCTGCGCACCACATGCTCGGCGCCTTCGCGCGGGCCGATGCAGCACAGGAGCGCGGCCTCGGTCTTCCACACCTGGGTGATGGCGCGGGCGCTGCGCCAGGCCTGGACATCGTCTTCCACCCGGTCGGCGGTGCGGCGCAGCGCAAGCTCCCGCAGGGCCATGAGGTTGCCCTTGCGGAAGAAGTTGCGCGCCGCCCGTTCGGCCTGCGCCGGCAGGTACACCTTGCCGGCCGCCAGCCGTGCGATCAGCTCGTCGGCCGGTGTGTCGACCAGCACCACTTCGTCGGCCGCATCGAAGAAGGTGTCGGGCAGCGTCTCGTGCACCAGCACGCCGGTGATCCCGCCCACGACGTCGTTCAGGCTTTCGAGGTGCTGCACGTTCAGCGTGGTGTACACGTCGATCCCCGCGCCGAGCAGCTCCTCCACGTCCTGCCAGCGCTTGGGGTGGCGCGAGCCGGCCACGTTGGAGTGGGCCAGCTCGTCGACCAGGATGAGCCCCGGCCTGCGCTCGAGCGCGGCGTCCAGATCGAACTCGTCGAGCTGGCGGCCGCGGTATGCGGTCCTGGCCGGGGGCAGCAGCGGCAGCCCGTCGAGCAGCGAGGCCGTTTCGCTGCGGCCGTGGGTTTCCACCACGCCGGCCAGCACGTCACGCCCCTGGGCCTTGGCGGCGCGGGCCGCCTGCAGCATGGCGTAGGTCTTGCCGACGCCGGCCGACGAGCCGAAATAGATGCGGAGCCTGCCGCGCCCGGCGCGCGCTTCGTCCTGCCGGATACGGGCCAGCAGCGTGTCGGGATCGGGGCGGTCGTGGTCGGTCATCCCGCCCCGGCTACAGCCACTTCGCGCGTCGGAAGCGCCACCACACCACGGCGCAGGTGCTGACGATCAGCCCGAGCGCGGCCGGGTAGCCCCATTTCTGCTTCAGCTCGGGCATGTGTTCGAAGTTCATGCCCCAGATGCCGGCGAAGGCGGTGGCCACCGCGAAGATGCCGGCCCAGGCGGCGAGCCGCTTGGTGACCTCGCTCTCTTCGATGGTGGTGACCGACAGGTTGACCGCGATGGCGGTCGAGATGGTCTCGCGGATGTTGTCCACCGAGGCCTGGATGCGCGCGAGGTGGTCGCCCACGTCGCGGAAGTAGGCTTCGGTGGGGATGCACACCGCCGGCACCCGCCCGCCATGGAGCTTGCCCGTGAACTGCAGCAGCGAGCTGACCGCGTGCTTGAGCGGCGCGACCTTGCGCTTGAGCGCGTACAGCTGCTCGATGTTCGTGCGGCCGGCGCCCTTGTCGAAGATGCGGTCCTCGATGGCCTCGAGCTCGTTCTCGATCAGGTCCATGATGGGGAAGTAGCGGTCCACCACTGCGTCCATCAGCGCATAGAGCACGAAGCCCGGGCCCTGCTTCAGCAGGTGCGGTTCTCGTTCGCAGCGCTCGCGCACCCCGAGGAAGTTCTGCTTGCTTCGGTTGCGCACCGACAGCACGTAGTTCGGGCCGACGAAGATCGCCACTTCGCCGACGTTGAGCTCGTCGCCCACCAGCTCGATGAGGTGCAGCACGACGAACAGCGAGTCGCCGTATTCCTCGATCTTCGGGCGCTGGTGGCCGTGCCTGGCGTCTTCGACCGCCAGCTCGTGCAGGTTGAACTCGCGCCGCATCTCGTCGAGCTCGGCATCGGTGGCGTCGCGCAGCGCCACCCAGACGAAACATCCTGGCTTGTCGAGGTAGTCGCTGATCTCGCTCGTCTGCAGATCGGCCAGGCGGGCGCCGTCCTGGTAGGCAACGCAATTGATGAGCATCGGCTTGGCGGAGGGGAGTGGGGATCGCGGGCAATCTTGCCACGCTGCTTCGGCCGTTCTATTGCCGGCGCAGACCCGCCAGTGCCAGGTTGAGCCGCAGCACGTTGACCCGCGGTTCGCCCAGGAACCCCAGCAGCGGACCCTCGGCCTGCTGCTCCACGAGTCCTCGCACCGCATCGGCCGGCAGCCCGCGCGCCCTGGCCACGCGTGGCACCTGGTAGAGGGCCGTGGCCACACTCACGTGAGGGTCCAGCCCGCTGGCCGAGGCGGTGACCAGGTCCACCGGCACGGGCGAGGTGTTGCCCGGGTCGGCCGCGCGCAGCGCTCCGATGCGTGCCTTCACCGCCTCGGCCAGCGCCGGGTTCAGCGGACCCAGGTTCGAGCCGCCGGACGCGGCCGCGTTGTAGGGGACGGGGGCCGTGGCCGACGGACGCCCCCAGAAGTTCTTCGGGTCGGCGAACTGCTGGCCGATCAGCTCGGAGCCGACGACCTTGCCGTCCACCGTGACCAGGCTGCCGCCGGCTTCATGCGGAAAGGCGGCCTGCGCGAGCACGGTCACCGCCAGCGGATAGGCCACGCCGGTGAGCGCCGTCAGCAGGGCAAGGCAGACGAGGGCCGGGCGAAGGAACGATGTCATGACGGACTCCTCAGGCCAGACCAGCGGCCGACAGCAGCAGGTCGATCAGCTTGATGCCGATGAAGGGCAGGACCAGCCCGCCCAGGCCGTACACCAGCACGTTGCGCCTCAGCAGCGCGGCAGCGCCGAGGGCGCGGTACTTCACGCCCTTGAGCGCCAGGGGGATCAGGAAGACGATGATCAGCGCGTTGAAGATCACCGCCGACAGGATGGCCGACGACGGGCTCGCGAGATGCATCACGTCCAGCGCGCCGAGTTGCGGGTAGGTGGTGGCAAAGGCCGCCGGGACGATGGCGAAGTACTTCGCCACGTCGTTGGCAATCGAGAAGGTGGTGAGCGAGCCGCGCGTCATGAGCAGCTGCTTGCCGGTCTCCACCACCTCGAGCAGCTTGGTGGGGTTGGAATCCAGGTCCACCATGTTGCCGGCCTCCTTGGCCGCCTGCGTGCCCGAGTTCATGGCCACCGCCACGTCGGCCTGGGCGAGCGCCGGCGCATCGTTGGTGCCGTCGCCCGTCATCGCGACCAGGCGGCCTTCCGCCTGGTGTTCGCGGATCACGCGCAGCTTGTCCTCGGGGGTGGCTTCGGCCAGGAAGTCGTCCACGCCCGCCTCGGCCGCGATGGCGGCGGCGGTCAGCCGGTTGTCGCCGGTGACCATCACGGTCTTGATGCCCATGCGGCGCAGCTCGGCGAATCGCTCGCGGATGCCGCCCTTGACGATGTCCTTGAGCTCGACGACCCCCATGACCCGGACGCCGTCGGCCACCACCAGCGGCGTGCTGCCGCGGCGCGACACGTCGTCGACCAGCGTGCTCACCTGCGCCGGAAAGCGGCCGCCCTGCGCCTCGACATGCCTGCGGATCGCTTCGGCGGCTCCCTTGCGCAGCTGCCGCACCTGGGCCGCCGCCTGCGGCAGGTCCACGCCGCTCATGCGGGTCTGCGCCGAGAAGTGCACGAACCGGGCCGGCCCCAGCGAATGGATGTCGCGCTCGCGCAGGTTGAACTTCTGCTTGGCCAGCACGACGATGCTGCGGCCTTCGGGCGTTTCGTCGGCGAGTGACGCAAGCTGCGCGGCATCGGCCAGCTCCGCCTCCTTCACGCCCGGGGCGGGCAGGAAGCTCGACGCATGGCGGTTGCCCAGCGTGATGGTGCCGGTCTTGTCGAGCAGCAGCACGTCCACGTCGCCGGCGGCCTCGACCGCGCGGCCCGAGGTGGCGATCACGTTGGCCTGCATCATGCGGCTCATGCCCGCCACGCCGATGGCCGACAGCAGCGCACCGATGGTGGTGGGAATGAGGCACACCAGCAGCGCGATCAGCACGGTGATGGTGACCGGGCTGCCGAGTTTCGTCGCCTCCACGCTGAACAGCGAGAACGGCAGCAGCGTCACGGTGACCACCAGGAACACGATGGTGAGGGCGACCAGGAGGATGGTCAGCGCGATCTCGTTGGGCGTCTTCTGCCGCTTCGCTCCTTCCACCATGGCGATCATGCGGTCGAGAAAGGCTTCGCCGGGGTTGACGGTGATCTTCACCACCAGCCAGTCCGACAGCACCCGCGTGCCGCCGGTCACCGAAGAAAAGTCGCCGCCCGATTCCCGGATCACCGGCGCCGACTCGCCGGTGATGGCGCTTTCGTCCACCGAGGCCACGCCTTCGATCACGGTGCCGTCCAGCGCAATGACGTCGCCGGCCTCCACCAGCACGATGGCGCCGCGGCGCAGCTCGTCGGCCGGCATCGGGTGCCACGACGAGCCATGGCGCGGTTCGTCGAGCTTCTTGGCGATGACCCGGTGCTTCATGCCGCGCAGTGCAGCCGCCTGCGCCTTGCTGCGGCCTTCGGCCAGCGCCTCCGCGAAGTTGGCGAACAGCACGGTGAACCACAGCCACAGGGCGATGGCCAGGATGAAGCCGGCCGGTGCCTCGCCCCGGCCGCCCAGCGCCTGCAGCCACAGCAAGGTGGTGAGCAGGCTGCCGGCGTAGACGACGAACATCACCGGGTTGCGCCATTGCACGCGCGGGTCCAGCTTGGCGAAGGCATGGCCGATGGCCGGGCGCAGCAGCCCCGGGTCGAACAACGAAAATGACAGGCGGGTACTCATGCCCGGTTCCCTTCAGCGGCCGTTCCAGAGCATCAGGTGCTCGACGATGGGGCCGAGCGCCAGCGCCGGCACGTAGTTCAGGAGGCCCACCAGCAGCACCGTGCCGACCAGCAGCGTGACGAACAGCGGGCCATGCGTGGGCAAGGTGCCGCTCGTCACCGGGATGCGCTTCTTGGCGGCCAGCGAGCCGGCCATGGCCAGCACCGGCACGATCACGCCGAAGCGGCCGAGACACATCACCAGGCCGATGAGCAGGTTGTAGAAGGGCGTGTTGGCCGACAGGCCTGCGAAGGCGCTGCCGTTGTTGTTGGCGGCCGAGCTGAAGGCATAGAGGATCTCCGAGAAGCCGTGCGTGCCGGGGTTGGCCACGCCCGCCTTGCCCGCGGCGGACAGCACCGCAATGGCCGTACCCGCAAGCACCAGGACCGGCGTCACCAGGATGGCGATCGAGGTCATCTTCATCTCGTGCGACTCGATCTTCTTGCCCAGGTACTCGGGCGTGCGGCCGATCATCAGCCCGGCGATG
>CAMLNA010000033.1 GCA_946481025.1 uncultured Rivibacter sp.
CGCTGAACACGGCCGTGATTTCCGGCGTGGTGAGGAAGCTGTCGAAGATGGTCATGTCAGTTGCCCATGGCGGCTTGGCGGCACCGCCGACGCATGAAAGGGGATTCAACAGCCTTCACCGCTGAGGCGCGGAGGGCGCGGAGATCCGCGGAGGAATTCAGGTCTTCTCTGCGGTCCTCTGCGTCCTCCGCGCCTGCGCGGTGAATGAATCGGGATCTCACTTCAGCCCCTCGGTCGACGTGCACATCGGCTGCTCCCCCGAGGGGTCAAGTGGCATTGCATTCATTCGTAGTCGAAGAACACCGTCTCCTTGTCGGTCTGCATCCACAGGTCCCAGCGGTATTCGCCGGGGCCGGTCTTGCGCGCCACCAGGGTGGGCCGGCGTTCGGCGTCCACCTGGTTGAGCAGCGCCGATTGTGCGAGCGCCGGGTCGTCCTCGAGAAACACGGCGGTGAACTGGTGCTTCAGCACACCGCGTGCGAACAGCGTGATGTAGGCCAGCGGCTCGCCCGCCACCTTGGCCGAGGAGGCGAACTGGAAGCGAAACTCGCCCTGGTCGCCGGCGGCCACGCGGCGAAAGCCGGGAATGGGCAGGGCCGATTCGTCCTGCGCGGCCGCGGGCGCCCAGGCTTCGAGCACCGCGTCGGTGATGGGCTGGCCGTCGCCGTCGAACACCTGGCCGCTCACGCTGACCAGTGCGCCGGCCGGCACCTGCGCCGTGGCATCGAAACCCCAGCGCCAGCCTTCATGCGGGAAGGGGCCGATGGTTTGGGAAGTGGTGATCTTTTCACTCATGTGGTGGCTCCCGCAGGGCTCAGACGTTGAAGGGCGTGGCGTCGCGGCCGCGCAGCACGATGTCCCATCGGTAGCCGAGCATCTGGTCGCCCACGGTCAGGTCCATGTCGAGGCGGCAGGCGAGCCGCTCGCGGGCGCCCGCCTGCGGAATGCTCTGGAAGATCGGGTCGTGGTCGAACAGCGGATCGCCGGCCCAGTACATCTGCGTGACCAGGCGTTGCGCATGCACGTTGCCGAACAGCGAGAAGTGGATGTGCGCCGGCCGCCAGGCCTTGTCGTGGTTGCCCCAGGGGTAGGGACCGGGCTTGATGGTGACGAAGCGATAGCTGCCGTCGTCGCCGGTGAAGAACTTGCCGAAGCCGAAGAAGTTCGGGTCGAGCGGCGCGTTGTGCTGGTCCTTCTTGTGCCAGTAGCGCCCGGCGGCATTGCACTGCCACACCTCGACCAGCGAGTTGCGCACCGGCTTGCCGTCCTCGTCGAGCACGCGGCCGGCCACGACGATCTTTTCGCCCAGCGGCGCGCCGGCGCCATGGGCGGTGAGGTCGAGGTCGTTCTGGCGCAGCAGCTCGGGCGAGAAGCGCGCGAGCTGCCCGGTGGCCATCGGCGCCGACAGGCGCACCGGCGCCTGGGTCGGCCCGCGCTTCACCGTGGACTTGTAGGGCGGATAGATCAGGCTCGGGTAGGTCCCGGCTTGGATGGCGTCGAACCTCATGCGCGAACTCCTAGGGCAGTGCAGGCGTTTGAAGGGGGCGAGCGGCGCACAAAATGTGCGTTTATCGCCCTAACGTTTGTTTATCGAACGTTCTACCCGAAAATTAGCGCTACATTGATCCGGTAGCAAGGCGGCAACGCACTGCGGGGCGCGGAAATCGCCCGTTCTGTGCGAATGACGCCCAAATCAAGGGTTTACCCGCATATGGCTGACGCAAGCTCACAGTCTTCTTCGTCCGCTGGCGCTGCCGACGAGGACGAATTGGTCCCGTCTCCACCTCACGCCGCTGCCGTGGGCGCCGCGGCCGCCGAGCCGCCGGTGTTGGACGACGGCGAAGCGTCCGTCGCCGCCGGCCCGCTCAAGCGCGACCTGATCGCCGGGCTCGAGAAGGGGCTGGCCGTCATCGAAGCCTTCGACCAGGACCGGCCCCGCCTGTCGATCACCGAGGTGGCCGAACGCACCGGCCTCACTCGCGCGGCGGCGCGCCGCTACCTCATCACGCTGGCGCACCTGGGCTACGTGCAGCAGGACCGCAAGATGTTCGGCCTCGCGCCCAAGGTGCTGCGCCTGGGCCAGAGCTACATGCATTCGGCGCGGCTGCCGCGGGTGATCCAGCCCCAGCTGCACAAGCTGGCCTATGCCCTGCAGGAAGCCTCGTCGGCCGGCGTGCTCGACCATGACGACGTGATCGCGATCGCCGCGGCCAGCGCCGGGCGGGTGGTGTCGGCCACCCTGCAGCCCGGCACGCGGGTGCCGGCGTACTGCACGTCGAACGGCCGGGTGCTGCTGGCGGCCCAGCCTCAGGAGGAGGTGGACGCGTGGCTGGCGAGGCAGACGCTGGAGCCGCTCACGCCCCACACCATCGTGCACCGCGAGCGGCTGCGCCTGGAGATCGCGCGGGCCCGCGCCAACGGCTACGCGATGGTCGACCAGGAGCTGGAACTGGGGCTGCGCACGATCGCCGTGCCGCTGCGCAACTACCGCGGCGACGTGGTGGCCGCCATGAACGTGAGCGTGCATGCGTCGCGCATGCGGATGGACGAGCTGGTCGACAAGTGCCTGCCGGCCCTGCTGCAGGCGCAGGCGCAGCTGCGGACCCTGTTGTGAGCGCCTCGTGCGCGTGACTGTGTAGCGTGTAGGTAGTCAGGACCCATGAAAACCCAAGTCGCCATCATCGGCGCCGGCCCCTCCGGCCTGCTGCTCGGACAACTCCTCCACAAGGCCGGCATCGACAACGTCGTCATCGAGCAGCGCAGCGCCGACTACGTGCTCGGCCGCATTCGCGCCGGCATCCTCGAGCAGAGCACCTGCGAGCTGCTCGACGAAGCTGGCGTGGGCCAGCGCATGCATCGCGAGGGGCTGGTGCACGAAGGCATCGAGCTGTGTTTCGGCGGCGCACGCCACCGCATCGACCTGGCCCGGCTGACCGGCGGCCGCCACGTCATGGTGTACGGCCAGACCGAGGTCACGCACGACCTGATGGACGCACGCAAGGCCGGGGGCCTCGCCACCGTGTATGAAGCACAGAACGTCGCCATCCATGACTTCGGCGCCGGCACCAGGCCGCGCGTCACGTACCGGAAGGACGGCGTCGACCACGAGGTCGAGTGCGAGTTCATTGCCGGCTGCGACGGCTTTCATGGTGTGTGCCGCGCCAGCGTGCCGGCGCAGGCGATCAAGACCTATGAGCGCGTCTACCCGTTCGGCTGGCTCGGCATCCTGGCCGACGTGCCGCCGGTGGCGCACGAACTCATCTACTCGAACCATGAGCGCGGCTTTGCGTTGTGCAGCATGCGCTCGACCCACCGCAGCCGCTACTACGTGCAGTGTTCGCTCGACGACAAGGTGGAGAACTGGTCCGACGACGCGTTCTGGGACGAGCTGCGGCGCCGGCTCGACCCCGAGGCGGCCGAACAGCTGGTGACCGGCCCGTCGATCGAGAAGAGCATCGCGCCGCTGCGCAGCTTCGTGGCCGAGCCGATGCGATTCGGCCGGCTCTTCCTGGCGGGCGACGCCGCGCACATCGTGCCGCCCACCGGTGCGAAGGGCCTCAACCTCGCCGCTTCCGACGTGGGCTACCTGTCGAAGGCGCTGGCCGAGCACTACAACGGCAAGAGCAGCGAAGGCATCGACCGCTATTCCGAGAAGTGCCTGCGCCGCATCTGGAAGGCGGAGCGCTTCTCGTGGTGGATGACCTCGCTGCTGCACAAATTCCCCGACAACGGGGAGTTCGGCGCCAAGATGCAGCGGGCAGAACTCGATTACCTCGTCGGCTCCGTCGCCGGATCGACCGCGCTGGCCGAAAACTACGTCGGGCTGCCGTTCGAGGCCTGAGCCTCGTTCAGGCTGCGGAAGCTGCCCCGAGCGCCTGCACCAGCGAGCCGTCGAACAGCACGTTGGCGCGCAGCGCGCGGCCTGCCTGGAGCACACGCGCCGCCAGCGCGGCTTCGTCTTCAGCGCCCGCGTTGCCGGGTAGCACCAGCAGTGCCGGCACGCCCTGGAAGCCGAAGCGCCGCATCAGCGACGCGGCCCGCTGCAGGCGTTCCTGTGCGTGCGCCGGCAGCTGCGGGTCGGCCAGGCGCTGCAGCCACGCCGACGCCGGCTCGCCGGTGGCCACCGCCAATGCGTCGGCCAGCACGCGGGCCTGGGTGATGTCCTGTCCCAGCACCCAGCGCGCATGCTGGATGGCCTTGAGTGCCGCCCGCTCATGGGCGAACGACGGGCTCAGTGCCACGGCGGTGAGTGCCAGCGCGGCCGGCCCCGAGTCGAAGCCGGACTCCGGGTTGCGCAGCACCTGCTGCCGATAGGCCTCGCTGAACGGCATGCCGCTCATGGCCGCGATGCGCTGGTCGGCCTGCCAGATGTGCGCCTCCATGGCCGGGTCGAGCCGGCGCCCGGGATCGCCCGCGAACAGCCCGGTCGCCAGTGGCCGCAGCTGCCACTGCGGCGCTTCGCGCTGCAGCACGTCCAGCGCGGCGGTGGCGCCATAGCACCAGCCGCACAGCGGGTCGTGCAGGTAGAGCAGCGTGCCGGCCACGGCTCAGTACCCCAGCGTGAAGCGCTGGCGCACGTGGCGCGGCTGCTCAATCTCGTCGAGCACGGCCACGGCGAGGTCGGCCACCGAGATGTGCGCCGGTGTGCCGTCGGCCTGCATCAGCGGCTCGTCCTTGCCGAGGCGGAACTTGGCGGTGCGGGGGCCCGGTTCGAGGAACACGGCAGGCGACAGGAAGGTCCAGTCCAGCTCGGTGTCCTGCTGGATGAGGCGCAGCGCCTCGCGCGCAGCCAGGGCGCCGGCCTTCCACTCGGCCGGGAAGGTGGGCGTGTCCACCAGCTGCACGCCGGGTGCCACGAACAGGCTGCCCGCGCCGCCCACCACCAGCAGGCGCTTCACGCCCGAGGCGCGCACGCCCTCGTGGATGGCCCGGCTGCCCTTGAGGAACTCGTCATGGATGTCGGCGTTGCCCCAGCCCGGGTTGTAGGCGCTCAGCACGGCGTCGTGGCCGGCCACCGCGCGCGCTACCTGGGCCGCGTCCTGCGCATCGGCATTCACCACCGACAGGCGCTCGCGCGGCGTGTACTTCGAGACATCGCGGGCCAGCGCCGTGACCTGGTGGCCGCGTTCCAGCGCCTCGTTGAGCAGGGCGCTGCCGACAAAGCCGGTGCCACCGATGAGGGCGATCTTCATGAGCGTGTCCTTTTGTCGCGAGTGAAAACGATGCCCGTGATGTTCCCTGCTTCACAATGAAGGCGCTAGTGCCGTCCTGGCGCTATCTCAATTAAGTGCAACTTCACAATGGATCAGCTCAGGCGGATGGCGATCTTTGCCGAGGTGGTGGCCTCGGGCTCGATGACCGGCGCCGCCCGCCGGCTCGGCATGACGGCCTCGGCCGTGAGCCAGCAGCTGCGCCAGCTCGAACGCGAGCTGGACGTGACGCTGATGCACCGCTCCACCCGCAAGCTCACGCTCACCGAAGCCGGCGAGCGTTATGCCGCCGGCTGCGCCGCCATGGTCGCGGCGGCGCGCGAGGCCGGCGAAGCGCTGGCCCGCCTGCGTGATGCCCCCGAAGGAGAGCTGCGCCTCACCGCGCCGGTGGGATTTGCGCGCCACCTGGGGCCCGCGCTCGGGCCGCTGCTGGTGGCGCACCCGAAGCTCACGCTGCGCCTGTTCATCGACGACGCGTCGATCGACCTGATCGACCAGCGCATCGACCTGGCGCTGAGGGTGGGCGCACAGCTGGCCGATTCGAGCTTTGTCGCCCGCAAGCTGGGCGACCTGCCGTTCGTGCTGGTGGCGGCCCCGGCCTACCTGGCGCGCCGGGGCTGGCCGGCCTCACCGGCCGACCTGGTGCAGCACGACTGGCTGGTGCTGCAGACGCGCGCGCGGCCGATCACGGTGTTCGAACTCCTGCCCGAGGACGGTGGCGCGCCTCATGTGCTGCGCATCGAAGGGCGCGTCACCAGCACCAACCAGAACTCGCTGCAGCAGCTGTGCGTGGCCGGTCTGGGGGTGGCGATGATGGCCAGGCCCGACATCGAGGCCGAGCTGGCAGACGGCACCCTGGCGCCTGTGCTGCCCGGCTGGCGCCTGCCCGACATGGGCATCCATGCCGTCACGCCGCAGCGCGACCAGCAACCGGCCAAGGTACGGCACGCGATCGAGGCGCTGCGTGGCTATTTCCAGAGACTTCTGGCGTAGGCCCTAACCCCTGGCCTGGGCGGCGGTGGCCTGTGCGATGACGTTGAGTCCCACCTGGGTGAGCTTCAAGGCGCCGCCGCGCCATTCCATCCAGTCGCGCGCGACGAAATGCTCGATGAGGTCGTCGCCGATGAGGTCGGCCCGGCGCTGCGCCAGGTCGCGCGCGGCGGCAGGCAGCGCATCGCGGATCTCGCGGTCGGAAAAACGTTGCGGCATGGCTCTCCACTCTTCCTTCCAGTCAAAGATGTGCCAGCGGGGGCACGGTGTTCTCGAATACGCGCTCGAAGGAGTCGTCGTACTTCGACAGCGTGGCGATCAGCTCGTCTTCGTTGAGCGGCTTGGTGAGGTAGGCATCGCAGCCGGCCAGTGCGCCGCGGATGCGGTCGACCGAGCCGCTCCTGCCGGTGACCATGACCACCACCGGCCCTCGCATCATCCGCCCGTCGAGCGGCCAGGGCATGTGCTTGATGTGCTTGCAGGTCTCGAAGCCGTCGAGGCCTTCCATCGCGACGTCGAGGAACACGAAGGCGTAGCGGCGCGTGGCCACCATCTGCAGCGCGCCGTGCCCGTCGGCGGCGGTGTCCACCGTGTAGCCCAGCCGCTGCAGCTTCATCTGCAGGAAGCGCCGCGCGATCTCGCTGTCGTCGACCACCAGCACCTGGTCGAACATGCCGTCGCCGCCTTCACCTCCCAGCAGCACCGACTGCGAGAAGTCGCCGCTTTTGCTTTCGCGCGCCGCCTGTTCCTCGGCATGCTGCCGCGCGCGGGCGGTGAAGCGACGCACCGGGCTGGCGCCTGACGGCGGGGACTTCTGCGGCCGCGAGCGCCGCTCGACCGCGGCGTCGAACTCGCGCCGCACGTGCAGCGGGTCGATGGGGCGGGGCAGGTCGGCCAGGGCATCGGGGGGTGCCGGCGGCGCCTGCAGCGTGCCCACGTACACGGTGTCGGCGGCGCGCCCGGCGGCCGCCACCACGTTGCGCACCTCGGCATGGTTCGCATCGGCCAGCACGAAGTCGCACGCCTCGCGGCCGGGCACGATGTCGGGCAGGAGGTCGTAGTGGGTGTGATGGCTGCCGCCTTCCGGTGCAAGGCGGAAGTACGACTCGAGAGCGCTGCGCTCGAAAGCGCTGAAACCGAGCAGGGCCACGCGATAGCGTGTCGTCATGGTGCGCGTTCAGATACGGTTGCGGTGCAGTTTGCATGAGCCATGCCCGCTGCGCATCGGGGTATGCCACGTTTCCCCTCGCCTGGGCGGCCCGGCGCCCAGCCGGCTACCATCGGCCGTTTCGTTTCCGTGAAGGAGTTGTCACATGAGCAGCGTCTACGACTTCGAAGCCCAGTCGATCGACGGCAAGCCCGTGCCCCTTGCGCAATACCGCGGCAAGGTGCTGCTCATCGTCAACACCGCGAGCGCGTGCGGCTTCACCCCGCAGTTCGACGGCCTGGAGCAGCTGTGGAAGGACCATGGCGAGCAGGGGCTCGTGGTCCTCGGCTTCCCGTGCAACCAGTTCGGTGCGCAGGACCCGGGCAGCAACGCCGAGATCGCGTCGTTCTGCTCGCTGAACTACGGCGTGAGCTTCCCGATGATGAGCAAGGTCGAGGTCAACGGTGCCGGCGCGCACCCGCTGTACCAATGGCTCACGAAGGAGGCGCCCGGCATCCTGGGCAGCAAGTCCATCAAGTGGAACTTCACCAAGTTTCTCGTCGGCCGCAACGGCGAGGTGCTGAAGCGCTACGCACCGAACGACGAACCGAAGGCGCTCAAGAAGGACATCGAAGCGGCGCTGCAGGCCGGCTGAGCCGCCGCCCCCGACACACACCAGACGACCACCGAGGAGAAGCTTCCACCATGTTCCAGCACGTCGAACCCTTTGCCGGCGACCCGATCCTGAGCCTCAACGAAGACTTCCAGAAGGATCCGCGGCCGAACAAGGTCAACCTCAGCATCGGCATCTACTTCGACGATGCCGGCCGCATCCCGGTGATGACGGCCGTGCGCCATGCCGAAACCAAGATGCTGGCCAACACCGGCCCCAAGCCCTATCTGCCCATCGAAGGCGCGGCGAACTTCCGCCAGGCCGTGCAGCACCTGCTGTTCGGCGCCGGCCATGAAGCGGTGACGTCGGGGCGCGTGGCCACCATCCAGTCCGTGGGGTCCAGCGGCGGCCTCAAGGTCGGCGCCGACTTCATCGCACGCTATTTCCCCGGCAGCGGCGTGTGGGTGAGCGACCCGACCTGGGACAACCACCGCTCGATGTTCGAAGGCGCCGGCCTGAAGGTGAACACCTACCCGTACTACGACCCGGCCACCGGCGGCGTGAAGTTCGCCGAGATGCTGGCCGCCCTGCGCGGCCTGCCGGCCCGGAGCATCGTGCTGCTGCATGCCTGCTGCCACAACCCCACCGGCGTGGACCTCACCCGCGCGCAATGGGACGAGCTCATCCCGGTGCTGCGCGAGCGCCAGCTGATCCCTTACCTCGACCTCGCCTACCAGGGCTTCGGCGATGGCATCGACGAAGACGCCTATGCGGTGCGCGCCATCGCGGCCGCCGGCCTCTCCGCCTTCGTGGCCAACTCGTTCTCCAAGAGCATGAGCGTGTACGGCGAGCGCTGCGGCGCGCTGAGCGTGGTGTGCCCCGATGCGAAGCAGGCCGAAAACGTGCTCGGCCAGTTGAAGTTCACCGTGCGCCGCAACTATTCGAGCCCGCCCATCCATGGCGGCCAATTGGTGGCCCACGTGCTCATCGACCCTGAGCTGCGCCCCTTGTGGGAGCGCGAGCTCGGCGAGATGCGCGAACGCATCCTGGCCATGCGCAAGCAGCTCCATCTCGTGCTCAAGTCCAAGGTGCCGGGCCGCGACTTCGAATACTTCCTCACGCAGCGAGGCATGTTCAGCTACACCGGCCTGTCGGCCGCGCAGGTGGACGAGCTGCGCGAGAAGCACGCGGTGTATCTCGTGCGCTCGGGCCGCATCTGCGTGGCGGGCCTCAACACGCACAACGTCGAACGCACGGCCGAGGCGATGGCGGCGGTGATGGGCTGAACGCACGGCGCTTCATCACTTCTTAAAAGCAAAGGCCTGCTCGCGCAGGCCTTTGTCGTTTCAAGCGTCATTGTTCAGACGGCTGCAACGGCCAATTGCCGGATCGGCTGTTTATCGCTTCAGGGTAAGCACCTAGATTTACGTCACTGACGAAACGAATCCCTGAAAGGAACCGACATGAAAGCCCAACACCTGATCGCCGCTGCTGTGCTCGCCCTCACCGCTTCGCACGCCGCCTTCGCGCAAGACGCCTCGGCCCCCAAGACCCGCGCCCAAGTGCTCGCCGAGCTGCAGCAGGCCCGTGCCGACGGCACGCTCGAGACGCGCAACAACTTCCATGGCGTGCACCTGCGCCAGTCGTTCGAGTCGACCAAGACGCGTGAACAAGTGAAGGCCGAACTGGCCGCTGCCCGCGCAGACGGTTCGCTCGAGGCGCTGCACAACTATGAGGGCGTGGCCACGGACCTGGCCTTCGCCGCCACCAAGAGCCGCGCCGAAGTGCGCGCCGAACTCCAGCAAGCCATCGCCTCGGGTGAACACCTGAGCCGTGGCGACCGCAACGAAGGCTGACCGTGTCGTGCCGCGAGTCCGGTGACTTGCGGCACCTCAGCCCTCAAACAAGCAGGACATCATCATGAACAAGATCTGGATCGCGCTGGCCGCCGCGGTGGCCGGAGTCGTCATTCCCATGGCTGCGCAGGCACGCGACGAAAGTGCCTGGGACTCGACCCGCGCTCACGTGCAAGTGCAGGAGCGCAAGGACACCGTGCAGGTGGGCCGCGGTGAAGACCGCTGGGACTCGACCCGCAACAACGTCCTGGCCGTGGAGTCCGACGCCTACACCCGAGTGCCGTTCGCCACCACCGAGCAGTGGGACAGCACGCAGCGCGTTCAGCCGTCGCAACGGCCGCAGCGCACTTCGAGCGAGCCGCGCCGCGCTGACAACGGCAACCCGTTGATCTGCGCCTGCCTGGCGGCAGACGACCGCCTCGCCTGAGGGTCAGGCCTTCTCCGCGGCCGCCTCGGCCGCGCCGCCACGGCGCAACGCGCGGTGGCGCAACCAGCGGGATGTGAATCGACGCGCGGCGCGCCTGGCGGTGTCCGCAGCCGCGCCCAGCGCGTCATCGAGGTCCGCCCACAGGTTGGCGACGGCTTCTTCACGCAGCCGCCGGGCTTCCTCGTGGGCGCGGTCGTGCAGGCGGACGAGGCAGAGATGGCTCGGACGTTCCGTGTTCATGGCGTGCTCCGTGGAGATTGAGTGGGTTTCACTCTAGGCGGCGAGCCGAGCGGCGGAAACCGCTCGAAATGCGAATCGGTATTGCGGAATCCGCAAACACGCGTCACAGTGGTTCGCCATGAACCTGCAACTCGACGACGTGAACACCTTCGTGCGCGTGGCAGCGCTGGGCTCGCTGTCTGCCGCCGCGCGCGAGCGCAACGTCGCCGTCAGCCAGGTCACACGCGTGCTGGCGCGCCTGGAAGCCGAATGCGGCGCGCGGCTCATGCACCGCAACACGCACGGCCTGAGCCTTACCGACGAAGGCGACGCCTTCCTGGCCAAGGCGCAGCGCCTGCTGGAGATCCAAGCCGAGCTGCAGGCCGACCTGTCGGGCAAGCTGGGCGGCCCGAGCGGCTGGGTGCGCCTGAGCGTGAGCGCGGTGCTGGCGCAGGCGGTCATCGCGCCGGGGCTTGACGGGCTGTACCACCGCCATCCCGGCCTGCGGCTGGACGTCTGCGCCGACGACCGCGTGGTCGACATGGCGCGTGAAGGCATCGACGTGGCGTTCCGCACCGGCACGCCGCACAGCGAGACGGTGGTGGCGCGCCAGATCGGCGAGCTCACCCGCGGCCTGTACGCCTCGCCGGCCTACCTGGCGGCCTTCGGCTCGCCGCGCAGCCTTGAAGATCTGCGCCGGCACCGCCTCGTCACCAACAGCGTGAACCCCGGGCTCAACCTGTGGGAACACCGCGCGGGGCGGCGTGGCACGGGCCTCTTCGAGGCCGAGGGGCACACGCGCGTCGACAACACCGCGACGTTGGTGGCACTGGTGCAATGCGACGCCGGCATTGCCCGCATCGTCGACCTGGTGGCGCGGCCGCTGGTGCGCAGCGGAGCGCTGGTGCCGGTGCTGCCCGACGTGTTCACGTCGCAGGCGGTGCCGATGTTCGCGGTGATGCTGCGCGAACGCCACCGCCTGCCCAAGGTGCGGGCCTGCGTGGACTATTGGGCCGAATGGATGCGCGAGCGATAGCCGCGTGCCGTCACACGGTGGCCGCGGCGTTGTCGGCGACGTCGACAACCGCGGCCGACCCGGCGACAGCGGCTGATTCCTGCTCTGCCTGCGCCGCCGGAAGCTTCTGCAGGCTGCACTTGCGCTGCACGAAGTCGCTGCGGGCGAACAGCTCGGCCACCCAGTCGACGAACACCCGCAGCTTGGTGGAGAGGTGCCGGTTGGGCGGGTACACCACGTGGATGGGGATGGAGTCCGCGCACCAGTCGAGGAGCAGCGGCACCAGTTGGCCCGAGGCGATGTGCTGCTGCACCATGAATGTGGTGGAGCGCACGATGCCCAGCCCGGCCAGGCCGGCTGCGAGGTTGGCATTGGAATCGTTCACCGCCACCACGTGGCGGCCCTCGAACTCGATGCGTTCCTTCGCGTTGGTGAAGGTGAACGGGAACACCTTGCCCGTGCGCGGCGAGAAGTAGTTGATGACCTTGTGGTCCTTCTCCTCGATGTCGCGCGGGTGCATGGGCGTGCCGTGGCGCTTCAGGTAGGCGGGCGACGCGCAATACACCAGGTGGAACTCGCCGATGCGGCGCGCCACCAGCGACTGGTCGGTGAGCTCGCCGCCGCGCAGCACGCAGTCGACGTTTTCGCTGATCAGGTCGACCGGCCGGTCGCTCACGCCCAGGTCGATCTGGATGTCGGGATAGCGCACGTGGAAGTCCGGCAGCGCCGGGATGAGCACCTGCTGTGCCACCGCCGTGCCAACGTCGATGCGCAGCCGCCCGCGCGGGTTGGACTTCGCGTGCGCCATGCTCGCCTCGAGCTCGTCGATCTCGCTGAGCACGCGCACCGCGCGGTCGTAGTAGGCGGCGCCGTCGGCCGTCACCGTGACGCGCCGCGTCGTGCGGTTGAGCAGCTTGGTCTGCAGGTGCGACTCCAGCGTCTGGATGAGCCGCGTCACCGTGGGCTTGGGCAGGTTCATCGAGTCGGCTGCGCGCACGAAGGTGCCCGCCTCCACGACCCGAACGAAAGTCTGCATCGCCAGCAATCTGTCCATCGAAACCTCTCCTTGCTTCCACCTCACGCGGTGTGCGCATTGAACCGGAAAAAGCGGCCGCGATTGTTGCGGCCGTGAAATGAAGCATGAGCGGCAGGGCTATTTATTGCCCTGGGCGCGCGCCATATCTTCTGCCCCATCACAACGTGTTCGATGCCGCACTGCGGCTTCAAGGCCATGATGGACCGCACCACCCCTGGGCTCGCGCCCGCCGCCCACACCTCTGCCGCCAGCCGTGACGAAGTGCTCACGCTGGCCGGCGGCCGGGCGCTGCCGGTGCGGGTGTACAGCCCGCTGCAACGCCGGCACCTGGTGGGTTACGGCGCGCCGCCTGCACCGGTGGTGCTGCACTTCCACGCAGGGGCCTTCGTCGAAGGCTCGCTCGACACCGGCGCGGCGGTGGCGCGGCTGCTGATGCAGGCCGGCGCCGTGGTGGTGTCGGTGGACTACCCGCTCGCGCCCGAGCAGCCGTTTCCGCGTGCGGTGGAAGCCGGCTACGAGGCGCTGGAGTGGGTGGCCAGGCAGCGTCGCGCCCTTTCGCACCAGCGCGCGCCGCTGCTGGTGGCCGGCGAAGAAGCCGGCGGCAATGTCGCCGCGGCGGTGGCGCTGATGGCGCGCGATCGCGACGGCCCGCCATTGGACGGGCAGATCCTGCTGTCCCCGATGCTCGACGTCTGCGTGGCCACCAAGTCGCTGCGCGACGTGCGCGCTGGGCCGGTGGGCTGCCATTGGGCCGACGGCTGGCGCGCCTACCTGCCGCGGGCGGACGACGTGATGCACCCCTATGCCGCGCCCGGCCGATCGATGCGCCTGGCCGGCCTGCCGCGCACCTTGCTCGTCACCGCCGAGGACGACCCGCTGCGCGACGAGACGCTGGGCTATGCGCACCGCCTGTGCGAAGCCGGCGTCTGCGCCGACACCACGCGGCTCGCGCAGGCCACGGGCTGGCCGCGCAGCTACTACACGCACGGTGACGGCACGCCGCCGCCGTGGGCCGACGAGGTGCGCGATGCGCTGCATGACTTCCTGCACGCCGACCCGCCCGCTGCGCGATGTACGGCCTGAGCCCCGGATTTCCGCCCCAACCCACCGCCCCCTCCCTCATTTCAGGAACAGGACCCAACATGAACAAGAAGCTTCTTTCCGATCGCCCGCGGCTGTTGGCCTCGGCCACGGTGCTCACCGCCCTGACCGCCGTGTCGGCCGCGATCTTCGGCCTGCACGGCGACGATGCCATCGCCGATGCACCGCCCGCCGAACCGCAGGCCACGCCGGTGTCGGTGGCCACCGTGGTGCAGAGCAACGTGGCCGCATGGAGCGAGTTCTCCGGCCGCCTCGAAGCGGTGGAACGCGTCGAGGTGCGCTCGCGAGTCGCGGGCTCGGTGCAGTCCGTGCACTTCCGCGAGGGAGCCCTGGTGAAGCAGGGCGACCTGCTCGTCACCATCGACCCCGCGCCCTATGCCGCCGAGGTGGACCGTGCACAGGCCCAGGCGCTGGCCGCCAAGGCGCGCGCCGCGCTGGCCAAGAGCGAACACGAGCGCGCCCGCCGCCTGTGGGACGAGCGCGCCATCGCCCAGCGCGAATACGACGAGCGCAGCAACGCGCTGCTGGAGGCCGACGCGAACCTGCGCGCCGCCGAAGCCGCGCTGCAGTCCGCCAGGCTGAACCTGGGCTACACCCAGGTGCGCGCACCCATCGCCGGGCGCATCGGCAAGATCGAAGTGACCAGCGGCAACCTCGTGGCGGCCGGCCCCGGCGCGCCGGTGCTCACCACGCTTGTGTCGGTGAACCCCATCTACGCAAGCTTCGACGCCGACGAGCAGATCGTCACCCGGGCGCTGAAGGGCCTGCCGGGCGGCACCTCGGCGCGTTCGCACATCGAGCGCATCCCGGTGCACATGGGCACCGCGGCCAGCACCGACACGCCGTTCGAAGGCCGCCTGCAACTGGTCGACAACCAGGTCGATGCCCGCAGCGGCACGGTGCGCGTGCGCGCCGTGTTCGACAACAAGGACGGCGCGCTGATGCCCGGCCAGTTCGCACGGCTGCGCATGGGCCAGGCCAGCAGCGACGCGGCCCTGCTGGTGAACGAACGCGCGGTGGGCACCGACCAGAACAAGCGCTTCGTGATGGTGGTGGGCGCCGACAACAAGGCGGTGTGGCGAGAGGTGACGCTGGGCGCGCCGGTCAACGGCCTGCGCGTGGTGACCAGCGGCCTGAAGCCGGGCGAACGCGTGGTGGTCAACGGCCTGCACCGGGTTCGACCGGGCGCGCTGCTGGCGCCGCAGCCGGTGGCCATGGACGCCAAGCCGGAGGTGCAAGCCAAGCAGCGCGAGGGTTCCTCGCAGTCCTGAAAACCTTCACCACGGAGGCGCAGAGAACGCGGAGGACCGCGGAGGCTTTCTCTCCGCGAATCTCCGCGACCTCCGCGTTTCCGCGGTGAATGAATTCGATTCCGAAAGTCACCATGAACCTCTCCAAGTTCTTCATCGACCGGCCGATCTTTGCCGGCGTGCTGTCGCTGCTCATGCTGCTGGCCGGCCTGATCGCGCTGCGCGCGCTGCCGATCTCCGAATACCCGGAAGTGGTGCCGCCCTCGGTGGTGGTGCGCGCGCAGTATCCGGGCGCCAACCCCAAGGTGATCGCCGAGACGGTGGCCACGCCGCTCGAGGAGGCCATCAATGGTGTGGAAGGCATGCTCTACATGGGCAGCCAGGCCACCACCGACGGCCTGCTCACGCTGACCGTGACCTTCCGCCTGGGCACCAACCCCGACCTTGCGCAGCAGATGGTGCAAAACCGCGTCGCGCAGGCCGAGCCGCGCCTGCCGGAAGAAGTGCGCCGGCTGGGCATCACCACCGTCAAGAGCTCGCCAGACCTCACGATGGTGGTGCACCTCGTGTCGCCGAACAACCGGTACGACATGAACTACCTGCGCAACTACACGCTGCTCAACATCAAGGACCGGCTCGCGCGCATCGAAGGCGTGGGGCAGGTGCAGACCTGGGGCGGCGGCGAGTATTCGATGCGCGTGTGGCTCGACCCGCAGAAGGTGGCCGAGCACGGCCTGGCCGCCGGCGACGTGGTGCGCGCCATCCGCGAGCAGAACGTGCAGGCTGCCGCCGGCGTGGTGGGCGCCTCGCCCGGCCTGCCGGGCGTGGACCTGCAGCTGTCCATCAATGCGCAGGGCCGCCTGCAGAACGAAGACGAGTTCGGCGACATCATCGTGAAGACCGCCCCGGGCGGCGCCGTCACGCGGCTGCGCGACATCGCCCGCATCGAGCTCGGTGCGGCCGACTACTCGCTGCGCTCGCTGCTCGACAACGACCAGGCGGTGGGCACCGGCGTGTTTCAGGCGCCGGGCTCCAACGCGCTGGAGATCTCGGCCGCCGTGCGCAAGACGATGGAAGAGCTCGCGCCGCACATGCCCGAAGGCGTGGAGTACCGCATCGCCTACGACCCCACGCAGTTCGTGCGCGCCTCCATCAAGTCGGTGGTGCAGACGCTGCTCGAGGCCATCGCCCTGGTGGTCCTGGTGGTGATCCTGTTCCTGCAGACCTGGCGCGCCTCGATCATCCCGCTGCTGGCGGTGCCGGTGTCCATCGTGGGCACCTTCGCGGTGCTGCAACTGCTCGGCCTGTCGATCAACGCGCTGAGCCTGTTCGGCCTGGTGCTGGCCATCGGCATCGTGGTCGACGACGCCATCGTGGTGGTCGAGAACGTGGAGCGCAACATCGAGGCGGGCCTGTCGCCGCGCGACGCGACCTACCGCGCCATGCGCGAGGTCTCGGGGCCGATCATCGCGATCGCCATCGTGCTGGTGGCGGTGTTCGTGCCGCTGGCCTTCATCAGCGGCCTCACCGGCCAGTTCTACAAGCAGTTCGCGGTGACGATCGCGATCTCGACCGTCATCTCGGCGATCAACTCGCTCACGCTGTCGCCCGCGCTCGCCGCCTTGCTGCTGCGCAGCCACGACGCGCCCAAGGACGCGCTCACCCGCGGCATGGACTTCGCCTTCGGCTGGCTGTTCCGCGGCTTCAACAAGGCCTTCGGCCGCGGCTCCGACGCCTACGGCTCCGGCGTGAAGCGTGTCGCCTCGCGCAAGGCGCTGATGATGGGTGTCTACCTGGTGCTGGTGGTGGCCACCTTCGGCCTCTTCAAGGCAGTGCCCAGCGGCTTCGTGCCGATGCAGGACAAGCAGTACCTCATCGGCTTCGCGCAGCTGCCCGACGGCGCCACGCTCGACCGCACCGACGAGGTGATCCGCCGCATGGGCGAGATCGCGAAGCAGAACCCCAACATCGAGGGCACGCTGTCGTTCCCGGGCCTGTCGATCAACGGCTTCACCAACAGCTCCAACTCCGGCATTGCCTTCGCGATGCTCAAGCCCTTCGACCAGCGCACGCGGCCCGACCAGAGCGGCCCCGCGGTGGCGGCCCAGCTCAATGCCGAGTACGCCAAGATCGAAGACGCCTTCATCGTGATGTTCCCGCCGCCGCCGGTGGCGGGCCTGGGCACCACGGGCGGCTTCAAGCTGCAGCTCGAAGACCGCGGCTCGCTGGGCTATGAAGCCATGGACTCGGCGGTGAAGGCCTTCATGGCCAAGGCCCGCCAGGCGCCCGAGCTCGCCGGCCTGTTCTCGAGCTACCAGGTCAACGTGCCGCAGCTGTATGCCGACATCGACCGCACCAAGGCACGCCAGCTCGGCGTGGCGGTGACCGACGTGTTCGACACGATGCAGATCTACCTCGGCAGCCTCTACGTCAACGACTTCAACAAGTTCGGCCGCACGTACTCCGTGCGGGTGCAGGCCGACGCGCCCTACCGCGCGCGGGCCGAAGACGTGGGCCTGCTCAAGGTGCGCTCGTCCACCGGCGAGATGGTGCCCTTGTCCGCCCTGATGAAGGTCCAGCCGAGCTTCGGCCCCGAGCGCGCCATGCGCTACAACGGCTTCCTCGCGGCCGACATCAACGGCGGCCCGGCGCCCGGCTATTCGTCAGGCCAGGCGCAGGACGCGGTCGAGCGCATCGCCAAGGAAACGCTGCCCCCGGGCATCAGCTACGAGTGGACGGAGCTCACCTACCAGGAGATCCTGGCCGGCAACTCGGCGGTGTGGGTGTTCCCGCTCGCCATCCTGCTGGTGTTCCTGGCGCTGGCCGCGCTGTACGAAAGCCTCACCCTGCCGCTGGCCATCATCCTGATCGTGCCGATGGGGCTGATGGCGGCGATGACCGGCGTGTGGCTCTCGGGCGGCGACAACAACGTCTTCACCCAGATCGGCCTGGTGGTGCTGGTGGGGCTTTCCGCCAAGAACGCCATCCTGATCGTCGAGTTCGCCCGTGAGCTCGAGTTCGCCGGCCGCTCGCCGCTGCAGGCGGCGGTGGAGGCGGCGCGCCTGCGGCTGCGCCCCATCCTGATGACTTCGCTGGCCTTCGTGATGGGCGTGCTGCCGCTGGTGTTCACCACCGGCGCCGGCGCCGAGATGCGCCAGGCCATGGGCGTGGCGGTGTTCGCGGGGATGATCGGCGTCACGGCCTTCGGCATCTTCCTCACGCCGGTGTTCTACGTGCTCATGCGCAAGCTGGCCGGCAACCGGCCGCTCAAGCTGCACGGCGAGGTGCCGCACCTGGACGAGGCCTTCGCTTCCTCGGCCGGCGGCGGCGCGTCGATCAAGCCGGTGCCGGCGGCGAAGGTGGGCGGCCATGAATGAGCTCGATCCAAGACCACAACGAAAAGGAGCCGCGATGAACTTCACCCGCCACCTGGTGCCTCTGCTGGCCGCCCTGGTGCTGGCCGGCTGCGCGTCGGTGCCCGACATCGACCCCGCCGCGCTGCCCGCCGCGCCGGCCGCCTTCAAGGAAGGCGACGGCCGCTGGACTGCCGTGCAACCCGCCGAGGCCCAACCGCGCGGCGAGTGGTGGAAGGCCTTTGCCGACCCGCAGCTCGATGAGCTTGTCGAACGTGCGGCGCGCAGCAATGCGAGTGTGCAGGTCGCGGCCGCGCGGCTCGCGCAGGCGAGGGCGCTGCTCAAGAGCGCCGACGCCGATCGCGCCCCGCAGCTGGGCGTCTCGGCCGGCGCGGTGCGCCAGGCCGAGCCGCTGGCGCAGGGCCGTGCCGGCACCTTGATCAGCGCAGGGGCCAGCCTGTCGTACGAGATCGACCTGTTCGGCCGCCTGAGCCGCGCCAGCCAGGCTGCCGCGCTCGATGCCCGTGCGAGCGAAGGGCTGCTGCAGAGCACCCGGCTGCTGGTGCAGGCCGACGTGACACAGACCTATCTCGCGCTGCGCGCGCTCGACGCCGAACGTGCGCTCGTGCGCGACACCATCGAGGCCTACCGCAACACGCTGCGCCTCACCGAGCGGCGCTACCAGGTGGGCGACATCTCCGAGCTCGACGTGGCGCGCGTGCGCACCGAGGTGGCGGTGACCGAAGGCGAGGCGCTCGCGCTGGACCGCCAGCGTGCCACGCTCGAGCATGCCCTCGCCGTGCTGGTGGGCGAGGTGGCGTCGGGTTTCGAAGTCACGCCCGCCGCGCAGTGGAGCACGGCCTTGCCGGTGGTGCCGGCCGGCGTGCCCGCCACCGTGCTGGCCCGCCGCCCCGACGTGGCCGCCGCGCAAGACCAGCTGAAGGCCGCGCAGGCCCGCGTCGGCGTGGCGCAGGCGGCCTGGTTCCCCAACCTCGCGCTCACCGCATCGGGCGGCCATGCGTCGCCCGAGCTGTCGGACCTGTTCAAGTGGTCGGCCCGCACCTGGGGCGTGGGCGCCTTGCTCTCGCTGCCGCTGCTCGACGGCGGCCGCCGTGAAGCCGGCGTGGCCAACGCTCGCGCCGAGTTCGACGCCGCGCTGGCGCGCTACCGCGAGCAGGTGCTGGTGGCCTTCCGAGACGTGGAGGACGAGCTCGCGGCGCTGCGCCTGCTGGCCGACCAGTCCGAGGTGCAGGCCCGCGCCATCGAGTCGGCCAGCCGTGCCACGGCGCTGTCGGAGTCGCGCTACCGCAACGGGCTGGTGAGCCAGCTCGACCTGCTGGACGCGCAGCGCAGCGAGTTGCGCAATCGCCGCCAGTCGGTGCAGGTGCGTTCGGCGCAGTACCAGGCGACGGTGGGGCTGATCCGCGCGCTGGGCGGCAGTTGGGGGGGATGATCACACCCCCGATATCAAGGGGCAGGACCGTGGTCCTGCCCTTTGGTGCTATGGAGTGCCCGCCACCCCTTGCCTAATCTGCGGGGCCTTGACTTCTGGTGAACAGAGAGAGGCCTTCGTATGAATTCAGTTGTACGGTCCGGCGGCCACGCGCGCGCCGGGCGTTGGTGGCGTTCGCTGATGGTGGCCGCGGCTGCCGGCGTGCTCGCGGCATGCGGCGGTGGTGGCGGTGGCAGCACGCCGCCCGCGGGCACGCAGCACACGCTCGGTGTGTCGGTCAGCGGCAACGGCAGCGTGGGCTCGCAGCCCTCGGGTATCCAGTGCGGCGCCACCTGCTCGGCCAGCTACAACGCCGGCACGCAAGTCACGCTGACCGCCACGCCGGCGGCCGGCCAGGTGTTCGGCGGCTGGGGCGGCGAATGTGCCGGCAGCACCGCGACCTGCACGGTCACCATGAGCGCGGCGCGCACGGTGACGGCACGTTTTGATCCACCCGCGGCCGCGCGCGCCGCGCTCAACGTGAGCGTGAGCGGCGGTGGCGTGCTGCGTTCGCAGCCCGCCGGCATCGACTGCGGCAACACCTGCAGCGCCGAGTTCGCCATCAACACGAGCGTGGTGCTCAGCGCCACGCCGGCGGCCGGGCAGGTGTTTGCCGCCTGGGGCGGCGCTTGCACGGGCGCGGGCCTCACCTGCACGGTGACGATGAGCGCAGCGCGCAGCGCGAGCGCCAGCTTCACGCAGGCACCGGCGGTGCAGCGCACGCTGACGGTCACGCGCGGCGGCACCGCCGGCACGGTGCGTTCGCTGCCGGCGGGCATCGACTGCGGCAGCACCTGCGCCGCCACCTTCGGTGACGGCGCGAACGTGGTGCTCACCGCCGAGCCGGGCGCCGGCCAGCGCTTCGGCGGCTGGACGGGGGCGTGCTCAGGCACCACCGCCACCTGCACGCTGGCGATGTCGCAGGACCGCAGCGTGGGCGCCACGTTTGCCGCCGCGCCGGCCGCGCCCGTGTGGGGCACCGCGCAGCTGCTGGAGGCCAGCAACGACTTCAATGTCAACGAAGACCGCGTGCTCACTGCCACGTCGGCGAGCGGCCATGCCGTCGTGCTGTGGGAGCAGTCCGACGGTGCGCCCGACGGCGACACCCGCAAGGTGTTCGCGCGGCGCTACGTGCCGGGGCAGGGCTGGGAGGCGGCGGTGGCGGTGCCGGGGGTGTCGACCTCCAGCAGCTCGACGCCGCTGGTCGAAGGCCGCCTGCTGATCGACGGCAGCGGCACCGCGACCTGGCTGCGCCCCAACCTCGAAACGCGCCGCTTCACCGGCCGTGCATGGAGCAACCCCTTCGTGCCGCCGGCACGCAGCGGCGGCCTGCTGAGCGCCGCGGTGGTAGATGCCAACGGCAACATCGGCGTGCTGATCTCGGGGGACGACGTCTACAACAACGCCTTGTCCGCCGGCAGCAACAACTGGGGCACCTGGGCGCGTGTCGATGCCAGCGGCACGCTGGCCGCTCGTGACGCCGACGTGGCGCTCAGCAGCAACGGCACCGCGATGGCCATCTGGCGCGAGCGCAACCCCGGCGACAACCTCTACAGCATCAAGGCGGCCCGCTATCTGCCGCAAGGCGGCTGGCAGGCACCGCAGACCATCGACACCAGCTTCGACAACGTGAGCATCGAAACGCCGCCGCGTGTGGTGCTCGACGCCGCGGGCAACGCCATCGCCGTGTGGCACCAGGGCGACTCGATGTACTACAACGTGTTTGCCGCCGCCGCAGGCTGGGGCACCGCCACCGAGTTCGATGCGCGCGCCGTCAGCGCGTCGTTCCCAGCCCGCATCCGCCTGGCCATCACGCCGGCCGGCCGCGCGGTGGTGACCTGGAACAGCGGCATCTTCGCGCTCAAGACGATGCAGTACGCGCCGGGCACGGGCTTCTCGGCACCGGTGCAAGTGGCGCCCTACGCGGCCGACCCGCAGCTCGGCATGGATGCCGACGGCAACGCGGTGGTGGTGTACGTGGCGCCCGACCGCTGGCCCAGCCCGAGCACCGGCTCGGACGTGCTGTCGCGCCGGCTGGCCTGGGGCGGCAGCTGGAGCGATGCGGTGGCCATCGAGCCCATCGATGGACTGGGAGCCGACCTGTTCGCCAGCTTCAGCAGCGCAGGGCAGGGTGTGGCCGCCTGGGTGCGCGGCGACGTGGCCGGCAGCAGCGCACGGCGCAGCCTGTGGGTGAACCTCTTGCGCTGATCTGCACAGGGCGGGGCGGCCGTTCGCGCCGCCCCGCCCGCGTCAACGAACCCGCATCACACAAGGAATCAAGCTACATGCATCCCATCTCATGTTCCCGCGTCGCCGTGGCCGCGCTCGCACTCGCGATGGCCGGCTGTGCCTCCGTCGCGGTCACCGAACAGGCGCTCGTCGACCGCACGGCGTTTGCGCTCGGACTGAACAAAGGCGACTTCACGATCACCCAGCGCATGGACGAAGGCACGACCACGCGCTACAGCGTGCGCACAAGAACCGGGCAGGAATTCAACTGCTTCGTCGGCGGCACTTTCAGCATGCTGGGCCGCACCGTCTCGGAAGCGGTTTGCTCGAAAAAGGGCGAGCCGGCGAAGTCGCCCTTCCAGCGCTGAAGCAGCGCCCCGTCAGGCGCGGGCCAGGGCTTGGCTGAGGAAGGCACGCAGCTGGATCGGCCGCACGGGCTTGACGATCACGGTGAGGCCGGCGGCCTGTGCCGCCTGCATGTGCGCGCTGCCCACGTCGCCGGTGACGATGGCCACCGTCAGCTTGTGCGAGACCGAGTCGCGCACGGCGCAGGCCGCGTCGATGCCGCTGGCGCCGTCGGCCAGGCGCAGATCGGCCAGCAGCACGTCGGGCGTGAAGCCTTCCCGCAGCAGGGCCAGCGCCGCGGGCAGTGCCGGCGTGGCCTGCACGTCGCAGCCCCACGATTGCAGCAGCCGCGCCAGCGCTTCGCGCGAGTCGACGTCGTCTTCGATGAGCAGCACCCGGCCGGTACCGAGCGACGGGGCCGGCGCGGCCGGCTCCGCCGTCAGCACCGCTGCGGCGGCCGACGTGTCGGCCAGCGGCAGCGTCAGCGTGAACACGCTGCCCGTGCCGGGTGTCGAACCGACACGGACGGCGAGGCCGAGCAGATCGCTGAGTCGCTTGACGGTGGCCAGCCCCAGGCCCAGCCCGAGGCGGCGGTCGCGCGCCGGGTTGCTGACCTGGTAGAACTCTTCAAAGATCAGCGGCTGGTGCTCCGGGGCGATGCCGATGCCGGTGTCTTCGACCCGCAGCATCAGCGCGCCTTCGCCGGCCGGGCGGCAACTCACGCCCACCGTACCGGCGCGTGTGTAGCGGATCGCGTTGGACACCAGGTTGGCGACCACGCGCGCCAGCATCGCGCGGTCGCTGTGCACGACCAGCCCCGGGTCCACCTCGACCGCGAGGCGCAGCCCCTTGGCGCGCGCCAGCGCGGCAAACGGGCGACAGCACTCGCCCACCAGTTCGCCCAGCGCAAACGCGGTTCGCTGCGGCGTGAGCGTGCCGGCGTCCATGCGCGTGATCTCCAGCAGGTCGTCGACCACCTGCGTCATGCCCTCGACGCAGTCGCTCAGGTGCGTGGACACCTCGCGCACTTCGGCCGCCGAGTGGGCGTTGGTCAGCGTGTTGGCCAACAGGCCCATCGCATGCAGCGGCTGGCGCAGGTCGTGGTTGGCGGCAGCAAAGAAGCGCGAACGGGCGGCGCTGGCTGCTTCGGCGGTGCGGCGCGCGGCCTCGCTGCGTTCGTTTTCGGCGCGCAGCGCATCCACCAGCTCGGCGTTGCGGCGGCGCTGGGTCATCACCTCGGCCAGGGTGCGTGACTGGCTGCGGCCGTTGAGCAGTGCGTACACCGCGATCAGCGTGCACAGCGCGGCCATCAGCCGGTGGTAGCCGCTCGGCAGCATCAGGTCGCGCAACACCAATGGTCCGATCACGAACAACACGTAGGTGGCGAGCACCGGATACACCACCGACAGGTGCACCGCAGCGCCCATGGCGACCGACGCGAGCACGATGTGCAGCACCGACTCGGCCTCGATCGAACCCGGCTGATGCAGGATCACGGCCAGCGAGCACCACTGCAGCGCATGCACCAGGCTGCAGCCCACGCTCCAGAGCAGCCAGCGGCGGCGGTTGCGCCGCGCCGGGTCGGCGTGCGCATGGACCTGCGCCACCGCGATGCGCGCCAGGCTGATCGCCACGAACAGCCACAACCAGAGGGTCACGGCGGCGCCGGCCGGGCCGTCAAGGAAGTAGTAGCAAGCGGTCACCGCCGCCGCGGCACTCCACACGGCGGGAGTGACCTGCAGCAGCCGGCCCATCACCTCCGGTTCGATGTCGCCGGCCGGCACCGGCCGGAACCACTGCGCGAGGCCCACGGCTACAGCAGCCCCAGTTCGCGGGCACGCACCAGCAGGTGCGTGCGGTTGCGTGCGGCCAGCGTGTCCAGCAGCGCGGTGATGTGCAGCTTCACCGTGCGCTCGGCGATGCCCAGCGCGTCGGCGATCTGCTTGTTCTGGCGGCCCTGCGCCACCAGTGACAGCACTTCGAGCTGGCGTGCGGTGGGCCCGCCGGCCGCCGGTATCGCGAGCCCGGCCCCGGCGGCGAAATGCTCACCGCCGGCGGCCACCCGGTCGAGTGCCTGCAGGATGTCGGCGATCGGCAGCGACTTGCCCAGGAAGGCAGCCGCACCGGCGGCCTTGGCGCGTGCCGCCAGCGCCGGGTCTTCGTCACCCGAGATCAGCACCCGTGCCACCAGCGGGTGGCTCGTACCGAAACGGCGCAGCCCTTCGATGCCGTCGTTGTCGCCCAGGCGGTAGTCCATCAGCACCATGTCCAGCGGCGTGGCCGCGGCGCATTCCAGGCCGGCTTCGAGTGTCAGTGCGGCGTGCACCTCGATGCCGGGGCGGGCATGCGCCAGCGCGTGCACGAAGCCGACGCCGAACAAGGGGTGGTCATCGACGATCAACAGTTTCATGCCTGCAGCGCTTGCACCACGCCTCTCCTTGCCGGCCGCTGGTCGGCCGGTCGGCATTTTCGCCGCGAGGTCGGCGGCAGTACCTGCCCTTTGGGGCAGGTGCACTCCGCCAGCCGCGAGGAATCTCCGGCCGGCCGGCGCGAACACCGACAGTTCTTCGCCGCGAGCCGGCCTAGAGTGACCTTTCGTTCCAGCGCCACGCCAGGAGGCTTGCCATGAAGGTCGGTGTTCCACGCGAGATCAAGGACCACGAATACCGTGTCGGCCTCGTGCCCTCGTCGGTGGCCGAGCTGACGCGGCGCGGTCATGCGGTGCTCGTGGAGCATGGCGCGGGCGCCGGCATCGGCTTCGCCGACGCCGATTACGCGGCCGCCGGGGCCGAGATCGTGGAACGCGCGTCGCGCGTGTGGGCCGAGGCCGAGATGGTGGTCAAGGTGAAGGAGCCGCTGGCCGACGAGCGCCGGCAGCTCAAGTCGCACCAGGTGCTGTTCACCTACCTGCACCTGGCCCCCGATGCACCGCAGACGCGCGACCTGGCCGAAAGCGGCGCCGCCTGCATCGCCTACGAGACGGTCACTTCGCCCAGCGGCGGGCTGCCGCTGCTCACGCCCATGTCGGAGGTGGCAGGCCGCCTGGCCCCGCAGGTCGGCGCGCATTGCCTCGAGAAGGCGCAGGGCGGGCGTGGCGTGCTGCTGGGCGGCGTGCCGGGCGTGCCGCCGGCCGATGTGCTGGTGCTCGGCGGCGGCGTGGCCGGCACCCATGCGGCCACCATCGCCATCGGCATGGGCGCCGAGGTCACGGTGGTGGACCGCTCGGCCGAGGTGCTGCGGCGGCTGTCGGCCCAGTTCGGCGACCGCGTGCGCACCGTGTTCTCCACGCGCGACGCGATCGAGCAGCTGGTGGTACGCGCCGACCTCGTGATCGGCGCGGTGCTGGTGCCGGGCGCGGCGGCGCCCAAGCTGGTCACGCGCGCGATGCTGGCCACCATGAAGCCCGGCGCGGTGATGGTGGACATCGCCATCGACCAGGGCGGCTGCTTCGAGACCTCGCGGCCCACCACCCATTCGGCACCCACCTTCGTGGTCGACGGCATCGTGCACTACTGCGTGGCCAACATGCCGGGCGCGGTGGCGCGCACCTCCACCTTCGCGCTCAACAACGTCACGCTGCCTTTCGTGCTGGCGCTGGCCGACAAGGGCTGGCGCCGCGCCCTGGCAGACGACCCCCACCTGCGGTCGGGACTCAACGTGGCGGCCGGCCACGTGACCTGCGCTCCGGTGGCCGAGGCCCACGGGCTGGCGTTCATGCCGGCCGAGACGCTGTTGGCTTAGGGCCTGTTGTTCGCCGCCCGCTCCGCGCGGATCTGCCTCGCGAACTCTTCCGCGCTGCCGCCGGTGGGCACGTTGTTCACCGCCAGCAGCTGCTCGCGGATCTCGGGTGACGCGAGCGCCGCGTTGATCTCGGCATTGAGTCGCGCCATCCGTTCGGGCGGCGTGGCGGCCGGCGCGAAAAAGCCGAACAGCGACACGCGGTTGGCCTTGGGAAACCCCAGCTCGGCCAGCGTGGGCACCTCGGGCAGCACCGGCACACGCTGCGGCGAGCCCACCGCCAGCGGCTTGAAGCGGCCGGCCTGCACGTGTTCCAGCTGGGTGGCGCCCACGTTCGACGACAGCACCTCGAACTGGCCGCCCAGCGCGTCCGACAGCTGCTGGCCGCCGCCCTTGTAGGGCACGTGGGTGAAGGCCACGCCGCTGGCGTGCTGCACCTGCTCCAGCACGAGATGGCCGGTGGTGCCCAGCCCCGAGGTCGCCCAGCGCACGCTGCCCGGCTGGGCCCTGGCCGCCGCCAGCATCGCCGCGAAGCTGCCGGCCGCCAGCGCCGGCGTGCCCAGCACCAGCACCGGCGTGTACATCACGCTGGCCAGCGGAGCGATGCCCTCGGGCGGCCGCCCACCCTGCGTGAGCGGGCTGATGGCCGAGAAGCACAGGGTGTGGCCGTCGGCTGCGGACTTGGCCACCGAGGCCATGGCCACCGCGCCGGCGGCGCCGGCACGGTTCTCCACCAGCACCGGCACGCCCAGCCGCACGGCCAGCTTCTCGGCCAGCGCCCGCGTGATGGCATCGCTCACCCCGCCGGGCGGGTAGCCCACCACGATGCGCACCGGCCGCGCGGGCCAGGCCTCGGCGCGTCCGCGCGCTGCCGGCAGCAGCGCCGCAAGGCAGGCGGCTTTCAACAGCTGGCGGCGGTGCAGCGGCATGGTGGTGCGCATCATGCGCGTCGCGCGGGCGTTCGAAAGCGTGGGCCGCGTGCGATTTTTCGCAGCAGGGACACGAAGGTGGCAGTCGGGCCGGCGCAGTCGGCCGCGCGCCAGGCCAGCGTGAGCGGTGCCTGCAGGCGCACGCTCTCTTCGAACGGGTGGTAGGCCACGGCCTGCGGGTGCGCACCCATCATCGAGGCGGGCACCACCGAGATGCCCGCGCCCGCGGCCACCAGGTTGAGGTTGGTCATCATGCGCTCGACCTCCGCCGCGACCCGCGGCGCGAAGCCGGCTTCTTCGCAAAGCGCCAGCAGGTTGGCATAGAGGCCCGGTGCGCCCGGGCGGCGCACCAGGATCAGCCGCTCGCCTGCGAGGTCGCGCAACGACAGCGGCGCCGGCTTGCCGCTGCGGGTGGTGCGCCGCGCCAGCGCATGGTCGTTCGGCAGCGCCACCACCACCGGCTCGTGCAGCAGCGTCTCGAGCGCCACGCCGTCGGGCCGCGACACCGGCACGCGCAGCAGCCCGCAGTGCAGCCGCGCCGCGGCCACCGCTTCAGTGATCTCGGCCGCGTTGTGCTCCGACAGCTGGAGCTCGATGTCGGGGTAGCGGCTGCGGCACTCGCGCAGCGCTGCCGGCGTGAAGGCATGCGCGGCGGCCGAGCTGGTGAAGGCCACCGACAGCACGCCTTGCTGGCCGCGCGCCACGCGTTCCATGCGGTGCTGCATCGCGGCCATGTCGGCGAGCAGCCGGCGCGCTTCGTCGAGGAACACCCGGCCGCCGTCGGTGAGCGTCACGCCCTTGGGATGGCGGTGGAACAGCGCCATGCCGAGTTGCGCTTCCAGCGCGCGGATCTGCTGCGACAGCGGCGGCTGCTGGATGCCGAGCGTCGCCGCCGCACGGGTCATGTGCCCGGCTTCGGCCACGGCCACGAAGTAGCGCAGGTGTCGCAGGTCCATATCCAAAACGTATCGGAACGACCGCGCCAGTGTATTTGACCGTCTGGATCGCTTTGCTTACCGTGACGCCGGCATTCCACCCACAAGACGATCGGAGACACCCCTTGCAGTACCGCTTCATGTTTGCCACCGCTGCCGCGGCCTTGCTGCTGGCCGGTTGCGGCTCCCCTTCGAAGGCCCCGGTGACGCAGCGCAGCCATGAAGCCGCGCCGCAGGCGGCCGCCTGCCCGAAGGGCGTGCCGGCCGGGGCGAAGTGCCTGCGCGGCATCGACTCCGCAGGCGCGCCCTACCTCATCGTCATGCCCGAACGCTGGAGCGGCGTGCTGGTGGTGCACGCCCATGGCGGCCCGGCGCTCGGAGAGCCCAAGCCCGAACGCGCCGACGAGGACATCGAGCGCTGGGCCGTTACCGTGAAGGCCGGCCATGCATGGGCCGGATCGGTGTTCCGCCAGGGCGGCGTGGCGGTGCGCAGCGCCGCCGAAGACACCGAGCGGGTGCGCCGCATCTTCGTCGAGCACGTGGCGCAGCCGAAACGCACGCTGCTGCATGGCCAGTCGTGGGGCGCCAGCGTGGCGGCCAAGGCGGCCGAGATGTACGCGGGCGATGCGGCGACGTCGCCCTATGACGCGGTGCTGCTCACCAGCGGCGTGCTGGCGGGCGGCACCCGCTCTTACGACTTCCGCCTCGACCTGCGGGTGGTCTACCAGTTCCTGTGCGGCAACCATCCCCGGGCCGACGAGCCGCAATACCCGCTGTGGATGGGCCTGCCGGCCGACGACAAGCTCACCCGGGCCGAGCTCGCCCGGCGTGCCGACGAGTGCCTGGGCCTGCGCAAGCCCGCGGCCGAACGCAGCGCCGAGCAGGCCCGCAAGCTCAAGACCATCGTCGACGTGATCCGCATCCCGGAAAGCTCGGTGCTGGCCCACCTCAACTGGGCCACCTGGCACTTCCAGGACATCGTGCGCCACCGCACCGGCGGCAAGAACCCGTTCGACAACGAGCGGGTGCGCTACAGCGGCTCGGACAACGATGCCGAGCTCAACGCCAGGGTGCTGCGCTACCGCGCCGATCCGCAGGCGGTGGCGGTCTTCGGCGCCGATGCCGACCTGACCGGCCGCATCGGCGTGCCGGTGCTCACCGTGCACGGCATCAACGACCCGACCGCCTTCGTCGAGCTGCAGTCGAAGTTCCGCCAGACCATGGAGCAGGGCGCCGGCACGAAGAAGCTGGTGCAGACCTATGTGGACAGCCGCGAGCACAGCTACCTCGGCGAGCCGATCTACCCGACGCTGTTCGACGCGCTGCTGCAGTGGGTCGAGCGTGGCGACAAGCCCACGCCCGAAGGCATCGCCTCGAGCTGCAAGGGCTACGAGGCGCGCTTCGGCGCGGGCTGCGCCTTCCTGCCGGCGTATCAGCCCAGGCCGCTGGACGCGCGTGTGGCCCCGCGCGGCTGAGGTACGCCAGGCTGCAGCGCGGGCGTCGGCTCAGGCTGCCGCGCGCTGCAGCTTCACAGCCGGGAAGTCGACCGGCACGCCGAAGGCCACGTTCACGTAGTTGGTGAACAGGTTGAGCGCCACGTGGGCCAGGATCTCGACGACGTGCTCGTCGTCGAAACCCGCGGCGCGCAGCGCCTGCACGTCGGCATCGCTCACGTGGCCGCGGTCATTCACCAGCTTCAGGGCGAAGCGCAGCGCTGCGGCGGTGCGGGCATCGGCGGCTTCACCCTGCTGCGCCGCCGCCATCTCGGCGGCGCTGGCGCCGGCCTTGCGGCCGAGCATGGTGTGGGCGGCCAGGCAGTACTCGCAGCCGTTGCGGTCGGCCACGGCCACGGCGATCTGCTCGGCCAGCTTGGCCGGCACGACGCCAGCACCCAGGGCGCCGAAGCTGCCCCACAGGCTCTTGAGCGCCGCGCTCGAGTTGGCAACGGCGCGGAACATCGCCGGCGTGGCGCCGAAGGCGCCGTGGATCTGGTCGAGCAGCTGCTTGCGCTCGCCACTGGCATGGGCGGGGTCGATGAGGGGAACGCGGGACATGGTGTTTCCTTTTGCGGTTGAAGGGATGAAGAAGCAGCTGCCGGACGCCAGTGTGCGGGCCGCTCGCATACCATTGGTTGCCTTTCATCCGAGCAACGTACCTATTCGTCCACGCCATGCCAGCAGCAGCCCCGGTGGATCGCCTGTCCGGCGTGCTCGAGCACTTCAAGGTCCGGGCACGCCTGTTCCACAACGGCCCGTTGTGCGGCGTGAGCCGCTTCCCGGCCGAGCCGGGGCGCGGCTTCCTGCATGTCATGCGCAGCGGCCGGCTCGAACTGCCCGGCAGCGCCCGGGCGGGCATGCCGCGGCGCCGCGTGTTCACCGAGCCGACGCTGCTGTTCTACCCGCGCCCGCTCGCGCATCGGTTCCACAACCCGCCGCGTGAAGGTTCGGACTTCGTGTGTGCGGAGCTCGAGTTCGACGGCGGCGAGCGACACCCGCTGGTGCGCACGCTGCCGCCGCTGATCGTGCTGCCGCTGGCGCAAGTCGATGGGCTGGAGCCGGCGCTCGCCCTTCTGTTCAACGAAACCGAGCGGCTGCGCTGCGGCCAGCGCCTGCTGGCCGACCGGTTGTTCGAGGTGGTGTTGATCCAGCTGCTGCGCTGGGTGATCGACCACCCGGCCGAGGCCGGCGTGCGGCCGGGGCTCATCAACGGCTTGGCGGATCCGCGCCTGGCCGCGGCGCTGGTGGCCCTGCACGAGGAGCCGGGCGCGCCATGGAGCCTGGCTGCCATGGCGGCACGCGCCGGCATGTCGCGCAGTGCGTTCGCGGCCGCCTTCAAGGCCGCGGTCGGCCAGCCGCCTGCCGACTACCTGGCCGACTGGCGTCTGAGCCTCGCGCAGACCGAGCTGCGCCGCGGCCGGCAGGTCAAGCAGATCGCCGACGAACTGGGCTATGCCAGCGCGCCGGCGCTGTCGCGGCTGTTCAGCCAGCGGCTGGGATGTTCACCGCGGCAATGGCTGGAGCGCAGCCGGGCCGGGGGCTGAGGCGTTCGCGTCAGTTCTCCGGCATCGGGTTGCGGAAGCTCACGTTGAGCAGGTTCCAGGCGGTGATGTTGGCGATCACGAAGCCGAGCTCGGCGATCTCCTGGTCGGTGAAGTGCTGCTTCAGCTCGGCGAATTCTTCATCGCTCGGGTCGCGTTGCGGGATCAGCGTCACCGCCTCGGCCCAGCGCAGCGCCGCCCGTTCGCGGTCGCTGAAGAAGGGTGCCTCGCGCCAGCCGGCCACGGCATTGAGGTGGCGCGGGTTGGCATCGAGCTTGATCAGGTCGCGCCAGTGCATGTCGATGCAATAGCCGCAGCCGTTGATCTGCGAAACGCGCAGCAGCACCAGGTCCACGAGGCGGGCGCCCAGCAGGTCCTTGCGCAGCGCGCCCGAGAAATTGAGCATGGCCTGGAAAGCCTTCGGGGCGAGCTGGTAGTAGGGGAGGCGGGCGGCGTGAGCGGTCATGATGGAGTCCCTTTCGGTTTGGCTTGCGTGGCGGCCGCACCTTGCGACCGTCTACATCCATCAAGACGCGGCAACGCGCCGGCTTGTGACAGGCCGGATCAAGAAAAAAGGAAAAGACCTGACGGGGCCTCAGCAGTACGGCAGGGCAATGCCGGCCAGCTTGTCCGGGTTGCGCACGACGTACATCGCCGTGATGCGCTCGCCGTCGGTGACGAAGGCCTGGGCCGACTCGAGCTGCCCGTCCACATACCGCAGCAGCCCGGGCTCCCCGTTCACCTGCACCAGCCGGTAGGTGATCACGTCGCCCAGCCGCTTCGACAGCGCCCAGAAGAGGTTGGTGATGCGATCGGCGCCGCGCAGCACCTCGCCGAACGAAGGCACCTTGCCGCCGCCGTCGCCCACCAGCTCCACGTTGTCGGCCAGCAGGGCCTTGATGGCATCGCGCTCGCCGCTGTGCGCGGCATGCACGAACTTTTCCAGCAGGGCGCGGTGCGTCGCGGGCGTCACCTCGAAGCGGCGACGTTCTTCCTGCACCCGCCTGGCGGCGCGGCTCACCATCTGCCGCACGGCCGCTTCGTTCTTGCCCAGCAGCTCGGCGACCTCGGCGTAGTCCTGCTCGAACATCTCGCGCAGCAGGTAGGCCGCCCGCTCCTCGGGCGCCAGGCGCTCCAGCACCCACAGGAAGGCCACCGAGATGTCGCTGGCCTGCTCGAGCAGCAGCTCGGGCGAGCGCTCGTCGATCTCCTCGACCAGCGGCTCCGGCAGCCAGAAGCCGACATACGTCTCGCGCTCGGACTTGGCCGCGCGCAGCCGGTCGATGGCCAGCCGGGTGACGATCGTGACCAGCCACGCCTCGGCGGACTGCACGCTGGAAGCGTCGCTGGCGTGCCAGCGCAGCCAGGCGTCCTGCAGCAAGTCTTCTGCATCGGCACGGGTGCCGAGCATGCGGTAGGCGATGGAAAAGAGGCGCGGGCGCAGGGCGGTGAAGACGTCCGTGTCGGACAGGGAGTGGGTCGTCGTTGTCAAAGAAGAGTCCTTGTCATGTCGGATGAACGCCGTCAGAACTCCTTCACCGCAAGGCGCAGAGAGCGCGGAGGACTGCGCGGAGCAGAACGAGTTCCTCTGCGGATCTCCGCGTCCTCCGCGCCTCCGCGGTGAATGAATTCATGCCTCACTTCAGACGCATCGCCCGCCGTCCACTTCCATGGCCACGCCGGTGATCATTGATGCCTCGTCGCTGCACAGGAAGCACGCCGCGTTGCCCAGGTCCTCCGGCGTCGAGAAGCGCCCGATCGGAATGGTGGCGAGGAACTTCGCGCGCAGCTCGGGCGTGTCGCCACCCATGAAGGTGGCCAGCAGCGGCGTCTCACCGGCCACCGGGTTGAGCGCCACCACGCGGATGCCCAGCGGGGCCAGCTCCACCGCCATCGAGCGGGTGGCGGTGATGACCCAGCCCTTGCTCGCGTTGTACCAGGTGAGCCGCGGCCGCGGGCTGACGCCTGCGGTGGAGGCCATGTTGAGGATCACGCCGCGCCCCTGCTCCTTGAAGTGCGGCAGCACCGCGCGCGCAGCGAGGTAGATGGACTTCATGTTGACCGCGAACAGGCGGTCGAAGTCTTCCTCGGCCAGCGCCTCCATCGGCTGCGGCACGTGGCCGATGCCGGCGTTGTTGACCAGGATGTCCAGCCCGCCGAAGTGCTCCCAGGCGGCTTCGACCATCACCTTCGTGTCGGTGGCGCTGCTCACGTCCACCCGCAGTGCGCGCGCCGCGGTGCCCAGCGAGGCGGCGACGTCGAGCGCGGCTTCGAGGTTGCGGTCAGCGATGAGCACCTGCGCGCCTTCGGCCACGAACTTGCGCACGATGCCGGCGCCGAAACCCGACGCGCCGCCGGTCACGATCGCGATCCTGTCCTGCAGCCGTCCGCTCATGTCTGCCCCTCTTCAGCCATGGTGGATCGCCACCGTCTTCAAGCGCGAGAACCCGTACAGCGCCTCGAAGCCCTTCTCGCGGCCGTGCCCGGACAGCTTCACGCCGCCGAAGGGCAGCTCGATGCCGCCGCCGGCGCCGTAGTTGTTGACGAACACCTGCCCGCAGTTCAGGCCGCGGGCCATGCGCCATTGCCGTGCGCCGTCGCGCGTCCACACGCCGGCCACCAGGCCGTAGGGCGTGCCGTTGGCGATGCGCAGCGCCTCGGCCTCGCCGTCGAAGGGAATGAGCACCTGCACCGGGCCGAAGATCTCTTCCTGGGCGAGCGCATGTTCGGGCGGCACATGGTCGACGAGCGTGGGCCGCACGTAGAAGCCGTCGTCCGGCGCATCGGCCACGAGCTGGCCCTGCGCCGCGATCGGCAGGCCGCTGTCCACCGCCAGCTGCAGGTAGCGCTCGACCACCGTCTGCTGCCGCCTGGCGATCACCGGGCCCAGGTCCAGGTCGGCCAGCGCCGGCCCCACCTTCAGCGAGCGGTAGCGCTCGGCCATCAGGTTGCGCACCGTGTCGTACACCGGCCGTTCCACCAGCACGCGCGAGGCGGCCGAACAGGTCTGCCCGGCGTTCTGGATGCCGGCGTTCACGAGGTGGGGCAGGGCGGCTTCGAGGTCGGCATCGGCGAACACGATCTGCGGGCTCTTGCCGCCCAGCTCCAGCGTCACCGGCACCGCGTGTTTCGCGGCCGCAGCCTGCACCATCGCGCCCGTGGCCACCGAGCCGGTGAACGACAGGTGATCGACGCCGGGGTGTGCCGACAGCTCGGCGCCGGCTTCTTCGCCGAGCCCCGGCACCACGTTGAGGGCGCCGGCCGGCAGCTGCACCTCGGCGGCGATGCGGGCGAAGGCCAGCGCGGTGAGGCAGGCCTCCTCGGCAGGCTTGAGCACGCAGGCGTTGCCCATGGCCAGCGCGGCGCCGACGCTGCGGCCGATGATCTGCATCGGGTAGTTCCACGGCACGATGTGGCCGGTGACGCCGTGCGGCTCGCGCAGCGTGAGCGCGGTGTAGCCGTTGGCGAAGGGCAGCGTCTGCCCATGCACCTTGTCGGCGGCGCCGGCATAGAACTCGAGGTAGCGCGCCAGCGCCACCGCATCGGCCCGGCCCTGCCGCAGCGGCTTGCCCACGTCCAGCGCCTCGAGCCGGGCCAGCTCGTCGGCCTGCTCGAGCACACGCCGGCTCATGGCCGAAAGCAGCCGGCCGCGTTCGGCGGCACCGAGCCGGCCCCAGTCGCCTTCGAGTGCACCGCGTGCGGCGCTCACGGCAGCAACGACGTCGGCCGGCCCGCCGCGGGCGATGTCGGCCAGCACGCTGCCGTCCGACGGGTTCACGAGTTCCAGCGTCTCGCGGCTGGTGCTTTCGCACCAAAGCCCGCCGATGTACATGCGGCGGGTCTCGAAGGGGATCAGGTCGGGTCGTCGCACTGCGGGGCTCCGGCTGGCTTGTCGGCAACGAGGCAAACAGGATACGCTGCGGCGCCCCCGCCCGGGTGCCGCCACTTTCCCTCTTGATGAGCTGGTTTCTGTTCAAGCGAGCGCTGACCCTTGCCGCCACCTTGCTGTGTGCGTCGGCGGTGATCTTCTTCGTGCTGGAGGTGCT
>CAMLNA010000034.1 GCA_946481025.1 uncultured Rivibacter sp.
CGTCTCCAGCCACCATTCGGCAAATCATCTAGATGACACGTGACGTTGCCGTGACCCCTCCATGACGCGGGCATGACGCAGGCCGCGCCCGCCGCGCGGGCAGAATGGCCCGTTCACGAACGAAGGACCCCATGCCCGCAACACCCGCCCGCTGGCCCGCCCTGGCCGCCGCCCGCTCGCACGACGCGACGCGGCTGCCTTTCGTGATGGGCGCAACCGTGGTCGGCTCGGTGGCGCGGTCGCAGGTGCGGGCGCTGGCCGCCTTCGCACCGTGGTTGCGCATCGGCCCCGACGGCATCACGCTCGATTGCGCAGCCGAAACACGCGACGAGACGCTGGCCGGCATCAACCGGGCCCTGCGCTATGCCGGCCACATCGTCGCGTGGCGCAACGAGACCTATGCGGTCGTGCAGCGCCATGGCGAGCCTCCCCTGGCCCTGATCGAGCGCGCGGCGTCGCGCTTCTGGGGCACGCTGACCTTCGGTGCGCACTGCAACGGCTACGTGGCCGACGCCGGCGGCCGGCCGACGCACCTGTGGATCGCGCGCCGCTCGCTCGACAAGCCCACCGACCCCGGCCTGCTCGACAACCTGGTGGGCGGTGGCGTGCCGTGGAACCAGACACCCTTCGAAACACTGGTGCGCGAAGGCTGGGAAGAGGCCGGGCTCTCCCCTGCACAGATGCGCGAAGCCCGGCCCGGCAGCGTGCTGGAGCTGCTGCGCGACATCCCCGAGGGACTGCAGCACGAGCACCTGTTCGCCTTCGACCTGCGCCTGCCGGCCGAGGTGCAGCCGGTCAACCAGGACGGCGAGGTGTGCGAGCTGCACCGCATGCCGGTGGACGAGGCGCTCGAGCATGCGGCTGCCGGCGAGATGACGGTGGACGCCGCGCTGGTGACGCTGGACTTCGCGCTGCGGCATCGCCTGCTGCCGCCGGCAGAGCATGCGGCGCTGCAGGCGGCCCTGCAGCCGCTGCACCTGAGCCCGGCCCCGTCGGCCTGATGCAACAAAGGCGACGAGGCCCGGCGGCTCGCCGGTGGTCGCTGCCCGGGCGCCGTTCATCCGCCACGTTCAAGCACTTTGAACAATCGCCTCAAGGCCGCTGAACTCTGCGCACCCACCTCAACACTAAAGTGCCGCTTCATCCGGCCGGGCGCCCGCGTCGAACTTTCGTCACGGGGGCTGCGTCCGTGCAGCGCGGGCTCTCGTAGATGCCGTCGATCCGCACAGCAGCGGCCCTTGCAACCACCTTGAACGACCGACCCCGATGGCTTCCATCCCGACCCAGACCAGCAAGCGCTACGGCCGCATCGCGATCGCCTTCCACTGGCTGCTCGCGCTGGCCATCATCGGCGCCTTCGGCGTGGGGCTCTACATGACCGGGCTGCCCTTCTCTCCGGCCCGGCTGAAGCTCTACAACTGGCACAAGTGGGCCGGCGTCACCATCCTGGCCCTTTCGGCGGCGCGCCTGCTGTGGCGCCTGGCCCACCGGCCGCCGGCACTGCCCGCGCACGTGGAAGCCGGCATGCCGGCCTGGCAGCGCAATGCCCATCACGGCACCCACTTCCTGCTGTACCTGTTCTTCTTCGCGGTGCCGCTTTCGGGCTGGGCCTACAGCTCTGCCGCGGGCTTCCCGATCGTGTGGTTCGGCATGCTGCCGCTGCCCGACTTCGTGTCGCCCGACAAGGCGCTGGCCGAAGTGCTCAAGCCGCTGCACCACTACACCGCCTACGGCCTGGCAGCCCTCGTGGTGCTGCACGTGGCGGCCGCGCTCAAGCACCAGTTCGTCGACCGGGACGGCCTGCTGCTGCGCATGTGGCCCGCCCGCGGCTGATCCCATCCACCCGAGACCTTTCATTCGAGGATCCTGATGAAAACCCTTTCGACCGCGTTTGCCTCCGTTGCCGCCGCCGCCGTGCTGGTGGCCGCCGGCCCCGCCTGCGCCCAGACCCCGGCCAAGCTGGTGCCTGCCCAGAGCGAGATCGTGTTCGTGAGCAAGCAGATGGGCGTGCCGGTCGAGGGCCGCTTCAAGAAGTTCGACGCGCAGATCGCCTTCGACCCCAAGAAGCCCGAGACCGGCAAGGTCGCGTTTTCCATCGACCTCGGCAGCGCGGCGCTGGGCGCCCCCGAAACCGAGGCCGAGCTGGTGAAGCCCACCTGGTTCAACGTGCCCAAGTTCCCGCAGGCCACCTTCCAGTCCACCGCCATCAAGAGCGTGGGCGGGGGCAAGTTCGAAGTGGCCGGCAAGCTGAGCATCAAGGGCAATGCGCGCGACGTGGTGGTGCCGGTGGCCCTGACGCAGGCCAGCGGCGGCAGCACCGCGGTCGGCAGCTTCGCCATCAAGCGGCTCGATTTCAAGATCGGTGAAGGCGAATGGGCCGACACCTCGATGGTGGCCAACGACGTGCAGGTGAAGTTCAAGCTTGCGCTGACCGGCCTGGGTCCGCTGTGACCCTTTTTCGTTCCTGCTGTTTACCTCCAACCCAATCACTCACCCATCACTCACCCAAGGAGCCCCCAGTGATCCGTACCCTCGCCGTTTCCGCCGCACTCGTCGCCACGTTCGGCAGCGCCCAGGCCAGCACCTATGCCATCGACCCGACGCACACCTTCGTGACCTTCGAGGTGCCGCACTTCGGCACCTCCACCAACCGCGGCCGTTTCGACAAGAAGGAAGGCACGGTGCAGTTCGACCGTGCGGCCAAGACCGGCAAGGTGGAGCTCACGCTCGACACCGCCTCCATCAACACCGGCACCGGCCCGTTCGACGGCCACCTGAAGGGCAAGGACTTCTTCAACGTCGCCGAGCACCCGACCGCCAAGTTCGTGGCCGACAAGTTCGTCTTCAACGGCGACAAGGTCAGCGAAGTCGCCGGCACCCTGACCCTGCTGGGCAAGACCAACCCGGTCACGCTGAAGGCCACCAACTTCAACTGCTACCAGAACCCGATGCTCAAGCGCGAGGTCTGCGGCGGTGATTTCGAGACCACCATCGCCCGCAGCCAGTGGGGCATGGGCTGGGGCCTGAACATGGGCATGCCCGACGCCGTGAGGCTGGTCGTGCAGGTCGAAGCCGTCAAGCAGTAACGCTTCGCCCGGGCGCCAGCAGCGGCAGGTAGTCCGGGTATTGCGGCGACGGCAGCGTGTCGGCAAAGCCGTCCGGCGGCAGGCGGCGCGCCGCCGTGGCCTCGGCGGCTTCGTCGAGCCTGCGCCGCAGGACCTCCCGGGCCGTGGCCTGCTGCCGGGCGGCCTCCGCATGGCTCGACAGCCGCTTGAGCTGCAGCCGTGCGCCCGCCAGGTCGTGCTGCAACTGCTCGATCTGGCGCTTGGCCTGCTCGAGATTGCGGGTCACGTTCTGAAGCTGCAGGGCGTGCCGCTGGTGCTGCCGCGTCATGCCGCGGTCATGCGCGCGGCGGTGCCACCACCACTGCAGGCAGATCAGGGCAAGACAAGCCAGGCCCATCAGGGCGGCCCACTCGATCGATAAGCGAGACATCGTGCAGCCCTCCTCGAAAACCGCCGCCGCGCAGCAATTGCATCCAAATGTATCTGCAGCCTGGCATCGAGTCCTGGTGCTATGTCACGCTTGCGGGCCCGTCGCCGGGCGTGTCCCCCGACCGAGGGGGACGAAGCCGGTGCGCAACGCGCACGGCGTCCTTGCGCGAGCGTAGAAAATGCCCCGCATGCCTGCCGCCTCGCGACGTTCCATGTTCCTGGCCGCCTCGGCCCTGGCCCTGCTGACCACGGCACCGCAAGGCCGTGCCGAGCCGGTGAGCTACGGCCTCGACCTCAGCCACACCTTCGTGCATTGGGAGGTGCTGCACATGGGCACCTCCACGTCACGCGGCCGCTTCGACAAGCTCGAAGGCAGCGTGAGCTTCGACCCGAAGGAGAAGGCGCTCGATATCGGCATCACCGTCGCAACCGATTCCATCAGCACCGGCTCGGCGCCGTTCGACGCGGTGCTCAAGGGCGCCGGCCTGCTGAACACCCGGGAGCATCCGCAGGCCTGGTTCGTGTCGCGCCGCGCCACCTTCGAAGGCGAAGTGCCGAAGCAGGTGCACGGTGAGTTCACGTTGCGCGGCCTGAGCCAACCGCTCACCTTGCGCGCCACACGCTGGCGCTGCGGACTGAACCCGCTGTTCCAGCGCGAGGTGTGCGGCGGCGACTTCGAGGCCACGCTCAGGCGCAGCGACTTCGGCATGACGCTCGCGCTGCCGCTGGTGGCCGACGAGGTGAAGCTGCTGGTGCAGGTCGAGGGCGTTCGCGCAGGCGTGCCGCAGTGACCGATCCGGCATTCCAGGGCCTGGCGGTCTTCGAGCGCGGCTGGCTGTCTTCGAACAACGTGCTCGTGCACGACGACGAAGCCGGCGCCCTGCTCATCGACACCGGGCACTGCGTGCATGCCGGGCAGACGATCGACCTGCTGCGCCGCGCGCTCGGCGGCCGGCCGCTTGCCCGCGTGGTCAATACCCACCTCCACTCCGACCACTGCGGCGGCAACGCGGCGATCGAGCGGGCCTTCGGTGTGTCGGCCCACGTGCCGCGCGGCTCATGGGAGGCCGCCAGCCGGTGGGACGAGGACGCCCTCTCCTACCGGGCCACCCGCCAGCTCTGCGAGCGCTTTTCGCCCTGCGCCGCCATTGCGCCGGGCGAGGTGCTGCAGGCCGGTGGACGCCGCTTCGAAGTGATCGCCGCGCCCGGCCACGATCCGGAGTCGGTGATGCTGTTCGATGCGCGGCACGGCCTGCTGGTCTCGGCCGATGCGCTGTGGGAGAACGGCTTCGGCGTCGTGTTCCCCGAACTCGAGGGCGAGTCGGCCTTCGACGACGTGGCTGCCGTGCTCGACCTCATCGAGCGGCTGCCGGTGCAATGGGTGGTACCCGGCCATGGGGCCCCGTTCTCCGACGCGGCTGCCGCCCTGCAGCGTGCCCGCGCACGGCTCGCGGCCTTGCGCGCCGACCCCGCACGGCATGCCCGCCATGCGGTGAAGGTGCTCATCAAGTACCACCTGATGGAAGTGCGTGAGCAGCCGCTGGCCGAGCTGCTCGCCTGGTGCACGAGCACGCCGCTGCTGCTGGCCGTGCACGCGCGGCAACAGGCCCGCGAAGCGCCGCACGACTGGAGCCGGCGTTTCGTCGACGAGCTGGTGCAAGGCGGCGCGCTGGCCTTCGATGGCCTCGTCGTCCGCGACGCCGCCTGAAAGACGCCCGGCTCAGCCCTTCGACGCCGGTGCCGCAGGCGCCTTCGGACTCCCCTTGCGCCCGCCGCGCACCTCGTAGTCGGCCGGCACCCGCATCAGCGCGGCGTCGGGCTCGCCGCGCTTGAGCCTGGCCAGGCGGTACACCACCTCGGCGCTGCGCGGATCGAAGTCGCGCGAGTACACGGTGAGCATCAGCTCGGGCGAGGTCCACACCTCGCGGGTGATGACGATGGGCTTTTCGTTGCCCAGCTTGCCGGCCTCGATGGTCCAGGTGGTGCGTTCGCCGTTGACGCGCACGCCTTCCATGTCCTTGCTGCCCAGCGACGTGCTGATGCCAGGCCCACGCGGCGCCAGCATCTGCGAGCGCAGCGCGATGCCCTGCGGCAGCGGCAGGCTCCATGCGGGGCCACCGGGGAGTGCGGCGGCTTCACCGCCGTCGAGCCTGAGCACCCGCACCTCCAACTCGCCGTCGTGCGGTGGCCGGCCCGGCCCGATCCAGGCCGGCGCGGGCGGCTGGGGCGGCGGCGGAGGCGCGTTCGTGTCCGACGGTTCCGCTTCGCCGTGCGGCAGGCTCCGCCCCCATTCGCGCATGCGACCGCCGAACTCGCGGCCCCATTCACGCATGTGCTCGGCGAATTCGCGCATGCGTTCGCTGTACTCGCGCCATGTCGAAGCATCGGGCAGCGGCGGCAGCAGTTCGGCCGGGCCGCGCGGACCCAGGCGGGTGGCGGTCCTGCGCTCGGGATCGAGCAGCCAGCGCTCGCGCGCCACCGGGTCGTTGAGGTACACCCGCTTCCTGCCGTCGCGTTCAGTCTCCTGGCGGGTGCGCCCCTCGCCGTCGCGGCACAGGCGGGTGAGCTGGCGCCGCACGATGCGGTTGCCGTCGGCCAGCGTCTGGATGTGCTCGTGCACCGCGTCGGCGCAGTAGGGCGCGCCCTTCACGATGCGTTCGGCACCCATCTCGCTGGCGGCAAATGCGAAGGTGTCTTCCGCCGGGGCCGCCTGGGCGACGAGCACGTCGTGCTCCTGGGCAGGAGCCGCGGCATTCCACAGCAGGCCGGCCATCAGCAGCGGCAGCCTCAGCAGGGTGCGGTTCTTCATCGTGGACTCCTTCCGGGAAGGCTCATTCATTGACAAAACGCACCGCGAGCACGTCGCCCGCCGGGTGCAGGAGCAGTTCGGCCCGCACCGGCTCGGCCGCGCGCGCGGGGTCGTAGGGCAGGCCCATGCCGGCGAGGCTGGCGCGCGGCAACTCGGCATCCACCACCCAGGCGGCACGCTGCACGTCGGGGGCTTCGCTGAACTCGCGCCAGCGCTCCGGTGCCGCAACAGGCAGGAAGGCCGTGGCGATGGCCCGCGTGGCGTCCGCCTCGGGCGGGCGCGGGTCGATCAGCAGCGCGGCCACCGAGGCCGCCACCGATGCAGCGCCCAGCGCCCAGCCGAAGACAACGGCGATGCGTCGCGGGCGCCGCGGCGCGGGCGCCGGGGACACGCGCGCGTCGAAGGCCGACCACATGGCCTGCGCCACGCGCGGCGGCGCCTGCTGCCCGGCCAGCCTGTCGCGGGCTTCACCCAGCAGCGAGGCGAGCGATGCGTCTTGAGGTTCGAGGGGCTTCATTCAGGCACTCCATCGCGCGCCGGCACCGGGTCGAGCAGCACGGCCAGCCGGGCTCGCGCCCGGTGCAGGCGGGTGCGCAAGGTGTTGAGCTCCACGCCGGCGATGCGGGCAGCTTCCGCATAGGGCCGCTCCTGCAAGTCGACCAGCACCAGCGCTTCACGAAAAGGCCAGGGCAGCGCCTGGATGGCGGCATGCAGCGCGGCCTCGTCCTGCCGCCGCACCAGCAGCGACTGCGGGTCTTCGGCCGCCGGCACGTCCGGGCCGTCGTCGGCAGCGGACTCGTCCTCGGCCACCAACCGTCCGGCTGCCCGCCACAGGCCGAGCAGGGTGTGTCGCGCCATGCCCGCGAGGTAGGCACCCAGGGGACCGGCCGCCGCGTCATACCCGAGCGGGCGCAATGCGAAACCCACGAAGGCGTCCTGCGTGGCGTCGGCCGCCCAGGACGCGTTGCCGCACAACGCGAGCGCGTAGCGATACACCGGGCCCGCATGCCGGGCATAGACGCTGGCCAGCGCCTCCCGATCGCCCCGCGCCACTCGGTGGGCGAGCGTCGGATCGTCTGCGGCAAGCAGGTGTCGGCTCCAAGGCACGAAGGGCAGCATCGTTACAAGTCCAGCCTGTGATGCTCATTGGCTCGAACGAGCCTGGAAGTTCCCGTGGGCCCGTTTGCCCGCCCCTTGGCAGGGGCCCTGGGCACTCCGCGGGTGCCAAAAATTGCAAGGTCGCGGAAACACAATTCAGTGACGAAATACGAGAGTACGCGCACACATTGTCGACATTGACAAAAAGTGCGAGCGCCCACTGACTGTCATTCATGACGAGGGTTGCCGGGCCCGCCGCCACAAAGTGTCAGGCCGTCCGGCGCTGGACATCTGTAACAGCGGCGGCCGCGTGCTGGTCCGCCCGACCACGCGTCCGGCGCGCACTGCGCCAAGCCGCATGAATGCTCGCTTTCCGGTGCAGTGCAGCATCGCTTGCCGTAAGCCCATCATCGGTCAGTAAAAACTACAGAGTGGGCACCCGCTCACGGTTACACACAGTTGGGGCGGCGCGGCTGTTTCGACGCGTAAGGCCTGCCGCGGCCGGCACGCACCCTGCATTTTTTTCGGCACAGGCGATTGACCGCGTCCGCAGCGGTCCGCGGTGACCTCTTGCGACACCTCATGTCAGCTCCCCGGTCCCGCCAGATGGCCTCCACCCCAGCTTCATTCAGGACTTGACCATGACCCGGTTGGACTTGGCGCGTTGCACGCGGCAGCGCACTTTCTCTGCACTGTTGCTTGCGACCCTGGCCGCTTGTGGCGGCGGCGGGAGCAACCCCGAAAGCCCTCAGAGCAGCAACCTCGGCTCGGCACCGGCCACCGGTGCATCTGCCCCGGCGACGACGGCCGACACCTCGGCTGCCGCCGGCACGACGCCGACGATGATCTCGCAGGCCACCACCAATTCGGCCGGCGAAGTGACGTGGATGACCACGGGCGAAGCCGCGCGCCTCGCCGGCCACGCCACCTTCGGTGCCACCGAGGCGGTGGTCAAGGAAATCGAGGGCTACGGCGCGACCGACTGGATCGAAGGCCAGATGCTCAAGAAGAGCTCTCGCTACACCCTGGGCGGCGACAGCCGCATCCACACCCACACCTCCACCGTCAGCCTGTGCGAGCAGGACGCCTACAAGGGCGCCAACTGCTGGCGCGACTGGTACTCGACGCAGCCGCTGCTGTGGGACTTCTACCGCAACGCCATGACGCAGCCGGACCAGCTGCGCCAACGCGTGGCCTATGCGCTGTCGCAGATCGTGGTGATCAGCGCGCTCGAGGTCTCGGGCACCTACGGCTGGCGCAACTACCACAACAGCCTGCTCGACAACGCCTTCGGCAACTACCGCACGGTGCTCAAGAAGGCCACGCTGTCGCCGCTGATGGGTGACTTCCTGAACAACGTCAACAACGACAAGGCGGCACCCAACGAGAACTACGCACGCGAGTTGCTCCAGCTGTTCTCGATCGGTACCTGCGAGCTCAACATGGACGGCTCCCTCAAGGGCGGCAAGTGCATCCCCACGTACGACAACGTGATGGTGCGCAACTACGCCTATGCGCTCACCGGCTGGACCTACCCCGCCGGCGGCCAGAACGCGTGGAACCTCTGCCTGCCGCAGGGCGCGAACTGCCGTTACTACGGCGGCGACATGGTGGGCATCCAGAAGTACCACGACATCACCCAGCGCACGCTGCTTTCCGGCGTCACCGTGCCGGCCAACAGCACGCCCGATTCGGCGCTCGAGAAGGTGCTCGACAGCGTGATGAACCACCCGAACATCGCGCCCTTCGTCGGCCGCCAGCTGATCCAGCGCCTGGTGATGAGCAACCCGTCGCCCGCCTACACCCAGCGCGTGGCACAGGCCTTTGCCGCGGGCAAGTTCCAGAACTTCGGCACGGGCCAGCGCGGCGACCTCGCCGCCACCGTGGCCGCGGTGCTGCTCGACCCGGAAGCGCTCAGCATGACCCAGGCGGCCACCGGCGGCAAGCTGCGCGAGCCGGTGCTGATGTTCACCGGCCTGCTGCGACTGCTGGGCGGCTACACCGACGGCGAGCCGTTCGCCTGGTGGTGGGGTGAGACGCTGCAGCAGCACGTGTTCCGCCCGCCTTCGGTCTTCAACTACTACCCGCCCGACTACCCGGTGGCCGGCACCACGCTGCGCGGCCCCGAGTTCGGCATCCACAACGCCAGCACGCACATCTCGCGGCTGAACTTCCTCAACTACGTGCTGTGGTGGGGCGGCTCCGCGCCGGTGGACAGCGTGCCCGGCGCCACCGGCACCAAGCTGTCGAGCCTGGCCGTGTGGGAAGCCGACTCGGACAACGTGCCCAAGCTGGTGGACCGCATGTCGGTCATCGCCACCGGCCGCACGCTGCCGGCCGGTACCCGCGAATCGGTGATCAAGGCGGTCGAGGCGTTCAACCCGACCAACAGCCCGACGCACTACAAGATCAGCCGCGTCAAGCAGGCGGCCTGGCTCGTGTTTGCGTCCCCCCAATACCAGATTCAGCGCTGATGCGCCTCGTGAGCGAAGGAAAGATCCTCATGAAATCCAAGACCGTTTCTTCCGCGGCGGTTGCCGCCGCGACGCTGAACCGCCGCCGCTGGCTGCAGATGGCCGGCACCGCTGCCGGCGCCCTGGGCACCGGCTCGCTCGGCAACCTGCTGCTGGCCACCCAGGAGGCGCGTGCCGCCGGCGACTACAAGGCGCTGGTGTGCGTGTTCCTGTACGGCGGCAACGACGGCCTCAACAGCATCGTCCCGACCGACGCCACCCGCTACAACCAGTACAGCTCGGTACGCGGCGCACTGGCCCTGCCGCAGGGCAGCCTGGTCGGGCTGGCGAACAGCGACTACGGCCTGCACCCCTCGCTGGCCCGGCTGGAGCCGGTCTGGCGTGCCGGCCACCTGGCGCCGGTGTTCAACGTGGGTCCGCTGTACGCGCCGGTCACCAAGGCCGAATTCATGGCGGCGCCGGCTTCGTCGCCGCTGCGGCCCGACGCGCTGTTCTCGCATTCCGACCAGCAGACGCTGTGGGAAACCGGCGGCACCAATGCGCTGTGGCGCACCGGCTGGGGCGGGCGCGCCTCGGTGACGATGGGCACCGCCAACCCGGTGATCTCGGTGGGCGGCAACGGCCGCTTCGGCCTGTCGCTGCAGGCCGCGCCGCTGGTGCTGCCAGGCCCGGGCTCGACGCTCGGCGTCATCGGCATCCAGGGCGCCGACCTCACCTACGGCCCCGCAGCGCGCCGCAAGGAAGCGCTCGATGCGATGTATGCGCAGTCGCAGAACCTCAACCTCGCCGCCGCGCTGTCTTCGCAGCACACCAAGGCCAACGAGGCCGCGGCGCGCCTGTCCAACGTGGTGAAGGTGCAGCCGGGCGACGCCAACGCCTCGTCCGGCATCAATGCGGGTTTTGCCAACGTGATCAGCAGCGGCCAGCTCACCACCGGTCTTGCCAAGCAGATGTACCAGATCGCCAAGCTGGTGGAAGCCAACGCCACCGTGGGCGGCAACCGGCAGATCTTCTTCGCCACGCTGGGCGGCTTCGACACCCACGCGGGCCAGATCGGCACGGCCGTCACCAACGGCCTGCATGCCAACCTGCTGAAGGAACTGGGCGATGCGTTGGCGGCCTTCAACGCGGCCATGGCCAACATCGGCATGGGCGAGCAGGTCACCACGTTCACCCAGAGCGACTTCGGCCGCACGTTCAAGCCCAACAACAGCAAGGGCACCGACCATGCGTGGGGCAACATGCACTTCGCGATGGGCGGCGCGGTGAAGGGCGGCATGACCTACGGTGCCTACCCCGAGCTGGTGCTGGGCGGCCCGAACGACGCGGGCGACAGCGGCTGGGAGAAGCAGGGCCGCTGGATCCCGACCGCCAGCGTGGACCAGTACGCCGCCACGCTGCTGCGCTGGTTCGGCGCGGGCGAGGCCCAGCTCGACGAGATCCTGCCGAACCTGCGCAACTTCGGCACCAAGCGTTCGCTCGGCTTCGTCTGAGCCCTGGGCCTGCCGGCCGGCAGCCGCTGCGGTGACGCAGCGGCTGTCTTGCTTTCGAGCCGGCCTACCTCAATGCCGCGGCCACCACCTGCGCAAGCGGCGTGGTGGGCCGGCCGATCAGGCGCGACAAGGCTCGGCCGTCATCGAACAGTGCGCCCCTGGACGCATCGACATCCCAGGAAGCGATCGCCTGTGCGAGCGCGGGCGGCAGGCCGAACCCGGCCAGCGCCGCCGCATAGTCGGCGGGCGACAGGTTGTTGTAGACGACGGCCTTGCCGGCCTGGCGCGACACCTCGGCGGCCAGGTCGGCCAGCGTGTAGGCATCGTCACCGGCCAGTTCGTACACGCGGCCGTCGTGACCGGCCGTGGTGAGCACCACCGCCGCCGCCTCGGCGAAGTCCGCGCGCGCGGCCGACGAGATGCGGCCCTCCCCCGCACTGCCGATCAGCGCGCCATGGGCGACCGCGGCGGCAAGGGATCCGGTGTAGTTCTCGGTGTACCAGCCGTTGCGCAGCACGGTGAAAGCCAGGCCGCTGGCCTTGACCATCGCCTCGGTTTCGAGGTGCTCGGCCGCGAGGCTGAGCGGCGAGACGTCGGCATGCAGCAGGCTGGTGTAGACGATGCGGCCCACGCCGGCAGCGCGCGCTGCCTCGATCACGTGGCGGTGCTGCGGCACCCGCTGGCCCACTTCGCTCGAAGAAATGAGCAGCAGGGTCTGGACGCCTGCCAGTGCCGGGGCCAGCGTGTCGGGGCGGCCGTAGTCGGCCATGCGCGCGGTCACGCCCAGGCCGGCTGCCTTGGCCGGGTCGCGCACCAGGGCCAGCAGCGGGTCGGCGCCCACGCGCGACTTCAGTTGTTCGATGACGAGGCGGCCGAGTTGGCCGGTCGCGCCGGTGACGGCGATGGTCATGGTGATTTCCTTGGCGTTGAGAAGCAGGCGCGACTGTAGGATTGGCGCTTACTTTTAGGAAGTACGCACATGAAAGTAAGTACCAAGGCCCCGCGTGCTCCCGCCCGCGCGGCCCCTCGCAAGCCCCTGCTGTTGCGCGGCGACCTGCGCGCCCAGATGTGCCCTTCGCGGCAGGTGCTGCAGCACATGACCAGCCGCTGGGGCGTATTGGTGCTCATGGTGCTGGCCGAGGGCACGCATCGCTTCGCCGAGCTGCGGCGCGCCGTGGGCGGCGTGAGCGAACGCATGCTGGCGCAGACGCTGCAGTGCCTCGAATCCGACGGCCTGGTCCTGCGGGTGGCCCACGACGTGGTGCCGCCCCATGTGGACTACAGCCTCACGCCGCTGGGCCGTGGCGCCGCTGCACACGTGGTCGGCCTCACCGACTGGATCGAGACGCACATGCCGCAAGTGATGGCGGCCCGCGCCCGCTACCAGCCCAGGCCCGCGCCACGCCGGGCCGCCTGAGCAGGCTTGCTTCCTACAATGGCGGCCCCATGCATGCCGCCCTGCCGCCCCTGCTGCGAAGCCACCGCGCGGCCGCCCTCGAGCGGCCGCTCGTGTTGTGGCTGCTGGCGCTGGTGGTGCTGCTCAAGACAGCCGTGCCGCTGCTGGCCTCGGCCGCGGCGGCGATGCGCGGGGTGGCCCTGGTCGAGGTGTGCACGGTGTACGGCGTGCACACGCAGCGGCTGCAGGCCCACGATGAGCCGGCCGCGAGCCATGGCGGGACCATGGACCATCACACGATGGTCCACGACATGGCGCATCACGCCGCGCATGGCATGAGCGAAGCGCCGGCCGAAGGCCATTCGCCGGCGGCGGCCCTGGAGCACCGCGAACACTGCGCGCTGTCGCCGCTGCTGGGCCATGCCATTGCCGCAGCCCCTTCACTGGCACCGGTGCTGCTGCATGCACCGGCCCGGGCCGCAAAGCCGGTGGCAACCCGCCCTGTCACACCGGGCGACGCCGGCCGGGCCTGGCTCGCGCAACGCTTCCACGCCCCGCCGTTGGGCGCCTGATGCCCGGCACGCCCGAGTGCGTGCCCATTCCCGCCGACCGCACGAGCCCGGCCTCGCGACCGAACCGCGTGGCGGGCGTGCGCGCATTGCGCATCAGGACCAGACACCCCATCACATGAAGCTCCATTCCACACCGCCGGCCCGCGCCGCGGTGGCCGTGCTCGCCTGCTGCACCGCCGCCCAGGCGCATGACCCGGCCGACACGCCACCGGCCCGCGACCTGGGCACCGTGGTCGTCACCGGCCGCCAGCCGACCTCGCTGCCCACCAACCTCCCGACCACGGTGGAAAGCATCACCGGGCGCCAGGTCGAGGACACCATCAACGCCACCGACAGCGAAGACGCGCTCAAGTACCTGCCGAGCCTGCTGGTGCGCAAGCGCTATGTCGGCGACTACAACCATGCCGTGCTGTCCACGCGGGCTTCGGGCACCGGCAACAGTGCGCGCTCGCTCGTGTATGCCGACGGCATCCTGCTGTCGAACCTGCTGGGCAACGGCGCCGCCTTCGCGCCCCGCTGGGGCATGGTCACGCCCGAGGAGATCGAGCGCGTGGACGTGCTGTACGGCCCGTTCTCGGCCGCCTACCCGGGCAACTCGGTGGGCGCCGTGGTGGACTACGTGACACGCATGCCGGACCGGCTCGAAGCGCACCTGAAGCTCGGCGGCACCCGCCAGCGCTTCAGGCTCCACGGCAGCGACGACAGCTTCGGCAGCCGGCAGGCCAGCGCGTCCATCGGCAACCGGGAGGGCGCCTGGTCGTGGTGGGTCAACGCGAGCCACCTCGACAGCGAAGGCCAGCCGCAGGTGTTCGTCACCGCCGCCGCGCCGCCGGCCGGCACCACCGGCGCCGTGCCGGCGCTGGACCGTTTCGGCAACCCCGTGTGGGTGCTCGGCACCAGCACCCGGTACCGCACGAAGCAGGACCACCTGAAGGCCAAGCTCGCCTACGACCTGAGCGCCGCGGTGCGCGCGAGCTACACCTTCGGCTGGTGGGGCAACGACACGCAGGGACATGGCGACACCTACCTGCGCGACGCCGCCACCGGCTTGCCTTCCTACACCGCCGCCATGGCCGAAAGCCGCGACCGCCTCGAACACGCCATGCATGCGATCTCGGTGCGGCATCACACGCACGGCAGGTTCGACTGGAGCGTGTCGGCCAGCCTGTACGACTACGCGAAGGACCTCTCGCGCCGCTCCACGGGCACCCTGCCCGCCGCGGCCACCGGCGGCCCGGGTACCGTGACGGATGGTCAAGGCACCGGCTGGAACACCCTGGCCGCTGCCGGCGTGTGGCGCCCCGCCGCTGCCGGCGGCGCCCATGTGGTGGACTTCGGCATACAGCAGGACACCTACCGCCTGCGCACGGCCAGCGCCACGTCGGCAGACCCGTTGGGCCAATGGCTTTCCGACCCGGTGCCCGGACCGGCCCCCACGCGCTTCGACGGCAACACGCGGCTGCGCAGCCTGTACGCGCAGGATGCGTGGCGCTTCGACACGCGCTGGAAGGCGGTGCTGGGCGGACGCGCCGAGTGGTGGTCGGCCTGGAGCGGCCTCACTCGCACCTCCGGCGCCACCGCCACCTACCTGCACCCGGCGCGCGACGGCCGCTACTTCTCGCCGAAGGCCGCGCTGGCCTTCCAGGCCGCCGATGACTGGGTGCTCAAGGCCTCCACCGGCCGTTCGGTGCGCCTGCCCACCGTGAGCGAGCTGTACCAGGGCCGCGTCAACGCATCGGGGGGCCTGGACCTCGGCAACGCCGACTTGAGTCCCGAACGTTCATGGACCACCGAGCTCACCGCCGAGTGGATGTTCGCCGGCGGCCAGCTGCGCACCACCTGGTTCCACGAGCGAACCCGGGACGGCCTGTTTTCGCAGCCGCTGACACCCGGCTCGACCAGCAACACCGTGCAGAACGTCGGCCGCCTGCGGACCAACGGCCTCGAAGCGGCGCTGCAGACGCAGGACCTGCTGTTCAAGGGCTTCGACCTGATGGGCAGCGCGACCTATGCCGACTCGAAGGTCGTCGAGAACGACGGCTTCCCGGACACCGTGGGCAAGCGGCAGGTCCGCGTGCCGAAGTGGCGCGCCAACCTGCTGGCCACGTGGCGGGCCGGCGACCATTGGTCCGCCACGTTCGGCGCACGCTACGGCGGCCGGCAGTTCAACAGCCTCGACAACCGCGACGTGAACGGCTTCGCCTACCAGGGCGCGTCGAAGTTCTTCACCACCGACGTGCGCGTGCGGTACCGCCACGACAGGCAGTGGAGCGCGGCACTCGGCATCGACAACCTCAACGACTACCGGTACTGGAACTTCCACCCGTACCCGCAGCGCACGCTGGTGGCGGAGTTGAAGTTCGACCTGTAGCGGCCTCCACGGCTGCGTGCTTCGGGCCGCCCAGCCCGAAGCACGGCCGCAGCCACGCCGCCCGTCGCAGCGCCTCGTGGCCGGCGAAGCTCAGCACGAAGGTGCCCAGCACCAGCAGCGGCCCTTCGACCGCCGGCGGCCAGGCCAGCGGCAGCATCGCCTGCGAGAGCAGCACGATCAGCGTCTGGTGAAGGATGTAGACCGGGAACACCGCCTCGGTGAGGTAGCGCCGCCAGGCATGGTCGCGGTTGAAGTGCAGCACCGCGAAGCCCAGCACGGCCACGATGGCGCACCACTGCACGCAGGCGTACACCGAGCGGGCCACCATCCGCAGCGGCTCGGGCGCCGGCATCTGCGGCGTGTAAGCCCCGGCAAAGGCCACCAGCAGGGCCCAGCCGGTCAGGGCGCCCAGCAGGGCGAACCATCGCCAGGGCACGAATTGCTGCCACAGGCCTGGCGCGCGGGCCAGCGCCGCGCCGAGCAGGAAGAGGCCCAGGTAGATGGCATGGTTGAACCAGTCGTCCAGCAAGGCATGGGTGGTCGGGAAGCGCGGCGCGAGCGCAAGCCGCAGCAGCGCCAGCACGGCGATGGGCACGACGATGAGCCGCGCACCGCGCAGCAGCTGCGGCAGGCGGCGGCCGGTCGCGTCGAGCAGCCCCGGCGCCAGGCGCAGGAGCGCCCACAGCACGGCGGTGTAGCACCACAGGTAGGCCACGAACCACAGGTGGTTCCAGGTCGGCAGGACGAGGCACTGCCCGGGCTTGACGCAGAAGCCGCCGTAGCCGGTGAAGTACAGCCGCAGGAAGTCGAGATAGCCGCCGGCGTAGCCGTGCTTGTGCAGCACCTCGAAGTACGCCTGCGGCGGCACGATCACGGCCATGCCGAAGAGCAGCGGCCACAACAGGCGCTTCGAGCGGCTGCCCATGAAGCCGGCGCGCGCGCGCTGCAGCAGCAGTGACGTGGCCGCGCCCGACACGAGGAACAGCAGCGACAGCCGCCAGGGCGAACTCAGCCGCATCCACGGTTCGAGCCCGCTGTCGGCGAACGGGCTCTTCACGTGCCAGTCCCAGCTCACGTAGTACATGCCCACGTGATAGACGATGAGCAGCGCAAATGCGCCGATGCGCAGCCAGTCGAGGAAGTACAGCCGTGCGGCGGAGGAAGGTGCGGTGGTGGCATTCATGCGGCAAGCCTAGGAAGGCCGCGCCCGGCGCGCCAGCGCGGTGGGACGAAACGGGCTTGCCGCGTGGCGAACCGGATCAGCCCGTGCCCTGCAGCCGCGACATCAGCCCGGCCCGGTATTGCCGGCTGCACGGCACTTCGACGCCGCTGCGCAAGCGCAGCGTCGCGTCACCCTTGTCGCGAGGCAGCACTTCTGCCACCTGGGCGAGCGCCACGGCGGCGCTCCTGTGCGTGCGAACGAAGCCCTCGCCCAGGTCGGCCAGCAGGCCGGCCAGCGTGCGCCGCATCAGCAGGGCGCGGTTGCCTGCATGCACGGTCACGTAGTTGTCGGCCGCTTCCAGCCATTCGATCCCGCGGCAGGGCACCACGTGCGTTCGCCCCCGGTCGGTGATCAGCAGCTGCGCCGGCACGCCCCCGCTGGAGCGATGGCCGGCTTCGCGCGCCTGCAGCTTGGCCACCGCCCGCGCCAGCCGCTGCGGCTCCACCGGCTTGAGCAGGTAGTCGATCGCATCGGCCTCGAAGGCCTGCAGCGCGTACTGGTCGTAGGCCGTGACGAACACCACCGCCGGCCCCGGGTCGGGCAGCGAGGCGGCCACGTCGAGCCCGCTGACCTCGGGCATCTGCACGTCGAGGAACAACGCGTCGGGGTTCAGCTGCACGGTCATCCGCAGGGCCATCGCACCGTCGGAGGCTTCGCCCGCCACTTCGACCTGCGGCAGCGCGGCGAGCAGGCGCCTCAGGCGCGCTCGTGCCGGCGCTTCGTCGTCGACGATCAGGACACGCATGGCAGCTCCACAGTGGCCACCACCCCGGGTGCGCCCTCGCGCTGCCGCACGTCCAACCGGGCCTGGTCGCCATGCAGCACCGCGAGCCGCTGCCGCAGGTTGCCCAGGCCCACGCCGTCGGGCGGCGGCGAGGCGGCGAGCACGCCGGCATCGTCTTCCACCACCACGCGCAGGCGCTGTGCCGATGCGTCGAGCTGCGCCGACACCTTGATGCTGGTCGGCGCGATGCGCCGCTCGACCCCATGGCAGAAGCAGTTTTCGAGCAGCGGCTGCAGCGCCAGTGTGGGCACGAGGCAGGCGTGGGCACGCGGGTCGATGTCCCACTGCAGCCGCACCCGGTCGGCAAAGCGCTCGCACATGATGGACGCATAACCCTCGAGCAGCGCCAGCTCCTCGGCCAGCGGCTGCTGCGGACGCCGGCTCACGTCTGTGGCGGCCCGCAGCAGGGCGGCCATGCGCATCAGCAGCGTGTCGGCCAGCTGCGGGTCGGTGTGGATCAGCGACGACACCGTGTTGAGCGCGTTGAACAGGAAGTGCGGCTGCAGCTGCTGCGCGAGCTGCGCCAGCTGGGCCTGCTGCGACAGCCGGGCGAGGCGCTCGGCACGCAGGCGTTCGGCATGCCAGGCCAGATAGGAACGCAGGCCGAACTGCAGCCCGCTGAAGAGCAGGTAGAAGATCGAGAACTTGAGCGCCTCGTAGAAGAAGGCCCTGCCCAGGGAATCGCCCCCGTGCGGCAGGCCGGCCAGTTCGCGCACGCCCCAGCGCAGGCCGAAGATGGCGAACACGAAGGCGGCGGCCAGCAGCGGCAGCCACACCAGCACGCGGGTGAACCAGCGCGCGGGGCTCGCCAGCAACGGGTCGAGCCGCTGCATGAGGCGCCATTGCGCCACCGCGATCGCGGTGGCCACGATCGCCGAGCTGCCCTCGCCCAGCACCGGGCGCCACCACCACGCGCGCGAGCCGTCGCGCCATTCCTCCTGCACGCCCACCAGCAGCATCAGCAGCCAGAACGCGCCCCATGCCAGCAGCAGGCCGTTGCGCAGGCGTGGGGTCGGGTCGTGGGCGATGGACGGCGGCGTTTGCGGGTTCACGACGGATGCTCGCCGGCTCAGGCCCCGGCTGCGAACCGCAGGATGGCCTTGTGGACGGGCAGAAGCAGGCTCTTCTGGGCATACCCGGCAAAGCGCGAGTACCTGGGCGGATCCACCAGCAGTTCACGCCCGACCGTGAACGGCGGTGTGGGCAGGAGCACAGGCGTGCCCATAGAAGTGAGGTGATCGCCGGTCAGCCCGATCGCTGCTTCCTCGGTGCCGACCGGCCATGCGTCGGTGATGACGACATCAGCATGCGGCGGCACGGTCGTCGTGAATCGGACCGGCAAGCCTTGCTCATGGTGGCGCTCGCCGCAGACCTGGATGACCGTGAGGCCGAGGACGGCGGCAAGCTCGTGCCAGGACCGGAACACGTTGGTCGTCGGTCCCCACAGGCATACGGTCGCCGACAGCAGGGGCTTGACCGACCTGTCGATGAAATACGCGTCGGTGAGCACCTCGCATGGGTGCCCGCGGCTCGACATGGCGTTGACCACGGGGCGTGACGTGGCGCGAGCGAAATCGACGAGCCTGTCGTGATTCGAGTCACGGATCACGTACTGACTGAAGTACGGGTCCAGATAGCCCGCGAGATCTTCCACGCGCTCGCTGGTCTTGAGCAGGTTTGGCAACTCGGTGAACTGCAGGCCGAGGTCTCGGAAGGCCTGGATGAACGTGGACCGCGTGCGGATGCCGTTGCCTTCGAACGACCAGGCCACGGTGCCGGTGAGCTGCCGCTCGGCATCGGTGTCGACCATCGCCCAGATGGCCTGGAGGTCGCGAGCAGAAAGATCGGAAAGGCAGAGAACGTGCATCGAATGGGTGCCGAGGCTTGAGTTGACGGGGCGCAAGCACGAGCGAAAGGTGGGGCCGCCGCTCGCGGCGGGCGCATTCTCACCTGCCCCCGCCGCCCGTCACCTGGGCGTCGCAGCTGACGCGCAGGAAGGCAAACTCGATGCGCCGGCTCGTGCCGTTGCGCACGCCCTCGATGCTCGCAGCCAGGCGCGCCGCTTCGGGCCGGGCGTAGGTGACCCGTTGAGGAAAGTCGTGCTCGGGATTCTCGAAGACGGCTTCGGCCTCGCCGAGCCGCAGGAGGCGAAAGGTCGTGGGAGGCCGGCCGGAGGGCTGCGGAACGAAGGCAAGGGTGCCGTCGGGAAGTTGCCTCAGCTGCATGAATTCGTACTCGGCCATCTGGCCTTGCCTGATCGTGCGGCTCATGCCGAGCATGGCCCCTCCCGCAGGCGGCAGCCACTGTTCGATGGTGCCCGGTTCGCCAGACTGGCCCTGCCAGCATCCGGCAAGCCAGGCCATCCGCTCCACTGGCTGGGCAGGCGCCGAAGACGACATGAGCGAGATCGCGGCGAAGCTGCAAAGGAGGATGGGGGTGCGCCGCATGGCTTCTCCTGGACACGAGGCGCCTATGCTGGCGCAGCGGCTCCGCAGCCGCAAGCCGCCGCCGGGCCGGCGCCGCGTCCGTACCGACGGCACAGGGTTTGCCGCTTGTGAAGAACCCTCAAAGGAGATCCAGATGAGCGTACTTGCCGAAGCAGACCTGCGCGACCTGCAACGCCGGCTCGACAAGCGCGAGGCGCAGCTGCAGGCCGAGGTGCGCAGCAGCCGCGCGGCGGCAGCCGACAGACCGGGCGCGGTTCCGCACAGCCAGGTGCAGGACGACGGTGAAGTGGCCGAGGAGCGCATCCGTGGCGCGGTGCGCCATGCCGACGAGGAGCGCGACATCGAGGAGTTGCGGCAGATCGAGGCGGCCCGGGAGCGCATGGCTCAGGGCCGCTACGGCCGCTGCGTGGACTGCGATGCCGAGATTCCGCTGGCGCGGCTGCAGGCGCAGCCGGCCGCCGAGCGCTGCGTGCGTTGCCAGGAAGCCTACGAACACACCCACCCGGCCAAGCCCCGGCTGCCGCCGGAACTCGGCTCGCGGCCTTAGCTTCAGCGATACGGGTAGGCGTGGGCCGGGTCGGCCTTGCGGCCGGTGAGCGCGCGCCGCAGGCCGTTCTCGAGCACGTCCATCTGCAGCGGCTTCACCCAGCACTCGAAGGCGCCCAGGCTCATGGCCTTCAGGATGTCCATGGTGAGCCGGTCGCCGGTGAGGATGTTGATGCGCGGCTTGTAGAAGTCGAAGTCGGCGCTGAGCATGCGCACCACCTCGAGGCCGCCGGTGTCCGGCAGGTGCATGTCGAGCAGGATGAGATCGGGCCGCTCCTCGCGAGCGACCTTCACGCCTTCGACCCCCGAACCGGCCTGCAGCAGCGTCACGCCCGGAAACCGCGTCAGCATCGCCTCGACCATGGCCATGCTGGTCGGGTCGTCCTCGATGTACAGGACCTTGCCCGTGATCGCTTCTTCGCTGGGCGGGCTGTCTGCCTCGACTGGCGCCATGTTGTTCCTCCACTTGTGCGTGCGCCCCGCCGGGCAGCTTATCCCTGCGGAGCGCGCGACGCATGTGGGGTTTTGGCTAGGTTTCTGCAAGGGTCCCGCTGCCGCCGGTTACAACCTTGCGCTCACGGCGCCGGCGCGGCCTCTTCATGCTGCGGCTGCGTCGAGAACAGGCGCTCCCGCAGGGCCCGGGCCGCCTGCACCATCCGCCGCAAGGCCTCCTCGGTTTCCGGCCAGCCGCGGGTCTTGAGTCCGCAGTCGGGGTTGACCCACAGCCGCTCGGGCGGGATCACGCCGGCCGCCCGATCGAGCAGCGCCAGCATCTCCTCCTCGGACGGCAGCCGGGGCGAATGGATGTCGTACACCCCGGGGCCGATCTCGTTGGGGTAGGCGAACCGGCCGAAACCGTCGAGCAGCTTCATGCGCGAACGGGAGGTCTCGATCGTGATGACGTCGGCGTCCATCGCGGCGATCGACGGCAGGATGTCGTTGAATTCCGAATAGCACATGTGGGTGTGGATCTGCGTCGCGTCGGCCACGGTGCACGAGGCCAGCTTGAAGGCGCGCACCGCCCAGGCGAGGTAGGCGTCCCAGTCGGCCCGGGGCAGCGGCAGGCCTTCGCGGAAGGCCGGCTCGTCGATCTGGATGATGCGGATGCCGGCGGCCTCGAGGTCCTTGACCTCGTCGCGGATGGCCAGCGCGATCTGCAGCGCCGTCTGCTCGCGGGGCTGGTCGTCGCGCACGAAGGACCACTGCAGCATCGTCACCGGCCCGGTGAGCATGCCCTTCATCGGCCGCTCGGTGAGCGACTGCGCATAACGCGCGGTGTCCACCGTCATCGGCTCCGGGCGGAACACGTCGCCGTAGATGATGGGCGGCTTCACGCAGCGCGAGCCGTAGCTCTGCACCCAGCCGTTGTCGCTGAAGGCGAAGCCCCACAAGCGCTCGCCGAAATACTCGACCATGTCGTTGCGCTCGGCCTCGCCGTGCACCAGCACGTCCAGCCCCAGCGCCTCCTGCCGCGCCACGGCGCCGGCGATCTCCTCGCGCATGCGCTGCAGGTAGTCGAACGCCCCCAGCTCGCCGCGCTTGTGCGCCGCACGCGCGGCACGGATGGCGGGCGTCTGCGGGAACGAGCCGATCGTGGTGGTGGGCAGCGGCGGCAGCTGCAGCGCGGCGCGCTGCAGCTCGGCCCGCCGGGCATACGGGCTGTGGCGGCGGGTCATCGATTCGTCCACGCCGGCCAGGCGCCGGCGCACCCAGGCGTTGTGCACGCGCGGCGCCTCGCGCCGGGCGGCGATGGCAGCGTCGGCCTCGGCCAGCTCCTCTCGCACGACGGCCGTCCCTTCGTTGAGCGCGCGGCCGAGCACCGCGAGCTCCTGCAGCTTCTCGTGGGCAAAGGCGAGCCAGCTGCGCACGTCGGCCGGCAGCGACTGCCTCTCGGAGGCCAGCGACACCGGCACGTGCAGCAGCGAACAGGAAGGCGCCACCCACAGCCGGTCGCCCAGCGCCTGCTGCAGCGGCTGCAGGCGCGAGAGTTCGCGGCGCAGGTCGCAGCGCCAGATGTTGCGCCCGTCGATCACCCCGGCCGACAGCACCCAGTGCGACGGCAGCTGCGCAAGCCAGGTGTCGAGCTGGCGCGGCGCGCGCACGAGGTCGAGGTGGATGCCGTGCACCGGCCATTGCACGAGGCGGGCCGCGTGCTGGTCCACCCGCTCGAAATAGGTGGCCAGCAGCAGCCGGGGCGCCTCGGCCGCGGCGATCTGGAGCATCTTCTCCGCGGCATCGAGCCAGGCAGGCGGCAGGTCGAGCGCGAGCGCGGGCTCGTCGAGCTGCACCCATTCGACGCCCTGGGCCTTCAGCCGCTTGAGCACCGCGGCATAGGCCACCGCGAGTGCAGGAGCCAGGCGCAAGCGGTCGAAGGCGGGATCGGCCGAGCGGGCCAGCCACAGGAAGGTGAGCGGCCCCACCAGCACCGGCTTGGCGGTTTGGCCTTCGGCCTGGGTTTCGGCCACCGCCTCGTACAGCCATTCGACGCCCTCGCCGAACTGCGTGCCGGGCCCCACCTCCGGCACCAGCACGTGGTAGTTGGTGTCGAACCACTTGGTCATGGCCATCGCCGGCTGCAGCGGCGTGCCGCGTGCGAGCTTGAAGCTGTCGGCCAGCGTGATGCGGCGCGCATCGAGACCGAAGCGCTCCGGCACCGCGCCCAGCAGCAGCGCCGTGTCGAGCAGGTGGTCGTACCAGGCGAAGTCGCCCGCGGTGACTCGCGCCAGCCCGGCGGCCGCCTGGAGGGCGCGGTTGCGCCGGCGCAGGGCCAGGCCGGTCTCGCGCAGCGCGGCTTCGCCGCTCTCGCCGCGCCAGAAACTCTCGACGGCGAACTTCAACTCGCGCTGAGCGCCGATGCGCGGCAGGCCGAGGACGTGTGTTTGGGCCATGGCAGATGCATTTCCGTGATGACAGAGGCGGCAGTCTCCGGAACCGCCTCACTACAATCAAGCGAAAGTTTTTCTGCTCGTGTTGAATCTGATTCATATGCTGGAGATCCGCCACCTGCGCTCGCTGCTGGCCATCGAAGCGTCGGCCACGCTGGCTGCCGCCGCCGAACGGGTGCACCTCACGCAGAGCGCGCTGTCGCACCAGGTGCGCGCGCTCGAGGAGCACTACGACGTGTCGCTGTTCCAGCGCACCGGCGCGGGCCTGCGCTTCACGCCGGCCGGTCAGCGGCTGCTCGCGCTGGCACACACGCTCCTGCCCGAGCTCGAAGCCGCCGAGCGCGACCTGCAGCGCCTGCGCAGCGACACGCGCGGCGAGCTGCGCATCGCGCTCGAATGCCACACCTGCTTCGACTGGCTGATGCCGGTGATGGACGATTTCCGCCAGCGCTGGCCCGAGGTCGAGCTCGATCTCGTGGCCGGCTTCCACCCCGACCCGCTGGCGCTCATCAAGGCCGGCCGGGCCGACCTGGTGATCGCCGGCAAGCCGCCGCGCGACCGGGCGTTGCGCTCGATGCCGCTGTTCCGCTTCGAGATCCTGGTGGTGATGGCGCTGGAACACCGCCTGCGCGGCAAGCGCCGGCTCGCCGCGCAGGACCTCCTCGGGGAAACCCTCATCACCTACCCCGTGCCGGAGGAGCGCATCGACCTGATCCGCGAAGTGCTCAGGCCGGCCGGCATCGCGCTGGCGCGCCGCACCGCCGAGCTCACCGTCGCCGTGCTGCAGCTGGTGGCCAGCCGGCGCGGCATCGCCGCCTTGCCCAACTGGGGCGTCAAGAACTATGTCGAGCACGACTACGTGCTGGCCAAGCGCCTGGCCGCGCCGGGCCTGTGGAGCGAGCTGCATGCGGTGGTGCCCAAGGCGCTGGCCGAGCGCCCGTTCGTGACCGACTTCGTGGCCACGGTGCGGCAGACCTGCGCCCGCGAACTCGACGGCGTCGAGCTGCTGTAGTCCCGGCGCCTCCGTTTCATCGCCCGCGGCTGCAGCCTGTCCCACGCCCCGGCCGGTGCGTCACACACCCGTGGCTGCGCCCGGCGGCGCCCCGTACAGTGCGCCCCCATGGACCCGAAGACCCATTCCGTCTCCCCCAGCGGCTGGCAGCGTTTTGCGGCCGGCACGCTGGGCGCCTTCCACACCTACGCCAGCTGGCTGGTCAGCATCAGCTGGAAGCGGTTTTTCCTCCTGTCGGTGCTGCTGCTCGTGACGGCGTCGCTGCTGGAGTCGATTCCGCCGTTCAACATCAAGTTCACCGAGGTGCTGCCGCACGACGAGCCGGAGACCCGCACGGCCGGCAACAAGGTGCCGAAGCCGCCCAGGCCGCCGGCGCCGGAAGGCAAGGAGCCGCTGGTGAAGATCGAGCGGCCCGCCACGGCCGACAAGGACGGCGTGGACATCTCGATCGACGAGCGCGGCGTGCGCATCACCAAGCGCGTGGCCAAGGCCGAGCAGGCGGCTTCCTCGGCGTCGGCCGCGCAGGCCGACGCCGTCGAGGCGGCCCGGGCCGCGGCTTCGGCGGCTTCCAGCGTGGCCGACCTGGAACGCACCATCGAGATCCGCCTGCCGCCCGGGGTGGCCAGCGAAGTCAAGGGTGCCGTCGAGGAAGCCCGGCGCGAAGTCGCCGAGGCCATGGCCGAAGCCGAGGAAGCCAAGCGGGAGGCCGAGGAGGCGCAGCTCGAAGCGGCGGAGGCCGCGCGTGAAGGCGTGCCGCGGCTGCGCACCCGCACCAAGCGGCTGGGCGACTTCCTGCCGGACCTCGCGCTGCTGTGGATCTTCGCGTCGGCCATCATCAAGATCACCTACAAGGGCCAGCTGCAGGCCGAGGTGAAGGCGGCGCATGCCACCGAAGTGGCCGAGGCCGAGTCGCTCAAGCGCCAGGTGGTGGAAGCGCGCATGGCGGCGATGCAGGCGCAGGTGGAGCCGCACTTCCTGTTCAACACGCTGGCGTCGATCGACCACCTGATCGAGGTCGACCCCAAGCGCGCCAGCCAGATGCAGAAGAACCTGATCGCGCTGCTGCGCGCCAGCATGCCGACGATGCGCGAGGCCAATGCCAACGGCACGCGGGACCTGGGCCGCGAGCTGGGCGTCATCAAGCCTTACCTCGAGATCCTGAAGGTGCGCATGGAAGACCGGCTGATGACCGAGATCGACGTGCCCGAGGGGCTGATGAGCGCCGAGTTCCCGCCGATGATGCTGCAGTCGCTGGTGGAAAACGCCATCAAGCACGGCCTGGAACCCAAGCCCGAAGGCGGCCTGCTGCGCGTGAGCGCCGAGATCGTGCATGGCAAGCTCGTGCTCACCGTGGCCGACACCGGGCTCGGCTTCGGCAAGGCGGCCACGGCCGGCACCGGCACAGGCCTGGCCAACATTCGCGAGCGGCTGTCGCTGCTGTACGGCACGCGCGGCCAGCTCAAGATCGCCGAGAACACGCCCAGCGGCACGGTGGTCACGATCACCGTGCCCTACCAGACCCGCGTGGGCGACCATGAGGCCTGACAACGAAGCCGATGGACGCACTACCATCGGCCCATGAACCAGCCCCCCGCCACTGCGTCGGCCGTGCGTGCCGTCATTGCCGACGATGAAAGACTGATGCGCGAGCAGCTGCGCGCGCGCCTGGCCGAAGTCTGGCCCGAGCTCGACATCGTGGCGGAGGCACGCCACGGCGCCGAAGCGGTGACCCTGGTGGCCGAGCACCGGCCCGAGCTCGTGTTCCTCGACATCCGCATGCCCGGCATGACCGGCGTGGAAGCGGCCCGCGAGATCGCCCGGCTCGAACCGGTGGACGAATGGAGCGGCTGCGAGATCGTCTTCATCACCGCCTACGACCAGTACGCGATCGAGGCGTTCGAGCAGGGCGTGGTGGACTACGTGCTGAAGCCGGCCGAAAAGGAACGGCTGCAGCTCACGGTGCAGCGCCTGCAGAAACGCCTGGCGCAGCGCGGCGGCAACGCGCCGGAGGCCCCCACGGGCCCCGGCAACGCGTCGCTGCAGGACCTGCTCGCCAGGCTCACGACGCAGCTGCAGGGCGGCAGTGCGGGCGCCGCGCCGGCTCACCTGCGCTGGATCCAGGCCACCGTGGGCCAGAGCATCCAGATGATCCCGGTGGCCGATGTGCTGTTCTTCATCTCAGACGAGAAGTACACGCGGGTGCAGACCGCCACCCTGGAGGCGCTGATCCGCAAGCCGATCAAGGAGCTGATCGACGAGCTCGACCCGCACGAGTTCTGGCAGATCCACCGCTCGACGCTCGTGAACGCGCGCGCGATCGCCGGCGTCACGCGCGACCTGCGGGGCCGCCAGCTGGTCGCGGTGAAGGGACACCCCGAGAAGCTCGAGGTGAGCCGCAGCTACACGCACCTCTTCAAGGGCATGTAGCGGGCGCGGGCCGGGCCGCGCCGCGCCTCAGGGGTGCGGCCGGTGCACAGGCTCCGCGGGTGCCGCAGGTGCGATGCCGGCGTACTCGCCGCCCGCCTGCTTGCGCATCAGTGCGGCCGCATCGTCGGGCGCCAGCGGCCGGGCCAGCCCGAAGCCCTGGTAATAGTCGCAGCCGAGCGCCCGCAGGTGGGCGTGGTCGCGTTCGGTCTCGATGCCCTCGGCCACCACCACCATCTGCAACGCGTGCGCCACGTCGATCATCGACTGCACCAGCATCGAGGCCTCCTCGGAGCCGGCAACGCCCTTGATGAACAGCCGGTCGATCTTGAGCTTGCGGCAGCGCATGCGGCGCAGGTAGCCCAGCGAGCTGTAGCCGGTGCCGAAGTCGTCGATGGCCAGCGGGTAGCCCAGGCTCTGCAGCGCCACCACCACCGAGTGCGGCGAGTCCATGTCTTCGAAGACGTTCGACTCGGTGAGCTCGAACTCCACCGTGGCAGGCCCGAGCGAGAGCTCGCGCAAGGCGTCGAGGTAGCCCTGGCGGTGCGCATCGCGGCGGAACTGGCGCGACGACAGGTTCAGCGCCACCGGCGGCACCTCCAGGCCGGCCTGCTGCCAGGCGTCGAGGTCGGCTCGCAGCCGGCGCAGCACCGACAGCCCGAGCGGCACGATGAGCTCGGAGCTTTCGGCCACCGGAATGAACTCGACCGGCGACACCGGGCCGATCCCGGGCCGGTGCCAGCGCGCGAGCGCCTCGAACGACACGAGGCGGCCCTGGCTGTCGAAGATGGGCTGGTAGGCCAGCGATATCTCGCCGCGCGGGATGCCGGCGCGCAGGTCGGTCTCGAGGGTCAGGCGCGCCTTCATCGCATCACCGAGCTGCGACGAATAGAAGTGGTAGCCGTCCTTGCCGGTGCGCTTGGCCTGGTACATGGCGGCATCGGCGCAGCGCATCGCCTCTTCGGGCGTGCGCGCATCGGCCGGCAGCAGCGCCACGCCCACCGACACCGACACCCGCAGCTCGCTGCCCTCCACGTTCATGGGCAGCGGCAGCTTGCGCACCAGCTCGGCCGCCACGCGCGTGGCCACGTTGGCGTTGACCGCCTCTAGCAGCAGCGCGAACTCGTCGCCCGCCAGGCGCGCCACCACGTCGCCTTCGCGCACGGTGGCCTGCAGGCGCTCGGCCACCTGCTTGAGCACGACATCTCCGGCTGCGTGGCCCATGCGGTCGTTGATCTGCTTGAAGTTGTCGATGTCGAGGAACAGCAGCGCATCGGTGCGGGCATGGCGGTCCCAGTGGCCCTTCGCGTGATGCATGAGCGCCTGGAAGGTGTTGCGGTTGGGCAGGCCGGTGAGCGCATCGTGCGTGGCCAGGAAGCGCGTGCGCGCCTCGCTTTCGCGCACCTTGGCCCGCATGCGCCGTGCCACCACGGCGGCCAGCGCCAGCGCCACCAGCATCACCGCCAGCGCGCCGCCGGCGAACTTGAACAGCGCCGTCCACACGCCGGTGCGTTCGGCCGACATCTGCAGCCGCCCGATCGCCATGCCGTTGGCAATGATGGTGTGCTCCACCTCTTCGGTCCCGGCATGCCGGGCCCACCAGTGCGGCGCCGGCGTCGCACGGCGGTAGGCCGCGAGGCTGGTGCGGTCGGCGCGGAACAGCCGGGCCGACTCCACGAGCGGCGAGCCGCTCAGCGACGCCAGGATCTCGCGCGCGTCGGCCTCGCTGTCGAACAGCACCGCGGCATTGACGGTGCGCCCCACGATCTCGGCCTGCGTGAGCAGCTCCTCCCGCAGGCGCTCCCGCAAGGCGCCGTACTGCAGGACGGTGAGCGCCACCACCAGCAGCAGCATCGCCGCCGCGGCCAGCAGGCCTTCGCCCGGCGTGCCATGCGCCAGCGGCGGCGGTTCGGCGTCGAAACCCTGCCAGCGCATCACGATTCCTTCACGTAGCGTGCCAGCCGCAGCACCTTGGCACTGATGTCCAGTCCCTGGCGCCGCAGCGCGCCCAGGCCGATGTCGAACACGATGCGCCCGCCATCGACCTGCAGGTTGAGCATCACGCCGCGCTCGAGCAGCCCCAGCTCGTCGCCGACCCACAAGACGCCCTGCAGGTCGTGGCGCCCGAGCGCCGCGAGGCCGGAGGCACCGCTCGCATACGCCACCTGGCAGGAGGCCAGCTGGTCCACGCCAACGCGGCGCCACTGCAGCACGCGATCGTTGACGCGGCGCCCGTCGAAGTCGCGCAGGGCGAGCGCCAGCGGAGACTCGTCGAACACGCAGAAGCGCAGAGGCCCCTCAGTGGCCGCCGTGCGCGGCCATTGGACGAACAGCAGCGCGCGGAAGACGATCTGCGCCTTCAGCTGCGGCTCGCCGCGGGCGCCTTCCTGTGCCACGGCCGGCGACATGCCGGCCGCCGCCGTGAGCAGGCAAGCAGCGCCGAGCCGCCGCAGCCGCCGCATGCATGGCCAAAGGTTCGAGGGACTGCGCGTCATCGCCGGATCAGAAGGCAGACTGCCAGTCCAGCGTGAAGGCTCGGCGCGCACGCGGCACGCGGTCAACCGAGAGACCCGGCGTGGGCACGTCGTAGGCAGCGGCGTCGCCGAGGTTGCTGACCCGCAGCGACAGCTCCTGGCGGGTGCCCACGGCATGGCGCAGCACGCCGTTCACGGTGACATAGGCTTCCACCGGCTGCGGCCCGCGCCGCGCGCCCAGCGCATCGAGCTCGGCGCCCAGCCACCAGCCGCTCGCCAGCGGCGCCAGCGCATGGCCCTTGATCAGCCAGCGCGGCGAGTTGTGCGGCATCTCGCCGTTGATGCGTGCGCGCACCACCGAGGCACTGGCGCGCCAGCGCCAGCCGGTCGAGGCCGCATGTTCGATCTCCGCATCGACGCCGGTGGTGCCGGCGCGGCTGATGTTCTGGTACTGGCCGATGTCCTCGCCTTCGGGCAGCACGAAGTCGATCATGTTGCTCAGGCGGTAGCGGTAGACGCTGGCCGACACCCGCGTCTGGGCATCGATGGCATGTTCCCAGGCCAGCTCGACGGTGCGGATGGACTCGGAGCGCAGCCCCGGGTTGGCCACCTGCGACACGCCGTCTTCGTAGTAGCGCTCAGACAGGTTGGGCGCACGGAAGGCGCGCCCGGCGCTCAACTTCCACGCGTGGGCGGCGCCCGGGCGCCATACCAGCGCGAGGCGCGGCGAGAACTCGGCGTCGTGGGTCGGCGCATGGTCGAGCCGCGCGCCCAGCGTCAGCGACCACCGCTCGGACAGGCGCATCTGGTCCTGCGCAAAGAAGCCATAGCCGCTCGAACGCACCCGCACGTCCTGCACCACGGCGTGAGGCTCCTCGTCGAAGTTGTGCAGGCGGGCATCGAGCGTGCGGCGCAGGTCCACGCCGGCCACCACCGCATGGTTGGTCCATCGCCGCCACTGCAGGCGCCACTCGGCACCCAGCCAGCGGCCCCGCAGGTCGTCGTGGTTGATCAGGTAGGCCGGCTCGCCTTCGTCGAGCACGTAGCGGCCGCGGTAGCGGTAGGACGACACGCTGACGCGCGCGCTGGTGCGCAGGTCGGCACTCCATGCGCCGTCCCACGCCAGCTCGCCGAAGGCGTAGCTGTCCACGTAGCGCGTGCCGTCGGCGCCGAACACGGTGCCGAACTCCCCGGTGGCGATGTTCTTGTCGCGTTCGTTGGCTGCCAGCGTGAGGCGCCAGCGACCGAGGCGCGCCTTGGCCAGCAGGCCATGCTGCCGGGTGCCATCGAGCCCGCGCGCCACGCCATCGGGCACGGCCGGCGTGGCCAGCTCGGGAAAGCTCAGGTCTTCGCCGCGCGAGCGTTGGCCGACGACGCCGATGAACACGTCGGTCCCCTGCCCGTCGCCCTGGCCGCTGCTGTAGCCGTACTGCACCATCGCACGCCGGGTGCCGAAGCTGCCGAGGCTCACGCGGGCGGCGGCGCCCGGGGCATCGGCGCCGTCGAGCGTGACGAAGTTGGCCACACCGAACAGCGCGTTGCCGCCGTAGACGGACGATGCCGGGCCGTAGATCAGCTCGGTGCGCCGGACCCAGTCGGCGGGCAGCGGGAAGGTGTTGTCCGGCAGCGCCTGGTCGTAGATGACGTCGTTGACGCGATAGCCGTCGATCGTCATCAGCGTGCGTGAGTTGTAGTCGCCCGGCCGGTTGAAGCCTCGCAGTCCCAGCGAGGTGTAGCTGCGGTCGCTGGTGAGATAGCCGCCCGGCAACCGCTGCAGGATCTCGCCCACCGTGGTGTGGCCCAGCAGCCGGGCGTCCTCGCGTTGAAACACGCGCACCACCGCGGGAGCATCGAGCGTGCTCTCGGCATAGCGGGAAACGCCTTCGACCTGCGCCTCCAGCAGCCGGGCGAGGTCTTCGTCGGGGTCGTCCTGCCCATGATCGGCGTGCGCCAGCGCAGGCGCGAGCAGCAGGACCGGCAGGCCTTTCAGGAACAGGCGAAGGCGACGCAGCGAGCGCGCAGGCAGGGCACCGGAAGACTCATGCATGTGGACACCTCGGCCGCAAATACGGCACTCGACCAGAGGCAAGAAAGCGATGCAGGAACTATCGGCCCGCGCGCACCGATGTTGAACAGGGGCACGTGCAAAACGTCACGGCACGCGCCGGAGCGGTGCGACCGTTACATCGGCGAGGCTGCTGGCGTGGAGCGCTTGAGCCTTGCCGCCGGCAAGGACCTGTCGCCGATCAGTATCATGGGTCGGTCGCCTGGAGTCTTGCCATGTCGGATATCGTTGCTGACCTCGCTGAAAAAGCCCGTGCCCTGCCGGCTGCGGAACGCTCGCGCCTCGTCGAACTGCTGCTGGAGTCGCTCCATGAGCCTCCGCTCGCTGAAGTGGAGGCCGCGTGGGCGAAGGAGATCGAAAGCCGGGTTGCTGCATATGAACGGGGCGAGGTGGAAACCTTTGCCGCTGAAGACGTCTTCGCTGAAGCGCGCCGCATTCCTTCGTGAAGCAGGCTCGCTTCACGAAGGAGGCTCGTTCCGAACTCCTAGCCCAGATCGCGTACTACGAGACCCTGCGTAAAGGACTTGGGGGCCGCTTCCGCACGGAAGTCGAGCTCGCGGCGCAACTGGCAACCACGTTCCCTTCCCACGGCAAACCCGGCCCGGCCAGAACCAGACGCCGACTAGTGGCTGACTTCCCGTTCAAGCTCTTCTACTCGGAAACGGACTACGGCATCCTCATCCACGCGGTAGCCGGCGACCACCAGCTGCCGGAATATTGGCTATGCCGCGTTCCGAGGGATAACGGCTAGCGACCTGTTCGCCCTCCCTGCCCGCCTATCGGGTCAACTCCATGCCGTCCATTTCGCTTCCGATCGCGCCGATGCCACCGTCTTCTCGATGAAGCGCACGCCGCGAGCACCGTCGGCCACCGTGGGGAAATCCGCTTCGTGAGTCGCCGGCGCCCGGCCGGCCCTGGCCGCCGCCATGGCTTCAGCGACGCCCAGGTACACGTTCGCAAAGGCCTCGATGAAAGCCTCCGGGTGGCCGCCGGGCAGCCGCGTGGCGCGGCGGGCCGCTTCGCCCAGCCAGGGCGAGCCGCGGGTGAGCACCTGGCGCGGGCCCTCCAGCGGCGCGAACTCCAGGCGGTTGGGTTCTTCCTGGCGCCATATCAGAGTGCCGAGGGTGCCTGACACCCGCAAACGCAAATCGTTCTCGCAGCCGCTTTCGATCTGCGAGGCGAGCATCGCGCCGCGCGCGCCGCCCGCGAAGCGCAGCAGCAGCGAGGCATCGTCGTCGAGCGTGCGGCCGGCTCCGAAGCTGGTGAGGTCGGCGCACAGGCTCTCGACCTGCAGCCCCGTCACCGTGGCGACCAGGTTCTCGGCATGCGAGCCGATGTCGCCCATGGCGCCCGCGATGCCGCTGCGTTGCGGGTCGAGCCGCCACTCGGCCTGCTTGTTGGATTCCACGTTGCGGGCGAGCCAGCCCTGGTGGTACTCGACCACCACCTTGCGCAGCGGGCCGAGTGCACCGCTTTTCACCATCTCGCGTGCCTGGCGCACCATCGGGTAGCCGGTGTAGTTGTAGGTCACGCCGAACACGGTGCCGCGGCGGCGCGACAGCTGGACCAGTTCGTCGGCCTGTTCGCCGGTGTGGCACAGCGGCTTGTCGCACACCACGTGGAAGCCGGCTTCGGTGAAGGCGCGCGCCACCTCGTAGTGCAGGTGGTTGGGCGTGACGATGCACACCACGTCGATGCGCTCGCCTCGAGGACGCTTGAGCTCGTCCTCGAGCAGGTCCTGCCAGCGGGCGTGGTTGCGGTCGTCGGGCAGGCCCAGTTCGCGGCCCGAGGCGCGGGCGCGCTCGGGGTCGCTCGACAAGGCGCCGGCCACCAGCGCATAGCGCCCGTCGAGCGCCATGGCCATGCGGTGCACGCCGCCGATGAAGGCCCCCTGGCCGCCGCCGACCATTGCATAACGGAAGACGCGCATGCGGTCAGCCCTTGTTGTCGAACGCGGCGTCGAATGCCTGCGCCGCGGGTTTGAAGTCGAGCCGCTTGCAGAAGGCAGCACTTTCGGTCGCTCCGTGCACCCGGTCCATGCGGCTGTCTTCCCACTCGACGCTCAAGGGCCCCTGGTAGCCGACGTCGTTGAGCGCCACGATGATGGACTCGAAGTCGATCATGCCGCGGCCCACGCTGCGGAAGTCCCAGCCGCGGCGTGCGTCGCCGAAGCTGGTGTGGCCGCCGAAGGTGCCGACCGTGCCGTCGCCCTTGCCCCACCACACGTCCTTCATGTGGCAGTTGTGGATGCGGACCGCGAAGGTGCGGATGAACTTCACGTAGTCCACGCCCTGGTAGGCGAGGTGGCTCGGGTCGAAGTTGAAGCCGAAGCGCCGGTGGCCCTTGACCGCTTCGATGGCACGCTGGGCCGAAGCGATGTCGAAGGCGATCTCGGTGGGGTGAACTTCGAGCGCGAAGTCGATGCCTTCCTTGTCGAACACGTCGAGGATGGGGATCCAGCGCTGCGCGAAGTCCTCGAAGCCGGCGTCCCAGTAGGCCTGGGTGGTCGGCGGAAAGGCATAGATCGAATGCCAGATCGACGAGCCGGTGAAGCCGGTGACGGTGGGCACGCCGAAGCGGCGGGCCGCGCGCGCCGTGTCCTGCATCTCCTGCGCGGCGCGGCGGCGCACGCCTTCGGGGTCGCCGTCGCCCCACACGTGCGCGGGCACGATGGCCTTGTGGCGCTCGTCGATGCGGTCGCACACCGCCTGGCCGGTGAGGTGGTTGCCGATGGCGAAACACTGCAGGCCGTGGGAGGCGAGCAGCCGGCGCTGCCGTTCGCAATAGCCGTCGTCGCGCAGCGCCTGCTGCACATTGAAGTGATCGCCCCAGCAGGCGAGCTCCAGGCCGTCATAGCCCATCCGCCGGGCCAGCGGTGCCAGTTCAGCCAACGGAAGGTCGGCCCACTGGCCGGTGAAGAGAGTGACGGGTCTTGGCATTGCGGGCTCCTCTGAACACCTTCAC
>CAMLNA010000035.1 GCA_946481025.1 uncultured Rivibacter sp.
CGCTCGGTGTTGTCGTCGTTCCGGACGAACTCGTACACACCGGCGGGGCAGTAGCGGCTCTCCGGCCCGGCGAACTTGCCGAGGTTCACCTGCACCGGAATCGCCGCGTCCTTGAGCGTCAGGTGCGCGGGCTGGTTTTCCTCGTGGTTGGTGTTGCTGATGAACACCGAGGACAGCCGGTCGAAGGTGATCTTGCCGTCGGGCTTGGGGTAGCTGATCGGCTGGCATTCGGCCGCCGGCCTGAGGCTTTCGTTGTCGCGCTTGGTGGTGTGCAGCGTCCACGGCGGGTTGGCGACGCCCAGCTTGGGCAGCAGCCATTGCTCGATGCCGGTCATCAGCTGGCCGGCGAGCTTGCCCTTCTTGAACCACAGCTTGAAGTTGCGCGACTGCTGCAGCTCCTCGTTCAGCCAGCTCTTCTCGAAGGCCTCGGGGTAGGCGGAAAGCTCGTCATGCGAGCGGCCCGCGGCGAGTGCCGGTGCCAGCGCCTCGGCACACAGCATGCCGCTCTTGATGGCCGCGTGGCTGCCCTTGATGCGCGCCGCATTCAGGTAGCCGGCGTCGCAGCCGATCAGCGCGCCGCCGGGGAACACCGTCTTGGGCAGTGCCTGCGGCGTGCCATTGTTGATGGCGCGGGCGCCGTAGCCGATGCGCTTGCCGCCTTCGATGTGCGCCCGGATGGCCGGGTGCGCCTTCCAGCGCTGCATTTCCTCGAAGGGGCTCATGTAGGGGTTCTCGTAGTCGAGGCCGACCACGAAGCCCAGGGTGACCTTGTTGCCCTCGAGGTGGTAGAGGAAGCCGCCGCCGAAGGTGTCGTCGGTCATCGGCCAGCCGGCGGTATGCACCACGAGGCCGGGCCTGGCCTTTTCGGCCGGGATCTCCCACAGCTCCTTCACGCCGATGGCGAAGCTCTGCGGGTCCTTGCCTTCGGTGAGGTTGAACTTCGCTAGCAGCTGCTTGCCCAGGTGGCCGCGCGCGCCCTCGGCAAAGATCGTGTACTTGCCCAGCAGCTCCATGCCGAGCTGGAAGTTGCCGGTGGGTTCGCCGTCCTTGCCCAGCCCCAGGTTGCCGGTGGCCACGCCCTTCACCCGGCCCTGCTCGTCGTACAGCACCTCGGCCGCGGCGAAGCCCGGGAAGATCTCGACGCCCAGGCTTTCGGCCTGCTGGGCCATCCACTTGACCACGTTGGACAGCGAGATGACGTAGCAGCCGTCGTTGTGGAAATTGCGCGGCACCAGCCAGTCGGGCGTGCGCCTGCTGCCGGTCTCCGACAGGAACAGCACGTCGTCGCCGGTGACCGCCTGGTTCAGCGGCGCGCCCAGTTCCTTCCAGTTCGGCAGGAGTTCATTGATCGCACGCGGGTCCATCACCGCGCCCGACAGGATGTGCGCGCCGGGCTCCGAACCCTTCTCGAGCACCACCACGGAGATGTCCGCATTGAGCTGCTTGAGGCGGATCGCGGTGGCCAGGCCGGCGGGGCCGGCGCCCACGATCACCACGTCGTATTCCATGGCCTCTCGCGGGCCGTACTGCTCCAGGATCTCCTGTGGCGTCATGTGTCTTCCTCGGGGGTTTTGGATTCAGGACTGCGCGCGATTCTAAGCGGCGCTCGCGCAAAAAAGAACGGTCGTTCTTTTTTGTTCCTAGTGTCGGGCCACTAGCGCCGAGCCGCTGTCCGAGCCGTGACATTCGAGGTGCAAACTCGCGTGCTATCGTCGCCGCGAACAAGAAGTGCCGCGAGGAGCCATTCATGAGTTACAGCATCGACCTTTCCGGCCGCGTGGCCCTGATCACCGGCGCATCGAGCGGCCTGGGCGCGCAGTTTGCGCGCACGCTGGCCAGGGCCGGCGCGGCCGTCGTGCTGGCCGGTCGCCGCGTCGAGCGCCTGAAGACCTTGCGTTCGGAGATCGAAGGCAACGGCGGCGATGCGCACGTGGTCGGCCTGGACGTGACCGACGTGACCAGCATCCGCTCTGCGGTGGCGCATGCCGAAACCGAAGTCGGTCCGCTCGACATCCTCATCAACAACTCGGGGGTGAGCACCACGCAGAAGCTGGTGGACGTGAGCGAGGAAGACTACGACTACGTGACGGATACCAACACCAAGGGTGCCTTCTTCGTGGCCCAGGAAGTGGGCAAGCGCATGCTGGCGCGCGCCAAGGGCGCGGCGCCCGGCACCTTCACCGGCGGGCGCATCGTCAACATCGCGTCGATGGCGGGCCTGCGCGTGCTGGGCCAGATCGGCGTGTACGCGATGAGCAAGGCGGCGGTGGTGCACATGACGCGAGCGATGGCGCTGGAGTGGGGCCGCTACGGCATCAACGTGAACGCCGTCTGCCCCGGCTACATCGACACCGAGATCAACCACCACCACTGGGAAACCGAGCAGGGCCGCAAGCTGGTCGAGATGCTGCCGCGGCGCCGGCTCGGCCAGCCGAAGGACCTCGACGCGCTGATCGTGATGCTCTGTGCCAACGAAAGCCACTTCGTCAACGGCGCGGTGATCCAGGCCGACGACGGTTTCGGCGTGTGAGCGAACTCAGCGCAGCACGATGACCTGCAGGGTCGCCTTCATGGCGCGCTCGTAGAGTTCATCGGTGGCCAGGCGGGCGGCGGGTGCTTCGGAAGGCGCCGCCGCGAGGAGCGCTGGCAGCTCGGCCTGCAGCGACGAGACGGGCAGCAGCCGGCCCCCGGCCGAACTCAAGCCGACCAGCCGGCCGGCGACGTCGAACACCGGGCCGCCGGGCAGCGCATTCGACGGCAGCTCGATGCCCAGGCGGCGTTGGCCGCTGGCCATGTCGAAGTTGCCCAGGAAGCCCGGGCGCAACCACGGCCACGCCGGCGTGGCCTCACCGGCGCCGGTGTAGGCGACGGCATAGCCGGGTGATCCGGGGAAGGCATCGCGAGGCACGGCCTGCAGCGCCGGGGCATCGTCGGCCGCGCGTTGCAGCGCCACCACTGCCAGCGGCAGGTTCTTCAGCTGCCGCTGCTGCATGACGGCCGGCCAGGTGCGGCCCGCTCCATCGCGCAGCCAGACCTGCTGCGCGCCCTCCAGCGCAGAGGCCGGCACCAGGGCCTGGCGGCCGTTGTCCACCAGCAGGCCGCTGGCCACCACACGGGCCTGGTCGGGCACGGGTTCGCCGGCCGGATAGGGCGCGAGCCTCGCCGGTGCCTCCAGCATCGTGAGGGTCACCCGCGGTGTGGCCGAGCCGAGCTGGCTGTCCACTTCGGCCAGCAGGGTGTCCTGCGGCAGGCGCTCCCGGGCCTGCTGCAGCAGCCGCTGCCCGAACTCGCGCTGGCCGCTCAGTTGCAGCAGCCAGACGTACAGCGCTGTGCCGATGGACTTGTCGCGGTGCGCGCCGGCCGTGTGCGAGGCGAAGGCCAGGGCGCGGCGGAACTCGCCGTTCTGCAGGTAGCTGCGCACCAGGCCGGCCTCGATGTCGGCTGCGTGCTCGGAGTTCGCCGCACGGTCGAAGCCCTGCGCGGCCTCGACGGCGCGGCCCTGCGAGAGCTGCGTCTCGGCGGTGGCGATCCAGTCGCGCAGCGCCGCCGAACGCTCGCCGATCGGCAGGCCTTCGGCCGCCGCGGTGGTGGACACGGCGGCGACGAGCAGGGCGGCAGCGGATCGCCTCACGGCAGGCGCGTGATGCGCGGCTTGCCGAGCGCCGGCGCGCCGGGATCGTAGGCCGGGAAGCTCGGCAGCTTGAAGCCGGCCAGGTAGGCGGTGAGCGCATCGATGTCCTGCGCGCCGCCCAGGGGGTTGGTGCCGCCTTGCAGCACCTTGAAGCCGTCGCCGCCGGTGGCCAGGAAGTTGTTCACCGTCACGCGGTAGGTCCTGGCGGGCTGCAGCACGGTGCCAAGGCTGTCGACGATCTGGTCGGTCACCGCACCGTTCGCATTGACCAGCCGCACGTCGGTGATGCGCGCGTCGCAACCCTTGGTCGAGTCCCACGTGTACTTGAACCCGGCGGACGGGATCAGCATGCGCGTGGTGCCTTGTTCGCGGCAGCCCGCGAACTGCTGCTCGAGCAGGTTCTTGAGGTCCTGCGCGGTGAGCGTGAGCGTCACGAGGCTGTTGCCGAAGGGCTGGGTGGTGAAGGCTTCACCGTAGGTGATGTTGCCGTCGCCTTCGCCGGCCGGGCCGGACGGGAAGGTGAAGCCCGGGCTGCGCACGCCGCCCGGGTTCATGAAGGCGATCACCGCACCGCCGAAGCTCGCCGGCGCGGTGGCCGCCAGCTGCGCGTCGGCGATCAGCTCGCCGGCAGGCATGTTGCTGGCGGCGTCTGCCGAGTTGGGCAGTGCGGTGGTGATGGAGCCGATCACCTGGTTGGCAATGGGCGACACCAGGGCGTTGTAGTTGTTGACCAGGTTGCGCACCGACGGGTCTGCCGCGATGGCGGTGTTGATCTCGGGGTCGGTGCGGTCCACCAGGCGGTTGGTCGCGTTCACCGCCACGATGTCGCGGCGCCTCGGGTCGATGGTCACGTCGATGTCGGTGAGCACGCGGCCGAAGGCGCTGGAGCTGGTCACGGGGATGAGCCGGCCGCGGGCATTGGGCAGGCCGGTGGGCCGCGGCGTGCTCGTCACCGTGCCGTTGACCGACTTCACGTCCAGCGTGCCGGCCGAACAGTTGTAGGCCGCGTGGGTGTGGCCGCTGACGACCAGGTCCACCTCGTCGTGCAGGCGCGAGACCACCTTGGCGATGTCGGAGTTGGCGAGGTTGCCGTCGCAGCCGTTGATGTCCGACAGGCCGGCGGACTGGAAGCCGCCCTGGTGCACCAGCACCACGATGGCTTCGACGCCATGGCGCTTGAGCCGGGGCACCAGCGCGTTCACCGTGTCGGCTTCGTCGCGAAACTCGAGCCCGGCCACGCCGGTGGGCGTGACGATGTTGGGCGTGGCCTTGAGCGTCATGCCGATGAAGGCGATCTTGACGCCCTTGAACGACTTGATGCCGTAGGGCTTGAGCAGCGGCCGGCCGGTGGCGGTGGAGACGACGTTGGCCGACAGCCACTTGAACCTGGCGCCCTCGAAAGGCACTGGCGTGCCGACCTGCGCGCCCTTGCAGCTGTTGGGGTCCACCACGCCGTTGGTGGTCTTGCAGCCGCCGTTCTGCAGGCGCAGCAGCTCGGCCGCTCCCTTGTCGAACTCGTGGTTGCCCACCGCGTTGAAATCGAGCCCGATGCGGTTGAGCGTCTCGACCGAAGGCTCGTCGAAGAACAGCGCCGACACGAGCGGCGATGCACCGATGAAGTCGCCCGCGCCCACCACCACGTTGTGCCGGTTCTGGCGCTTGAGCCGCGCCACGTAGGCGGCTAGGTAGTCGGCGCCGCCCACGGCAGGACGCTGGGCGGCCGGGACGGCGGTGTTCTGGCCGAAGGTGCCGGGCGATTGCAGGTTCCCGTGGTAGTCGTTGAAGCCGATGATCTTCACGGTGAAGGGCTTCATGAGGTGGTCCCACCAGCCCCAGCCATGGCCGCGGCGCGCATCGGCCGCGGCTTCGGCATCCGGCAGTTCCCAGCCTTCATGGTCGGCCTGCTGCCAGCGGCCGTTGTCGGCCGCGGGCGGCGCGGCGCAGGCCAGCGTGGTGAGCGACAGCGCCAGCACACTGGCCAGCAGCGAACGTTGTTGCTTCATGGTGTCTCCCGTGGGCGCTCAGCGAGCGCGAACGGCCGCGACGTTGGCATGCGGCCGCGACAGCCGTGTGACGGCCGGGGGCTGTGCTAGGGTGCGCCCCCGATGACAACGCCGCACTCGGACTCTCCCCACGAGCAATTCGCGAGCCAGAGCCGGCTGGTCGGCATCCTGGCCGGCCTGGGGGCGGGCGCGTTGTGGGGCGTGGTGTTCGTGGCACCTCGCCTGTTGCCGGGTTTCACCGCGCTGGAGATCACCAGCGGCCGCTATGCGGCCTACGGCCTGGTCGCGCTGCTGTTCGGCTGGTGGATGCGCCGCTCGCTGGCCCGCCTGCGCCGAGGCGACTGGTGGGCGGCGGCGGGGCTGAGCCTCGTTGGCAACACCGGCTACTACTTCCTGTTGTCGGCCGCCATCCAGCGTGCGGGCACCGAGGTGCCCACCCTCATCATCGGCACGATCCCGGTGTGGATCATGCTGCTGGGCAAGCCGGCCGGGCTGCGCTGGACGGCGCTCGGGCCCGGCCTCGCCCTCACGCTGGCCGGGCTCATGCTCATGCTGTGGGCGCCTGCGCACCAGGTTGCGGCGGGCGGCACCGCGGCCGCAGCCTACTGGCGCGGCGTGGTGCTGGCGCTGCTGTCGCTGGCAAGCTGGACCCTGTTCGCCGTGCTCAACGCCCGGTGGCTGAAGCGCCATCCGCACCTGGAGCCGGCGGCCTGGAACAACGCGCTCGGCCTGGCGACGGCGCTCGGCGCCCTGGCGGCCTATGCGGCGGCCGCGGGGCTGCTGCTGCCGCAGCCGGTCGGCGGCGAGGCGCGGCCCGTGGTGGCCTTCGTGGCGGTGTGCCTGTTCACCGGGCTGGGCTCGTCATGGCTGGCCGGCTGGTGGTGGAACGTGGCGAGCCAGCGCCTGCCCACCTCCCTGTCGGGCCAGCTCATCGTGTCGGAAACGGTGTTCGCGCTCGTCTATTCCTTCGCGTGGGACGGCACCTGGCCCACTGCCGCGCAGACTGCCGCCGCCGCCTGCTTCGTCGGTGGCATCCTCCTGTCCATACGCGCTCACCGCTGACACACCCCTGCGACAACGACACAGACCATGAGAAGCCTGACCCCCCTCGAAGCCCGCGTGGTTTCGGTGCTGTTCGAGAAGCAGCACACCGTGCCCGACTCCTACCCGCTGTCGCTCAACACGCTGGTGCTGGGCGTGAACCAGAAGACCGCCCGCGACCCGGTGATGAACGTGAGCGAGCCCGAGGTGCTGGGAGCGCTCGACGAGCTGCGGGCCCTGAGCCTGGTCGTCGAGGTGAGCGGCAGCCGGGTGGCCCGCTACGAGCACAACATGCAGCGGGTGATCGGCGTGCCCAGCCAGTCGGCCGCGCTGCTGTCGGTGCTGATGCTGCGCGGCCCGCAGACGGCGGCCGAGTTGCGGCAGAACAGCGAGCGGCTGCACCGCTTCGCCGACATCTCGTCGGTGGAGGCCTTCCTGGACGAGCTGGCGCAGGACGCTCCTCCCAAGGTGGTGAAGCTGCCGCGCGCCCCCGGGGCGCGCGAGGCGCGCTGGGCGCACCTGCTGTGCGGCGAGGTGGAAGTGCCCGCCGAGTCCACGGCCGCTGGCGACGCGCCGGTGGCGCCTTCCGAGCTGGCAGCGCTGCGCCGCGAGCAGCAGCGCCTGGGCGACGAGGTGGCGCGACTGGCCTCGCTGGTCGACCGGCTGTATGCCGAGCTGGGCGTGGACAAGCCTGGGGGCGGCGCATGAAGCCGGAGGCCTCTTCAGCAAGCCACCGCGCATGGGTGCGCGAGGCGGTGCGCCGCATCGACGCCGACTTCCAGCGCTCCAGCGACACCCACCTGATCCCGGTGGCGCTGCCCGGGTTTGCCGGCATCTCGCTGTACCTGAAGGACGAGTCCAGCCACCCCACCGGCAGCCTGAAGCACCGCCTCGCGCGGTCGCTCTTCCTGCACGCCTTGTGCAACGGCTGGCTGCACGAGCGCAGCACGGTGGTCGAGGCGTCGAGCGGCTCCACGGCCATTTCGGAAGCCTATTTCTCGCGGCTGCTGGGCCTGGCCTTCGTGGCGGTGATGCCGCGTTCCACCTCGGCCGAGAAGATCGCCGCCATCGAGTTCCAGGGCGGGCGCTGCCACCTGGTGGACGATCCGACGACCATCTATGCCGAGTCGCAGCGGCTGGCCGAAGAGCTGGGCGGCCACTACATGGACCAGTTCACCCATGCCGAGCGGGCCACCGACTGGCGTGCCAACAACAACATCGCCGAATCCATCTTTGCGCAGATGCGGTTGGAGCCGTTTCCGGTGCCGGCCTGGCTGGTGTCGAGCGCCGGCACCGGCGGCACGCTCGCCACGCTGGGGCGCTACGTGCGCTACTGCCGCCACGACACCCGGGTGTGCGGCGCCGACGCCGAGCGCTCGGTGTTCTTCGACCACTACCTGACCCGCGACGCCAGGCTGCGCATCGAGCAGGGGTCGCGCATCGAAGGCATCGGCCGCCCGCGCGTGGAGGCGTCCTTCATGCCCGACGTGCTGGACGCGATGGTGAAGGTGCCCGACGTGTGGTCGCTGGGCGCCATGCACGCCTTGAGCCGGCGCCTCGGCCGGCCGGTGGGCGGCTCCACCGGCACCAACCTGGTGGCGGCGCTGGCCTGCGCCCGGCAGATGCGTGAGCGCGACGAGTCCGGCGCCATCGTGGCCCTGCTGTGCGACGGCGGGCAGCGGTACAGCCGCACCTATCACGACGCGGCGTGGCTGCAGGCCCAGGGCCTGGCCTGCGACAACGAGGCGGCTGCGATCGATGACTGGCTGGCGCACGGCCGCCTGCCGGCCGCGCTGCTGGCAGGCTGGCGGTTGGCGGGGGACCTTTCCTAGCCCGCAGCTTTTTGCACCGGCCGCAACGCCTCGAAGAACTGACGGGTCGCGGCACCCCACGAAAACTGCTCGGCATGCCGGCGCACCGCGTCGCGCGGCAGCTGCAGGGCCCGCATGCAGGCTTCGCGGAGGTCATGGTCCAGCACGCCGCCGCCCGACTGCCCCACCACGTCGATCGGCCCGGGCACCGGGAAGGCCGCCACCGGCGTGCCGCAGGCCATGGACTCGACCATCACCAGGCCGAAGGTGTCGGTCACGCTCGGGAACACCATCACGTCGGCCGAGCGGTACAGGCGCGCGAGCTCGGTGCCGTCGAGCACGCCGAACCAGCGCACGCCGGGATAGCGGGCTTCGAGCCGGGCCCGCTCGGGGCCTTCACCGGCCACCCATTTCTCGCCGGGCAGGTCGAGCTTCAGGAAGGCGTCGACCTGCTTTTCCACTGCCAGGCGCCCGACGTACAGGAACACGGGTTCGCCGTTCTTGCGCGGCAGGCGTTCGCCGTCGGCCTGGAACATCGCCAGGTCGACGCCACGCGACCAAAGCCTCGCGCGTTCGAAGCCGCGCGCGTTCAGGTCGTCCACGATGGCCGGTGTGGGCGCCAGGGTTGCGACACCCGCGTTGTGGAAGCGGCGCAGCAGCGCATAGCTCCAGGCGACCGGCAGGCGGAAGCGGGCGTGCACGTATTCGGGAAAGCGGCTGTGGTAGGCGGTGGTGAACTGCCAGCCGCGGCGCAACGCGATGCGCCGCACGCCCCAGCCCAGCGGACCTTCGGTGGCGATGTGCAGGCGGTCGGGCGCAATGGCATCGATGCGGCGCTCGAGCTCGCGGCGCGTCGTGAGCGCGAGGTGGATCTCGGGGTAGGTGGGGCAGGGCATGGAGCGAAAGCCCAGCGGCGACAACACCTCCACCGCGTGACCGGCGGACTCGAGTTCGCGGCGCGTCATCTTCAGCGTTCGTACGACACCGTTGACCTGCGGCTCCCATGCATCGGTCACGATGAGGATCTTCATGCACTCTCCTGCTGCACCTTGGTGGCTTCGAAACGGTTGGGATGCCGGGCCCTGTGATGGGCCGATGCAATGAGCGCCATGGCCCCCGCCACCGCCAGCCCGAACCCCCACACCAGCAGCACCAGCGGCACGTCGGCAGCCAGCAGTGCGGCATAGAGGCCGAGCATCAGCAGCACGCTCAGGTTCTCGTTGAAGTTCTGCACCGCGATCGACCTGCCGGCGCTGAGCAGCGCATGGCCGCGGTGCTGCAGGAGCGCGTTCATGGGCACCACGAAAAAGCCCGCGCAGCCGCCTACCAGCACCAGCAGCGGCCAGGTGCTGTGCACGCTGCCGAGCGCGGTGATGCCGGGTACCAGCAGGCCCATCGCCACGCCCAGCGGCAGCACCGCGGGCGCCTGGCGCAGCGGCACGGTGCGGCCGGCCAGCCAGGCGCCTGCGGTGATGCCCACCGCGGTGACGCCCTGCAGGTAGGCGGCCTCCTCCAGGGGCAGTGCCAGCTCTTCCGTCGCCCAGCGCAGCACCACGAACTGGAGCGTCGCGCCCACGCCCCAGAACAGCGTGGTGACGGCCAGCGAAGTGCGGCCGGGCATGTCGCGCCACAGCGCGAGGTTGTCGCGCCAGAAGTGCCGCAGCAGCGGCCCGACGGCATAGCGTGTGCGGGCGTAACGCGCGCCGCTGTCGGGAATGCGGGTGTTGAGCCCGGCAGCCAGCGCATATAGCGCGAGCACGCCCAGAAGTGCCGGCAGCAGGCCGGCGCTGCTGCCGGCCAAGGGACCGACGAGCACGCCGCCGAGCACGATGCCCAGCACGATGGAGCACACCGTGCTCACCTCGATCCAGCCGTTGGCGGCCACCAGGTGGCGCGGCGCCACCAGCTCGGTGACGAGCCCGTACTTGGCCGGCGAGTAGACGGCCGCGCCGGTCCCCACGATCGCGAAGGCGGCCAGCGGCTGCAGCCCGGTGATCAGCAACAGCGCGCCGCCGGCCTTGATGCCGTTGGCCGCCAGCATGACCCGCCCTTTGCGCCAGTTGTCGGCCAGCGGGCCGGCCAGCGGTGCCAGCACCACATAGGCGATGGTGAAGAAAAGCTTGAGCAGCGGCACCCACCAGGCGGGGGCGGCCAGTTCCTGCAGGCGGGCGATGGTGACGATGAGCAGCGCGTTGTCGGCGAGGCCCGAGACGAATTGCGCAGCGATGAGGAGGTAGAAGCCTCGGGTCAAGTGGCATGCCTCGCACGCGGCCGGGGAGTCGGCGCCCGCGATTCAATGACATGCAGGTTGAAGGCTTGTGACAGAACGTGGCAGCCGTCGAAAAAAGTCGCGGCTCAGCCAGCCACCAGCTTTTGCACCAGTTCCGGCGTGGTGGCGGCGCCGTACTTGCGCAGCAGCCGGGCCCGGTAGATGTCCACCGTGCGGTGGCTCACGCCCAGCACCTGGCCGATCTGCTTGCTGGTGCGACCCTCGATCAGCAGGGCGGCCACCTCGCGCTCGCGGCCGGTGAGCCCGGCGCGTGCCGGGGTGGTGAGGGGCCGGCGCGACGACAGATCCTCGAAGCTCCAGATGCCCGCTTCGTGCGGCGAGTCGGGGTTGAGTGCGCGGCCCGTCACATGGCACCAGAAGAGCTCGCCGGTGGGGTCGAAGGGCGAGCGTTTCATGATGCGGTCGTCGGCATAGCGGCCGTCGCGGTTGAGCTGCAGCACGATACGCTTGCCGGTGCGCTCGAACTCGTCGGCGCTCGGGTAGAGCACCTGGAACGACTGGCCGACCAGCAGCTCGCGGTGGGTGCGGAACATGTCGGCGAGCGCCAGGTTGCAGTCCACGATGGCGCGCTGCCGCGAGATCACCAGGCCCATGGGAGCGAGCTCGAAGGCGATCCGGTAGTCGGTTTCCATGCAGGGGTTTCCTTAGGCGATTCTACGTATCGGCATACGTAGTACGCTGCGGCCCCAGGTTCCACCATCGACATATCGAAGGAGACGTCGCAATGAACAAGGTCTACCCGAGCGCCGCCGAGGCGCTGGCGGGCATCGTGAAGGAAGGGCAGCTGATGGCCGTGGGCGGCTTCGGGCTGTGCGGCATTCCCGAGGCCCTGATCGACGCGCTCAAGGACTCGGGCGTCAAGAACCTCACCGTGATCTCCAACAACGCCGGCGTCGATGGGTTCGGCCTTGGCAAGCTGCTCGAGACGCGCCAGATCAGGAAGATGATCTCCAGCTACGTGGGCGAGAACAAGGAATTCGAGCGCCAGTACCTCGCCGGCGAACTGGAGCTGGAATTCACGCCGCAGGGCACGCTGGCCGAGAAGCTGCGCGCCGGCGGCGCCGGCATCCCGGCCTTCTTCACCCGCACGGGCGTGGGCACCATCGTGGCCGAGGGCAAGGAAACCCGCGAGTTCGACGGCCACGTCTACGTGATGGAACGCTCGCTGGTACCCGAGGTGTCGCTCGTCAAGGCGCATACGGCCGACAAGAGCGGCAACCTCGTGTTCCGCCGCACCGCACGCAACTTCAACCCGGCCGTGGCCATGGCCGGCAAGATCACCGTCGTCGAGGTGGAGCACCTGGTGGAAACCGGCGAGCTCGACCCCGATGCGGTCCACCTGCCGGGCATCTACGTGCATCGCATCGTGGTGAATGCCCATCCCGAGAAGCGCATCGAGAAGCGCACGACCCGCCCGGCCTAAGGAGACACACATGCCCTGGACCCAAGACCAGATGGCCGCCAAGGCGGCTTCCGAGCTGAAAGACGGCTACTACGTCAACCTCGGCATCGGCATTCCCACCCTGGTGGCCAACTTCGTGCCGCCCGGCATCGAGGTGTGGCTGCAAAGCGAAAACGGCATGCTGGGCATCGGCCCGTTCCCGACCGAGGACGAAGTCGACGCCGACCTCATCAACGCCGGCAAGCAGACCGTGACCACCATTGCCGGCACCAGCATCTTCGGCTCGCACGACAGCTTCGCGATGATCCGCGGCGGCAAGATCAACCTGGCCATCCTGGGCGCCATGCAGGTGAGCGAGAAGGGCGACCTCGCCAACTGGATGATCCCCGGCAAGATGGTCAAGGGCATGGGCGGCGCGATGGACCTGGTGGGCGGCGTGCCCCGCGTGCTGGTCGTGATGGAGCACGTGGCCAGGAAGAAGGACGGCACCACCGACCTGAAGATCCTGCCCAAGTGCACGCTGCCGCTCACCGGCGTGGGGGTGGTGAACCGCATCATCACCGACCTCGCGGTGATGGACGTCACGCCGCAGGGCCTGAAGCTGGTGGAGCTGGCGCCCGAGGTGACTCGCGAGGAAGTGCAGTCCAAGACGGGCGTGACGCTCATCTGAGCGTCCGGTCCCCTGAACGAAGCGGCCCGCAGATCGCGGGCCGCTTCGTTTCATTTGTGGCGGGTGTCCGGCGCCGCCGTCTGCCAGCGCCCGTCGAGCAGCAGCTCGTGCGGCTGGAACTGCGCCTTGTAGGCCATCTTGTGGCTTTGCTCGATCCAGTAGCCCAGGTACACGTGCGGCAGCTTCAGCGCACGGGTCTGCTCGATCTGCCACAGGATGTTGTAGGTGCCATAGCTGCGGCCGGGCTCCGGCTCGTAGAAGGTGTACACCGCCGACAACCCGTCGTTCAGGATGTCGAGGATGGACACCATCTTCAGCGCTCCGAGCCCGCCGCCGGGCGGCGCCGGTTCGCGGAACTCGATGAGCCGCGAATTGACGCGGCTTTGCAGGAGGAACTGGGTGTACTGGTCGATGGAGTCGTGGTCCATGCCCCCGCCCGCATGGCGGCCGGCCTGGTAGCGCAGGTAGAGCTGGTAGTGCTCGGGCACGAAACACAGGCGCAGCACGCGGGCCTGGAGCTGCCGGTGCGCCTTCCAGGCGCGCCGCTGGCTGCGGCTGGGCTGGAAGCGGTCGACCGGCACGCGCAGGGGGACGCAGGCGCCGCAGCCGTCGCAATACGGCCGGTAGGTGAACATGCCGCTGCGGCGAAAGCCGTTGGACACGAGGCCGGAATAGGCGTCGGCGTGGATGAGGTGGCTGGGCGTGGCGACCTGCGAGCGCGCCATCCGTCCCGGCAGGTAGCTGCACGGGTAGGGCGCCGTTGCATAGAACTGCAGCGACGCGAGCGGAAGCTCCTTCGGATGAGTCACGTGTGCCGGTCCTTCACCGGGCTGGGGGGGCGGCGAGGCGCGGGTCCAGCCGGGTCCATAGCGACGGATGATAGGTCCAATCATGCACCGGCTCGGCGGGCACGGCAGTCCCCAGGTGTTGTTCGAACGCCGCGCGTGAGATTTCCCGCGCGCCCAGCGACGCCAGATGGCCGGTGTTCTGCTGGCAGTCGATGAGGGCGATGCCGTGGGCGCGGCAGAACGCCACCAGCGCCGCCAGCGCGATCTTGGAGGCGTCGGTGCGCAGCGAGAACATCGACTCGCCGAAGAACATGCGGCCCAGCGCCACACCGTACAGGCCGCCGACCAGCTCGCCGCCGACCCAGGTCTCGAAGGAATGCGGGACGCCGCTGGCATGCCAGGCCGAGTAGGCGTCGATCATGGCCGGCACGATCCAGGTGCCGTCCTGACCGGCGCGCGGCACTCGCGCGCAGTGCTCCATCACCCGGCGGAAGTCGCCGTCGATCCGAACCTCGCTGCCCGGCGTGGCGATGAACCTTTGCAAGGTCTTGCGCAGCGAGTGGCTGAGCTTGAAGTCGGCCACCGGCAGCACCATGCGCGGGTCGGGGCTCCACCACAGCACCGGCTGGCCTTCACTGAACCACGGGAAGATGCCCCGGGAGTACGCCATCTGCAGGCGCCGGGGCGTGAGTTCGCCGCCGGCGGCCAGGAGACCGGGCGCCTCACTGCGCGCGGGCAGCGCCCGGCGCGTGTCGGGGAAGGGGGTGTTGGCGTCGTGCAGCCAGGTGATCACGGAAGGCGGTGCGTCCGAAACGGTACTGGCCGCATTTTGAGGGCGGCGCCCAAGAAAAAAGCCCGGTGCGAACACCGGGCTTGAAGGTACCTTGAAAGGGGGTTTCGAGAGGTACCGAGGAGACAACCTTTCAGGGAGGCCGCCGGACGAACCGGCGACGCTACTCAGATGTGGCATGGGGCCAAAAGTTCAACCCCTTCTTGTTTTCACACCGCTGGCAGGTCTGGTACCTCGCTCGGCCGTCAGGCGGCGGCGCGGCGGGTCTTGGCAGCGGCCTGGGTGGCGGCCTTGGTCGCCGAGGTGGTGATGGCCTGGAAGTTGGCTTCGGCCACGTCGGCGGCCTGCTTGGCAGCCTTGTGCACGCTTTCGAAGGCGTTGTTGGCGGCCGACACGGCCGACTTCACCAGGGCCACGGCGTTCTCGCTGCCGGCCGGGGCGTTCTTGACGGCGGTGTCGACCACGGCCAGGAACTTCTTCTGGGCTTCGGCGATTTGGGTCTCGGCGACCTTGTTCACTTCGGCGTTGGTGGCGGCGGCGATGTCATAGACATGGCGGCTGTAGGCGGCAGCCTTCTCGGCGGCGGGTTGCAGCAGGGCGGCCTGCAGGGCCAGCAGTTCCTGGGCGTCCTTCACCGACAGCACGGCTTTGGTGTGGTCGGAAGCTTCGCCCAGCGAGGCCTTGGCCACTTGCAGGTTGAGCTCGACCAGCTTCTCGACGCCTTCGAAGGCCTTGTTGGTGAGGCCGAAAAGGGTTTCGACATTGGCTTTGTGGGCGGCGATCAGTTGTTCAGCAGTCAGCATTTGCAGGGCTCCAGAGGTTTGGTTGGGATCTACTACCTAGGTGCTGCATTTTGTGCGCTGCAGCATGAGTCGAAGTATAGGGATCGTTCGACGGCTTGCAAGCTGTTTTTGCTGCGTTGCAGCAAATTTAGATGTGTGTTTCTAGCGCGACCGGAATGGCGCCGAGCTTGGCCCGCCGCCGTGACCCTGCGATGAAAGCCCGGGCTGCCGGTCCAGAATCGGGCCCCGGTTCACCGCCCCCTCGGATGCAAGCGTTCTACAGCGACCACTTCGTGCTGCCCCTGCCGCCGGGCCACCGCTTCCCGATGGGCAAGTACGCCTTGCTGCGGGCACGGGTGGAGGCGGAGTTGCCCGGGCTGCGGCTGCGCGAGGCGCAGCCGGCCAGCGACGGTGAACTGGCGCTGGCCCACGAGCCGGCCTATGTGAGTGCGGTAGCCGAAGGCTGGCTCACGCCCGTGCAGCAACGCGAGATCGGCTTTCCGTGGTCGCCGGCCATGGCCGAGCGGGCGCGGCGCTCGGTGGGCGCAACCATCGGCGCGGCCCGCGCCGCGCTGGCCGAGGGCGTGGCCGCCAACCTGGCCGGCGGCACCCACCATGCCTATGCCGACAAGGGCAGCGGTTATTGCGTCTTCAACGACGCGGCGGTGGCCGCACGCCTGATGCAGGCCGAATGGCATCGTCACCGGCGCGAGCTGCTGCGGGTGGCCGTGATCGATCTCGACGTACACCAGGGCAACGGCACCGCGGCGATCTTTCGCGACGATCCGACGGTGTTCACCTTCTCGATGCACTGCGAAAAGAACTTCCCGTTCCGCAAGGAGCCGAGCGACCTCGACGTGGACCTGCCCGAAGGCTGCAGCGACGGGGCCTACCTCGCCGCGCTGGACGACGGGCTGCACGAGTTCTGGCGCCGCCAGTCGCAGCGGCCGCCCGGCCTCGTGTTCTACGTGGCCGGCGCCGACCCCCACGAGGGCGACCGGCTCGGGCGCCTGAAGCTCACCACCGAGGGGCTGGCCGAACGCGACCGGCGCGTGCTGGCGGCCTTGCGCGCGCGGCGCATCCCGGTGGCGCTTTCCATGGCCGGCGGCTACGGGCGTCGCATCGAAGACACGGTCGCCGTGCAGCTGGGGACGCTGTCGCACGCGTGGCAGAGCTGGCAGGACTGGGCCTCCGATAATCGCCGGCCATGACCAGCGCCCGCCCCGAACCCCAGGACCGCAGCCGCTACCGCCATTTCTCCAGCCTGCCGACCCGCTGGATGGACAACGACGTGTACGGCCACGTCAACAACGTCGTCTACTACAGCTTCTTCGACACGGCGGTGAACCGCTACCTGGTCGAAGCCGGCGCGCTGGACATCCATCACGGCGAGGTCATCGGCCTGGTGGTCGAGACACGCTGCAACTACTTCGCCCCGATCGAGTTCCCCCAGGTCGTCGATGCCGGGCTGCGCGTGGCGGAGCTGGGGCGCTCCAGCGTGCGCTACGAGGTGGGGCTGTTCGCCGCCGGCGCCCCCGCCACCGCGGCCCATGGCCACTTCATCCATGTGTACGTGGACCGTGCCACGCGCCGGCCCGTGCCGCTGCCCGAACCGCTGAAACAAGCCTTGCAGGTGCTGCTGTGAAAACCAACGATCTCCCCCTCGACCCGGCTGCAGTCGACGCCGCCATCACCTCGCGCCGCTCGGTGCGGGCCTTCCTGCCGACGCCCGTTGCGCGATCGGTCATCGAGGACATCCTGAAGGTCGCCGCCCGCGCGCCCTCGGGCACCAACGTGCAGCCCTGGAAGGTGCACGTGCTCACCGGCACGGCGCGCGAGGCGCTCTCCGAAAAGATCATGGCGGCCTATTCCGACCCGGAGGTGGCCCGGGAGCATGTGGAGGAATACGACTACTACCCGAGCAAATGGGTGTCGCCCTACATCGACCGGCGCCGCAAGATCGGCTGGGACCTCTACGGCCTGCTCGGCATCGGCAAGACCGACAAGGTGCGCATGCATGCGCAGCATGGCCGCAACTACACCTTCTTCGACGCGCCGGTCGGGATGATCTTCACGATCGACCGCATCCTGGGGCAGGGCAGCTGGCTCGACTACGGCATGTTCCTGCAGAACATCATGGTCGCCGCGCGCGGCCGCGGGCTCGATACCTGCCCGCAGGCTGCCTTCACGCAGTTCCACCGGGTCATCGCCGAAGCGCTCCAGCTGCCGGAGTCCGAGATGGTGGTGTGCGGCATGGCGCTCGGCTACGAAGACCGCAGCGCGGTCGAGAACCAGCTCGTCACCGAGCGCGAGCCGCTCGAGAACTTCGTGCGTTTCCACGACTGAGGCCCGGCGCAGATGGCTGCTTCCGAACTGAGTGGCGCCGGCCTGTCGGCGCTGTGGGGCGTGCCGTTCGCCGGCATGCTGCTGTCCATCGCGGTGATGCCGCTGCTGGCGCCGGCCGTGTGGCACCACCACTACGGCAAGATCACCGCCGGCTGGGCGCTGGCCTTCCTGCTGCCGTTCGCCGCGCAGTTCGGCGTCGGCGCGGCGCTGCACGGCTTCGCGCACGCGCTGCTGGCCGAATACCTGCCGTTCATCATCCTGCTCACGGCCTTGTTCACCGTGGCAGGCGGCATCTACATCCGCGGCAACTTCCACGGCAGCCCGGGTTTCAACTGCGGCCTCATGGCGCTGGGTGCCGTGCTGGCGAGTTTCATGGGCACCACCGGCGCGTCGATGCTGCTCATCCGGCCGCTGATCCGCGCCAACGACAACCGGCGCCACAGCGCGCACGTGATCGTCTTCTTCATCTTCATCGTCTCCAACGCCGGCGGCTCGCTCACGCCGCTGGGCGATCCACCGTTGTTCCTCGGCTTCCTCAAGGGCGTGGACTTCTTCTGGACGGCCGCACACATCTTTCCGCAGACGCTCGCGCTGGTGGGGGCGCTGCTGGGCATCTTCTATGCGATCGACAGGCACTACTACGCCAGGGAAGGCGTCACGCGCGCCGACCCGACGCCCGACACGCCAAGCTTCGGCATCGAGGGCGCTGCCAATGCGGTGCTGCTGCTGGCCATCATGGGCCTGGTGCTGCTGAGCGGTACCTGGAAGCCCGCACTGTCGTTCAACCTTCTCGGCACCGAAGTGGGCCTTGCGCAGCTGGTGCGTGATGGCGCGCTGGTGGCCATCACGTTCGTTTCGCTCGCCATCACGCCCAGGTCCGCGCGTGCGTCGAACCAGTTTTCCTGGGCGCCGATGGCCGAGGTGGCCAAGCTGTTCGCCGGCATCTTCCTCACCATCATCCCGGTGCTGGCCATGCTGAAGGCGGGCAGGGAAGGCGCCTTCGCGCCCGTCGTGGCGCTGGTGACCTCCGCCGACGGGCAGCCGATCCCGTCGATGTACTTCTGGGCCTCGGGAGCGCTTTCGTCCTTCCTGGACAACGCGCCGACCTACCTGGTGTTCTTCAACCTCGCCGGCGGCGACCCGCAGGTGCTGATGACCTCGCTCGCCACGGTGCTGGCCGCCATCTCGGCCGGCTCCGTGTTCATGGGGGCCAACACCTACATCGGCAACGCGCCCAACCTGATGGTCAAGGCCATCGCCGAGGAGCGCGGCGTGCGCATGCCGAGCTTCTTCGGCTACATGGCATGGTCGGGCGCGGTGCTGGTGCCCTTGTTCATACTCATGACCTTCATCTGGTTCCGCTGAGGGAGCGTCGAATGCCCGACCGAGTGCTGGTGGCCCGAGCAGCCTTTCCCGACATCGTCGATCGCCTGCGCGCGCACTTCGACGTCGAGGACAACCCCGACGACACGGTGTGGACGCCGGCGCAGCTCATCGAGCGCCTGCAGGGCAAGCGCGGCGCGGTGACGACCGGCAGCGAACGCATCGATGCCGCCGTGCTGGCGGCCTGCCCCGAGCTCGAAGCCGTGTGCAACATGGCGGTGGGCTACAACAACATCGACGTGGACGCCTGCGCGGCGCGCGGCGTGATCGTCACCAACACGCCCGACGTGCTGACCGAAACGACCGCCGACTTCGGCTTTGCGCTGATGATGGCCACGGCTCGCCGCATTGCCGAATCGGAGCACTTCCTGCGCCGGGGCGAGTGGACGAAATGGCGCTACGACATGTTCACCGGCACCGACGTTCACGGCGCCACGCTCGGCATCCTGGGCATGGGCCGCATCGGCCAGGCCATCGCCAGGCGCGGCGCGCTGGGGTTCGGGATGCGGGTGACCTATCACAACCGGTCCCGGCTGGGCGCCGATGTCGAAGCCGCCTGCCGAGCCAGCTGGGTCGACAAGGACACGCTGCTGCGCGAGGCCGACCACCTGGTGATCGTGGTGCCGTACTCGGCCGCGTCGCATCACGCCATCGGCGCGGCCGAGCTGGCCCTGATGAAACCCACCGCCACGCTGACCAACATCGCGCGCGGTGGCGTGGTGGACGACGCCGCGCTCGCCCGGGCCCTGCGGGAGCGGCGCATCGCGGCTGCCGGGCTCGACGTCTTCGAGGGCGAGCCCAAGGTGCATCCGGACCTGCTGGACGTGCCCAACGTGGTGCTCACCCCGCACATCGCGAGCGCTTCGGTGGCCACGCGGCGTGCGATGGCCTCGCTGGCGGTGGACAACCTGATTGCGGCGCTGGGCCGGGGGCCGTCTGCGGGCAAGCCGCCCACGCCCGTGAATCCCGAAGTCCTGCGAACGTAAGCGCGCGCGCCCCTGACACAATCGCCGGCATGACTGAATGGATCGTGCTGGCCCTTGCGGCTTTGAACCTGGTGCTGCTGATCTGGATCGCAGCGCAATTCAAGAAATCTTCCACCGACGCCGCGGCCGCCCAGCGCGACGAGCAGCTCAAGAACGAGTTCCGCGGCGGCACGCAGGCGCTCGAGCGCAACCTGCGCGACGAACTCACCCGCAGCGGCGGCGCCACCCGCCAGGAGCTCAACGCGCAGCTCGCCAACTTCCAGCAGACGCTGCTCACCCAGCAGGGCGACGTGGCCCGCACGCAGAACGAGCAGATCGACAGCTTCCGCACGCAACTGGCCACCACCCAGCAGATGCTGACCGACACGCTGCGCGCCACCACCGGCAGCCTCACGCAGCAATCGCAGGCCGCCCGCGAGGCGCAGGACGCCGCCCTCAAGCGTTTCGCCGACACGCTCAACGAGCAGCTGCGCACGCTGGGCGAAGGCAATGAGCGCCGCCTGGCCGAGGTGCGGGCCACCGTCGAGCAGAAGCTCACCGCGCTGGCGGCCGACAACGAGAAGAAGCTCGAGCAGATGCGCCAGACGGTGGACGAGAAGCTGCACGCCACGCTGGAGCAGCGCCTGGGCGAAAGCTTCAAGCAGGTGGCCGAGCGGCTGGAGCAGGTGCACCGCGGCCTGGGCGAGATGCAGTCGCTGGCGCAGGGCGTGGGCGACCTCAAGCGCGTGCTCACCAATGTGAAGACCCGCGGCGTGTTCGGCGAGGTGCAGCTCGCCGCGCTGCTGGAGCAGGTGTTCACGCCCGAGCAGTACGCCACCAACGTGGCCACCGTGCCGGGCAGCAACGAGCGGGTGGAATTCGCCATCCGCCTGCCGGGCCGCAACGACGACGGCGCGCCGGTGTGGCTGCCGCTGGATGCCAAGTTCCCGCGCGAGGACTACGAACGCCTCATCGATGCACAGGAGCGGGCCGACCGCGACGAGGCCGAGGCCGCGGCCGCTGCGCTGGAGCTGCGCATCCGCAACGAAGCGAAGAGCATCGCCGCCAAGTACCTGTCGCCGCCGCACACCACCGACTTCGCGGTGCTGTTCGTGCCGACCGAGGGTCTGTATGCCGAGCTGCTGCGCCGCCCGGGGCTGGTGGACGTGCTGCAGCGCCACCGCGTCACGCTCGCGGGCCCGACCACGCTGCTGGCCATGCTCAACAGCCTGCAGATGGGCTTCCGCACGCTGGCGCTGGAGCGCCGGTCTTCCGAGGTGTGGAAGGTGCTGGGCGCGGTGAAGACGGAGTTCGACAAGTTCGGCGGGGTGTTGGCCAAGACGAAAAAGAAGCTGGATGAAGCGGTCCGCACCATCGACGACGCGGAGGTCCGCACGCGCCAGATGGGACGCGCGCTGAAGACGGTCGAGGCGCTGCCGGAGGCGGAAGCCCAGAAGGTGCTTCCGCTGGACCCCCAGGCCGAGATATTCGACAACGACAACGGCACGATCGAAGCCTGATTCGCCGGATGTCACTTCGCCGCGCCCTGGTTCCGCTGATCGCTGCCCAGGTGTGCCTGCATGCCTGCATGGCCGGCACGCGGCTGGCCGCGCCCCTCACCGCGCTGCAGGACGGCAAGGGCGCTGCCGCTGCGGGCCTGCTGCTGGCGCTGTTTGCGGTCGCGCCCATCGTGCTGTCGCTGCGTGCGGGCCGCTATGCAGACCGGCACGGCTACCACCTGCCGGTGCGCGTGGGCGTGGCGATGAGCCTCTGCGGCGCGCTCACGGCCGTGATCTCGCAGCACTACCTCGCGCTGTGCGTGGCAGCCGTGCTCACCGGCGGCGGCACCTGCTTCGCGCTGGTGGCCATCCAGCGCTATGCCGGGCGGCTGACCCAGGACGCCACCGAGCTGAAGCAGGTGTTCTCGTGGCTCGCCATCGGGCCCGCGGCCAGCAACTTCATCGGGCCTTTCGCCGCCGGGCTGCTGATCGACACGGCCGGCGTGCGCTGGGCCTTCGCCTTCATGGCCGGGCTGCCCCTGCTCACCGCCTGGTGGGCGCGCTACGTGCCGCCGCAGCCGCGCGACCCCGGTGCTTCCACGCTGCTGGGGCCGGGCGCCTCGAAGCGGCGCAGCGTGTGGGAGCTGCTGCACATCGTGCCGCTGCGCCGGCTGCTGGTGGTCAACTGGGTGCTTTCCGCCTGCTGGGACCTGCACACCTTCGTCGTGCCGGTGCTGGGGCACGAGCGCGGCCTCAGCGCCACGGCCATCGGCTCCATCCTCGGGGCGTTCTCCATCGCCGCCGTCGTGGTGCGCGTGCTCATTCCCGTGCTCGCGCACCGGTTGCAGGAATGGCAGGTGCTGGTGGCCGCCATGCTCGGCACCGCATCGATGTTCGCGCTCTATCCGCTGGCACCCAGTGCGCTGCTGATGGGCGTGTGCTCGGTGGGCCTGGGCCTGGCGCTCGGCTCGGTGCAGCCGATGGTGATGTCGGCGCTGCACCAGGTCACGCCGCCCGAGCGGCAGGGCGAGGCACTGGGCCTGCGCATGATGGTGATCAATGCCTCCAGCAGCGTGATGCCGCTGCTGTTCGGCGGAGCGGGTGCACTGGCGGGGGCGGCTTCGCTGTTCTGGGTGGCGGCGGCGTTTGCCGGCGGCGGCAGTGCGCTGGCACGCCGGCTGGAACGCGACCTCGCCAAGCCCTAGGCTGGGGCCGGTGTGCGCCGGCGCGCCCGCGCCACGAAGCGAGCCGCATCCAGCGCATCGCGCAGGTCGGCACCCACCGGGCAGGGAGCGCCGGTGATCCAGGAGGCCAGCACCTCGGCCGCCAGCGCGGCGGTGGTGATACCGCGCGAACCCAGGGCGGCCAGCACGTACAGGCCTCCGTGTTCGTCGGCCAGGCGCGGCACGAATCGCGGCTGGTCCAGGCGGGCCTTGGTGCCGGCGGCGGCGAGGTCGGGCACGGCGCCCACCAGCGGCAGGCGGTCGGGCGCCACGAGGCGCCAGCCCACGCGGCCGCGCAGCGCTGCGGCATCGACTTCGGGAGTGCTGCCGCAAAGCGCCGCGAGGCGCTGCAGGTTGTGGGCATGGTCGCTCCCTCGCAGGCCGGCATGGGTGTCGTGGTGCTGGGAGGTGGCCCCGCACAGCACCCAGCCTTCAAACGGCGGCAGCACGTAGCCCGCGCCCGACACCGGCAGCCGCGCGGTGCGCAGGCCGGGCGTGTCCTGGCGCAGCAGGGTGGTCTGGCCCCGCACGGCCGACAGCGGCCACATGGGCGCCGCCGGGGCGCCGGGCTGCGCGCCGAGCGCCAGGTCCGCGGCGTTGAGTGCATTGGCGAGCACGACCACGGGGGCTTCGGCCAGCAGGCGGCCCGCAGCATCGAGCAATTGCCACAGCCGGCCTTGCCGGCGGACCGCGGACACGTCGAGGCCGCCCTCGAAAGATGCACCGGCCCTGGCAAGCCATGTCGCGGCCAGCGTGCGCGGCGCCAGCCAGCCGCCGCCCGGGTAGAACCACCCGCCGTGCGGCAGCGCCAGGCCGCTGGCCTCTCTTGCGGCGGCCGCGTCCAGCCACTGCAGGTAGCCCGCCGGCAGTCCAGAGGCGGCCAGCAGTTCGTGCGCCTGGGCGTCGGAAAGCCGCCCCTCCAGGCGGATGAAACCCTCGGCGCTGCCGGTGACGAGCCCCTCGGCGATCCAGGGCCGCACCAGCGCTTCGGTGCGCAGGGCGGCGGCGCGGTGCCATCGGGCGTGCAGGCCGTCATCGCCCTGGAACGTGCCGTGGAAGAGGCCGCCTTCGTTGCTGGAGGTGGCCAGGGCAGGCCCCGGCTCGCGATCGAACACCCGGCAATGCCAGCCCTGGCGCGCCAGCGCCCAGGCGGCGGCACACCCGGCCAGCCCGGCGCCTACGACGAGGGCCTCGCGCGGCCCCTGCGGCGTGCGCAGGGCAGCGGGTGCGCGCTGCGGCGTGAAGCGGGGCGCGAAGCGCGCGACCGTCATGTCGCGCTTGCCGCCGAAGCCGGCGGCCTTGTTCACTTCGAAGCCGGCGCCGGACAAGGCATCGCGCACGCCGCGGGCCACGCTCCAGGTGGCGGCCGTGGCCCCGGGGGCGGCCAGGCGGCCCAGCCGCTGCAGCTCGCGCGGCTGCCACATGTCGGGGTTGCGGGCCGGTGCGAAACCGTCGAGGTAGAAGGCGTCGGCATCGAGCACGAGTTCAGGCAGCCAGTCGGCGATGTCGCCGAAGGCCAGCAGCAGCTGCACGCGGCCCGCCTCGAACTCCAGCCGGTGCAGGTCGGGCGTGAGCGGCGGCCAGGCCTGCACCAGGGCCTGCGCGAGGGCGGGCTGCGGCGAGCCGGCGAGCGCACCCGCCAGGGCTTCGCGTTGCAGCGGGTGCTTCTCGACCGACACGAACACCAGCCGCTCGCAACGCGCCGACGGCGCCGCGTCGCGCCAGGCCTGCCAGGTGGCCAGGAAGTTGTTGCCCAGGCCGAAGCCGGTCTCGAGGACCACGAAACGCTCGCGGCCGGCCCAGCGTTGCGGCAGGCCGTTGCCTGCGAGGAACACATGCCGGGCCTGTTCCCAGGCGCCGGCTTGCGAGTGGTACACGTCGCCGAACCGTGGCGAGTACGGCGTGCCCTCGGCCGTGAAGTCGACCTGCGCGGGGTGGATCGGGGTGGTTTTCATGTGCGCCGCGCCAGCCAGGCCAGCAGGCGTGCGCGAGCCGCCGTGAGGTGGCGGTAGGCGAGCACGGCGTCGCTCATGCTCGCCAGCGCGTCATGCAGGCGCCGGGCCTGTTCGCCCGTGGTCACCGCCTGCGCCAGCGGCAACACATCCACCCGGATGGTGAAGACCGCCTGCTCGTGCGCGGGCAGCGGCACGAAGGTCTGCCGTTCGCTGCGCAGCCAGGCCAGCGCCGCCAGCTCGTCGGCAGTTGCGTCGGCCGGCCATTCCCGCGGCGGGTGGCGCGCCGGGTGCTGGTCGTGCAGGCCGTGAGGCGTGACGGTCCAGACGTGGCGTTCCCAGCGCTGCGGCGCGCACACCAGCGTCATCAGGTGAGGGCCCGCCGCCAGCAGCATGGCGTTGTCGGCCACCGGCGCGTGCACGGCTTCGAAGCGCCGGCCCACCTTGTCGGCCGGGGCCCAGTGCGACGGCAGGCACACGGCAAGCCATGGGACGGTGGCGCCGCGGCCGTCGACGATGGCGAAGTCTTCGTGCAGGGCCAGGCACAGCAGTGCAGGCAAGCGCTGCCGCGACGGCAGTGCCTGAAGGCAGGCACCGGCGCCGGCATGGGCGCCGGCCAGCGGCACGGCCGCGCCGCTGGCATCGACCCGCCAACCCAGCCTGTGGGCGGCCAGGCCCGCACCCTCCTGGCTGAACGCCTGCGGGTGCTCGGTGGCGGCCTGGCCGCACAAGGCGTGCAGCGCAGGCGCCGCGTCGAAGGCTTCGACCGACAACAGCGCCTGCCCGGGGTGCCGGCTCAGAACCCCGAGCTTTTCGGCGAACACCGGCGAATCCGGCGACAGCGGCGTGAGTTGCGCCTGCCCGGCTTCCAGCCGGCGCAGACCGGGCTGCATGCGAAACGGGGCGGTGACGGCAGAAAAGTCCAGGCTCATGTGCGGCCGTAGTGTCGCTGCTGCGGCCGGGTTCCCGCGCCGTCATCGAACTGCCACAAATGGCGGCAGCGCAACCGGAAGCGAGCATCGGCGCGGGCTGCGTGGCGCTGTGCACCGCTGATGCACATCGTTGTCCACAGGAAGTGTTGATAGTGGAGGGTGCCGGCCGGCACGAAAACTCAGAAGAAGCGGTCCAGGGTCGGGAAGTCGGCCGTCGCCTGCACGCAGTGCCACAGATAGACCGCGAAGCCGGGGTCGCCGGTCCACAGCGAATAGCGCAGGCGTCCGTGCAGCGCCGCCTCGCGTTCGGTCTGCTCGATGCCATGCATCGCGAACGCGCGGGCGCGCGCCAGCCACGAAGCGTCCTGCGTGCGGCGATACAGCTTCAGGAAGGCGTAGCCGTTGCCGCCGGTGCCATGGCAGAGGTTGGCGCCCTTGGTCAGCGGGCCGGCGCGCCAGGTGGCTTCGCCGGCGGCCAGCAGCAGGGCGTCGAGTGCGGTGCCGGGCATGTCGGCCAGGCAGATCACGAAGCCAGGGGCTCCGTGGCAGAACTGCATCAGCATGCGTGGTGCGCTGCCGGGCGGCGTGTCCAGGCAGACGCGCCAGCTGGCCAGGCCGCCTTCGCGAGTGACGGTGCGCTGCACCGTGGTTTCGATGATGGATTGCCAGGCAGGCCACTCGTCGTCGCCCAGCAGGTCGCGACCCTGGATCAGCACTGCCGCGGTGGCCACGAAACCATGCACCGCATCGAGGTAGGTGCTGCGGCGGCCGTACAGGTCCTGCGTCCAGTAGTGGCAGCCGTGCTCTTCGGACCACAGCAGCTGCGACCGCAGCCTGTGTGCCGACTGCCGGTACAGGTCGGCCCAGCGCGCATCGGTGCCGCCGAAGTGCCGGTGCAGGAACAAGGCCGCCAGCATGGTGCCGGGCGATCCCCACATGAGCTCGCGAGCCGGGTGGTCGAGGTTGCCTTCGATCAGGGTGGCCAGCCGGTCGGCCGTGGCGGTCGACGGCTCGAGCGCCTGGTCGAGCAGCAGGATGCCGGTGTCACCCATCAGGTAGGAGCCCTGTTGCTGCAGAGCCTCCTCGCCGAGCCAGGCGCGGTTGAGCGGCAGCAGCGGCCGCACCCATGGCGCATACGAACGCGCCAGGCGCACCGCGCCCAGGCTCTGCAGGTGGTGCAGTGCCCAGATCACGCCGCAGGCGCCGAAGTACAGCGGGTAATAGGGCGGCAGGGCATCCGGGTCGCCGCCATCGTCTGCATCGCGCAGGTGCACGGGCCAGTGCCGCTCGGGCGAGAACCGCGCCTCGGTGTCGCGCACGATGCGTTCGATCATGGCCAGCGCACGCGCTTCGTTCCAGGGCGTGGTGCAAGGCGGCTCGTGGCGGGCGGGTTCGTGGAGCATGGCCACGCGGGAGTTTGCTCCACCTGGGCGCTGCCTGCAGCAGAATCGCCGGGCCTTGATCGACCTCACCACAGGAGCCAGCCCATGAGCGATGACGCTTCCCTTTCCGACTACCTCGTGCTGTCGCGCGGCCGTTGGGACGAGGACAAGAGTCTCCCGAGCAGATCCAGACGGCCATCGACCAGTTCTATGCCTGGCACGACCGCCTCGTGGCCGAAGGCCGGATGCGCTCGGGCCGGCGCCTGGCGCGCGAAGGCAAGCTCGTCGGCCGCGGCGGCGTCATCGACGGCCCGTTCTCCGAGGCGAAGGAGGTGGTCGGCGGCTACTGGTTCTTCGTGGCGGCCAGCCTCGACGAGGCGGTGGCGCTGGCGGCGCAGAACCCGTGCATCGCCTGCGGGCTGAGCTTCGAGGTGCGTCCGGTCGAGGCCGAGCGGGCGAGTGCCTACCGTCTCGCCAACGAGACGCCGCTTTCGCGCGTGCAGGCCGCTTTCGGAGCGTGAGCCTGCCGGCGTGGCTTCCGTCAACCTTGGTTGACGGTCGGCGCCTCGTCAACTACAGTTGACGCATGTCTGCAATCAAACCGGGCGCCGTGCCCGACGACCCGGCCGAGGCGCTGGCCGCGGTCGTCGCGTTGCGCCACATGGCCGACAGGATGGAGCGCACCGCGGTGGCGAAGGCGCTTGCCCAGGGCTGGTCGTGGTCGCAGATCGCCGAGGCGCTGGGCGTCACGAAGCAGGCGGCGCACAAGCGCTTGGCCGGCCTCGTGACCCCTGCGCGCAAGTGAACCAGCACCGCAGGGAAAGGACGCCATGTTCGAGCGACTCAGGCAACGCGTGCGCGACATGGGCACGATCAAGGTCTTGTGCGAGGCGGCCGAGCGTCATGCGCTCGCCGCCGGCCAGCGCGAGGCCGGTGCGGAGCACTTCCTGCTTGCGGCCCTGGAGCTGCCGGACGGCTCGGCGCGCCGCGCCTTCGAGCGTGCGGGGGCCGATGCGGCACGGCTCGGCGCGGCCATCGAGGCGCAGTATCGCGACGCATTGACCGGCATCGGCGTGGACCCGGAGCCCCTCGAGGCGGCCGTTGGGGCGGCCGAACCGCTTGCCCCGGCCGCCGGGTTCTACCGTGCGGCACCTTCCGGGCAAGCGGTGATGCAGCGGTTGGCCGGGCTGCGCGCCCAGGGCAGTGACGCTCCGCTCCTCGGCTGCCATGTCGTGGCGGTCGTGGCCGGCATGCCGCAGGGCGTGGCACCGCGAGCGCTGCGTGCCATGGGGGTCGAGCCGCAGGCGCTGGCCCGGGCGGCCGGCGACGAAGCGGCGCTCAGCCGGCGCGCGGCTTGATGCCCACGCCCTTGAAGAAGGTGTAGCAGAACACGCCGCCGGGGTCGGCGGTGCGGTGCAGGTCGCGCAGCCCGGCATCGAAGCGGTCGGCCGGGGCGAGCCCTGCGGCCAGCGCGTCGCGGCGCACGCCTTCGATCATCGCGGTGAAGGTCTTGCGGGTGAACCCTTCGGCCAGCGCCGGCCGGGTGGCGTCCGCATACACGAGCCGCGGCGACACATGCACGGCCTCGAAGCCCGCCGAGGCGAGCAGCGGCTGCAGTTGCCGGCCGATCAGCGCGTTGCCGCCCGAGCGCCGCTGCAGCTCCACCTGGCATGCGATGGCCGCGCGGGCCTCGGTGCTGTCGGGATGGAAGCACGCCGTGCCGTGGTCGCCTTCGATCACCGTGAGGCTGCCGCCGGGCTTGAGCTGCGCGGACAGCGCGGCGAGCGCGTGTGCCGGCCTCTCCATGTGTTCGAGCACGAAGCACACGAAGACGTGGTCGAACGAGGGCGCGGTGAAGGGCAGGGCGAGCAGGTCGGCCTGCAGCAGCTCGACACGGTCTCGAACACCGGCTTCTTCGACGCGCTGCCGCGCGGCGGCCAGCGAGGCCGGCGAGATGTCGATCGACGTGAAGTGCGCCCGCGGGCTGCGGCGCGCCAGCGCCACCGTCTGTGCGCCGACGCCGCAGCCGGCTTCGAGCACGCGGCTGCCGGGCGGAAAGCGGGTGTCCGCATGCAGCAGTTCCTCGAGCGTGCCGGCCTGGTCGAGCAGGCGGTCGGTTTCGCGGGGGTGGTAGCCGTGAACGTAGGAAGCGTGGTCGCCGTGCATGCGGTGCAGTCTGGCCCGCTCGGTGCAACGGGTCTTGAACGTTATTGCGGCGCGGCGACCGCGCGGCGCCAGGCCCCCGGCGTGAAGCCGAAGTGGCGCACGAACATGCGTGTCATGTGGCTCTGGTCGGCAAACCCGGCATCGGCGGCGGCCTGCACGAGCGACGCCCCGCGGCGGATCGAGGCCCGTGCGCGCTCCACGCGCTGCTGCAGCAGCCAGGCGTGCGGCGGCAGGCCGTGGACCTGGGTGAAGCGCCGCAGCAGCTGGTACTTGCCGAGCCCTGCGAGCGCGGCCAGCTCGTCGAGGCTGGGGGCCTGCAGCAGGTCGGCCGCCAGGCGGTCGCGGGCGCGCCGCACATCGGCGGGCACTTCAGGCGGTCCGGCAGCCGCCGTGGCGAGGCGGCCCGGCAGTGCCGCGCACAGCTGCGCCAAGGCCTCGTCGCAGGCCAGCCTGCCGAGGTCGGTGCGACGTGCCTGCCAGCCGTCGAGCCGGCCGAACAGCCGCTGCAGCTGCCCTGCGAGCACCGGGTCGCGCGCGGCCGGCCGGGTGAGTTCGAGTTCGCCGGGCACGCCGGCCCAGGCGGCCAGCACGCCGGGGTCGAAGTACAGCATGCGCCAGCGGCGCGAGGTGCCGCCCAGCGGCCGGCCGTCGTGCACCTCGCCGGGGTTGGTGGCGATCGTGTCGCCGGCATGGGCGTCGACCGGGCCGCGCCCGCTGGCCGAGCGATGGCCGCCCCGCTCGACGAGGCCGATGCCGTGGGTGGCGTGCCAGTGGCGGCCGTAGTGGCGTGCGCTCTCGATGCGAGTGCCGAAGATGCCGACCCATGGGCAGGCATCGACGATGGCGTGGTGGGCGGGTGGCTGTGGCATGGGAGGCAGTGTGCGGGGATTCTTGCCTTCTGTTTACCGACGGTTTACCGAGCGTTACCCACCGACATGGGCGATTGGCAGCCGGTTGTCACCGCCTTTTTAAGCTTCCTGCATCGAACAAGCGTCAGCCGATGCAAGGACTCAGAACATGTTGAACACCGAAACCACCGCCGTCTTCCGCCCGCTGCCGGGCGGCTCCGCCGCGCAGGCCGCCTGGGCTGCGCAGCCGGTCGAGCGGCACGAGGTGTCGCCGGCCCCGCGTACCGCCAGCCGCATCGCCGAGACGCTGCGGACGCTGCAGGACGCAGTGGCCATCACGCGGCGGGTGGTGCATGCCGGTGACACGATCTATCACTCGGGCGAGCGGTTCGCGAGCTTGTACGTCATCAACTCGGGTTTCTTCAAGACCATCAACCTCGCTGCCGATGGGCGCGAGCAGGTGGTGGGCCTGCACTTCAAGGGCGACTGGCTGGGCTTCGACGGCATCGCCGGAGGCCAGTACGGCTGCGATGCGGTGGCCATGGACACCGGCGAGGTGTGGATCATCCGCTACGACGCGCTGATCGCCGCCTGCGCCAAGCAGCCGCCGCTGCTGGGCATGCTGCACACCGCCATGAGCCTGGAGATGACACGTGACCGCAACTCGCTGCTGTCGCTGTGCACGCTGTCGGCCGACGCGCGCGTGGCCGACTTCCTGCGCTACTGGGCCGAGTCGCTGGCGCAGCGCGGCTTGCGCACCGACCAGATCACGCTGCGCATGACGCGTGCCGAGATCGGCAACTACCTGGGCATGACGCTCGAAACGGTGAGCCGCGCGCTGTCGAAGCTGTCGCGCGACAAGCTCATCGCCTTCAACCAGAAGGGGCGCCGCGAGGTGCAGATCCCGGACGTGCGGGCGTTGTGCACCTACATCCAGCGCAGCCTGGCACCTGCCGGCAGCACGGTGCTGCAGTAGGTTTTCGCCGCTGCCGGCTTCAGCGGGCCGCCGCCAGCACCCGGGCCATGGCCCGGGTGAGTTCCTGGCGGGTGAATGGTTTGCGCAGCAGCTCGGGCGACGATGCCTCGCCGGAGCCGAGCAGCTCCGACGAGTAGCCCGACATCAGCAGCACCGCGAGTTGCGGCATGCGCTGGCGCGCCAGCTCGGCGAGCTCGGTTCCGCGCATGCCGGCCCCGAGCGCGATGTCGGACACCAGCAGGTCGAAGCGCTCGTCGCCCGCCAGCTTGGTGAGCGCCATCTCGGCGGTGGTCGCCTGCGTGACCTTGCAGCCCATGCCGTTGAGGAAATTCGTGACGACGTTGCGGACTTCCGGCTCGTCCTCGACCAGCAGCACACGCAGGCCGCGCGGCACCTCGTTGGCGCGCAGGGCCGCCTGGCCGGTTTCTTCGGCCGGCTCGCGCTGGCGCGGCAGGTACAGCGTGACCCGTGTGCCTTGTCCGAGCGTGCTGTCCAGCAGCACTCCGCCTTGCGACTGCTTGGCGAAGCCGTACACGGTGCTGAGGCCGAGTCCGGTGCCGCGGCCGGCCTCCTTGGTGGTGAAAAACGGCTCGAAGGCCCGCTCCTTCACGGCTTCGGACATGCCGGTGCCGGTGTCTCCGATCGAGACTTCCACGTAGGCCCCGGGGGTGTGGTCCGGAAGCTCCGCCAGCAGCGCAGGCGGCAGCCGGGTGCACGGCCGCGCGCGGAACAGCAGCTCGCCGCCTTCGCGCATGGCGTCGCGCGCGTTGATCGCCACGTTCAGCAAGGCCGACTCGAGCTGGCCGGCATCGGCCATGCAGTGCGGGCAGTCCGGGGCGATCTCGACGGTGATGCGGATGCGCTGGTCGAGTGTTCGGCGCAGCATGTCGGCCAGCGATTCGACGAGCGCCTGCACGTTCACCCGGGTGGGCTGCAGCACCTGCCGCCGTGAAAACGCGAGCAGCTTGCCGGTGAGCTCGGCCGCACGCTTGCTGGCACGCGTGGCGGCCCCCACCAGCTGCGGCGCAAAGCTGTCGCCCGCCACCGCCGGATGGTCCTCGAGCACCTGCAGGTTGCCCTGGATGATGGTGAGCAGGTTGTTGAAGTCGTGCGCGATGCCACCGGTCAGCTGCCCGACGCTTTCGAGGCGCTGCGCATGGTTGAGCGCTTCCTCGTTGCGCACGCGCTGCAGGCTGGCCGCCAGCAGGTTCGACAGCGACTGCAGGAAGCGCACCTCGTCGTCGCCGAATCGTTGGGGCTGCTTCGAGCGCACGGTGAGCACGCCCACGGTTTCGCCGCGGTCGGACAGCGGCGCGGCCAGCGCGCTGGCAAGGCCTGCCTCCAGATAGCTCCGCGGCACCTTGAACCGGTGCTCGCTCGAGTAGTCCGACACCAGCAGCGGTCCGTCGGCGGCGACCACGATGCCGGGCGGCGTGTCGGGCCGGTTCGGCACGCGCGCGCCTTCATGCTCGCCGGATACCAGGCCGACCCCGCTGGCCACGCGGAACTCCAGCCGGTTGGGCTCCAGCAGGAACACCACCGAAGCGTCGGCATGCAGCGCCTCGACCGCGATCTGCGGGATCTGCCGCAGCAGCTGCTGGGGATCGCGCGTGTCCACCGCCATGCGCCCGACCTTGGCCACGTAGTCGCTGTAGCGCGCGCGCTTGAGCGCTTCCTTGACGCGGGGGTACTCGCCGATGTCGCGCACGGCAGCCACCACGTAGGGCAGTCCTTCGCCTTGCAGCGGGCTCAGCGCGATCTCGACCATGACCTCGGTGCCGTCCTTGCGGCGCGCCACCAGCTCCATCTGCGTGCCCATCGGCCGCACCCGCGGATTGCGCGCATACCCCTCGCGATAGGCCGCGTGCCGCGGACGGATGCTGTCCGGCACCAGCGCGTCGACCGGCAGGCCGGTGAGCTCCTCGACGCCGTAGCCCAGCAGCTGTGCCGCGGCCGGATTGGCCAGCACGATGGTGCCCGCCTCGTTGACCAGCAGCACCGCATCGGGCGACGCCGTGAACAGCGAGCGATAGACCGAACCTTCGTTGAGCGTCAGCGCGTCGGGCATGGTCACGCCGCCACCGTCACGCTCGGCACGAACAGGTAGCCGGCCCCTCGCACCGACTTGATGATCTGCGGCTCGTCGGCGTTGTCGTCGAGCTTCCTGCGCAGCCGCCCGACCTGCACGTCGACGGTCCGGTCGAACGGGCCGGCTTCGCGCCCGCGCGTCTGCTCGAGCAGGAAGTCGCGGGACAGCACGCGGCCGGCGTGTCGTGCGAAGACGTGCAGCAGGTCGAACTCGCCGGTCGTGAGCGTGACCTCGGTGCCGTCGGCCCCGAGCAGGCGGCGGGCGGCAGGGTCGAGTTCCCAGCCGGCGAAGCGCAGCCGCGCATCCTTGTTGCCGCTGGCCGGGGAAGTCGCGGCAGCGGAGGCGGGCGCGGCAACAGCGGGGGCCGGGGCCGGCGCGGGCGCGAGGCGGCGCAGCACCGCCTTGATGCGGGCGAGCAGCTCCCGCAGGTCGAAGGGCTTGGTCACGTAGTCGTCCGCGCCGATCTCCAGGCCGACCACCTTGTCGATCGAGTCGCCGCGGCCGGTCACGATGACGAGGCCGCAATGCCAGTGTTCGCGCAGCTGGCGCGCGATCACGAAACCGTCTTCGCCTGGCAGCCCGAGGTCGAGCAGCACCAGCTGCGGCGGATCGGCCGGCATGAGGTCGAGCAGGGCCCGCCCGCTGCTCAACTGGGTGACGCGATACCCCTGGCTCTGCAGGTAGTTGGCCAGCAACTGCGTGATGTCGGGTTCGTCATCGAGGACGGCGATGTGGGGCAGGCTCATCGGGGGCGTCCCGGCGCGGGCTGTGGGTGCGATGCAATGGAGCCTGCACTTTACCTTCGCGCTGGTTCGGCAGGCAGCTCGCAGGGGCCCGTTTGGCCCCGCCGCGTGATCAGTTCTCGCCGGGCGGCCGCTGTGCCACGCGGCGGCGCCTCACCGTCACCACCACCGGCGCGGCAGGCGCGGCCGCACGCCGGGGCAGCGGGGTCGGCCGGCGTGCAGCCATTGCCTCGGCCTTGGCAATGGCCTTGCGCACGTGGCGCGCGTTGAGAGGGGTCTCATGGTCGCCGTTGAGCTGCACGTAGTCGCCGCTGGGCAGCATGGCCAGGGCACCGATGCTCGCGCCGCGCTGCACGCTGCCCAGCAGC
>CAMLNA010000036.1 GCA_946481025.1 uncultured Rivibacter sp.
CATGGTGTCGCCGGCGCAGTTCATCCCCATCGCCGAGGAGACCGGCCTCATCGAGCCGATGGGACGCTGGGCCCTGGAGGCCGCCTGCCGCGATGCGCGCAGCTGGCAGGACCGCGGGCTGCCTCCGGTGCAGGTGGCGGTGAACCTGTCGACCCGGCAGCTGGCCAGCCCGACGCTGCTGCCCGACATCGCAGCGGTGCTGCAGGCCAGCCGGCTCGATCCGCAGCAGCTGGAGCTCGAGATCACCGAGAGCGCGATGATGAAGAACCCCGAACATGCCGCCACGCTGCTGCAGCAGGTGCGCCAGCTCGGCGTGGGGCTGGCCATCGACGACTTCGGCACCGGCTATTCGTCGCTGTCGTACCTGAAGCGCTTTCCGCTTTCCACCGTCAAGATCGATCGCAGCTTCGTGAACGACCTGTCGCAGGACAAGGACGCACAGGCACTCACCGACGGAATCATCACGCTCGCCCACGGCCTGCGCATGAAGGTCGTGGCCGAAGGCGTCGAAACCGCCGGCCAGCTCGACTACCTGCGCGCGCGCGGCTGCGACGAGATCCAGGGCTACTGGCTGTGCAAGCCGCTGCCCGCCGAGGAGGTGTGCAAGTTCATGGCACGCCACCTTCGCAACCAGTTTGCTTCGCCGGTGGCGGCCTGAGGGGCCCCGCATCCGCCACGGCCAGGCAAGACGCAACCCGGAGCGGTCGCGCCGGGTGCAACACACCATGGGAGAAACCATGACTCTTTCGAGCACGAGCAAGACACTGGAGCAGACCCTCGAGGCGATCCAGGCGATGGACCTGACGCTGATCAAGTTCAAGGCCACGCGCGATGAAGACGGCTACGGCTGGTCACCCGCCTACGCCGACGAGCTGGAGATCGCCTACAAGCGCTACCTGATCCTGCATGCCAAGTACCCCGAGCTGATGCTGGCGCCCGAGCGCGACGTCGATCGCTTCTGGCACATGCACATCCTGGACACGCGCAAGTACGCCGCCGACTGCGAGGCCGCCTTCGGCCGCTTCCTGCACCACTTCCCCTACCTCGGCCTGCGCGGAGAAGACGACGCGAAGGCGCTCGACGACGCCTTCGAGACGATGCAGCAGCTGCACCTGCGCGAGTTCGGCGAACCGATGGGCCAGCCTCGCGAAGCCGCAGCCGCCTGCGGAGCCGAGGTGGCCGCGGCGTGGTGCGGCGTGGAGCCTTCGGTGCAGGCCCGGGCCGCCTGGTGCGGCGTCGAGCCGCAGCGCAAGGCACAGGCCGCGTGGTGCGGGGTCGAGCCTTCGAAGCAGGCCGGCGCGGCCTGGTGCGGCGTGGAACCGCAGCAGCAAGCGAAGGCCGCCTGGTGCGGCGTCGAGCCCTCGACGAAGTCGTAGGAACGCAAGGCCGCCCGAGCGTCGGAGGGATTCGGCGGCATGCGCCGCCGGATCCCTGGCCGGACGCTCAGGAGATGGCGATGGTCCGCCGCCCCGCGGCATCCGCCGCGGCCCGGTACATGCCCTCGCAGTTGAAGGGCATGGCGATGCGCCCGCCGGCATCGACCGCGATCACGCCGCCGCTGCCGCCGAAACGCTTCAGCTCGCCCATCACCACCTGGTCGCAGGCTTCGGCGAGGGCGGCCCCATGCCGCACCCGCGCCGCAATGTCATGGGCGGCCGCGCAGCGCACGAACCATTCGCCATGGCCGGTGCCTGAGACGGCCACGCGGTCGTCGGCCCAGGTGCCGGCGCCGATCACCGGCGTGTCGCCGATGCGCCCGGCCCATTTGGCCGTGCGCCCGCCGGTCGAGGTGGCGGCGGCCAGCCGGCCCTGCGCATCGAGCGCCACCGCGCCCACGGTGCCGTGTTTCACCGATTCAGGCACGCCCGCGTCGCTGCCGCCCGCGCGCAGCCGGGCCAGCTCGCCTTGCAGCGCGATCCATCGCGACTCGGTGCGGAAGTACTCGGGCGGCTCGAGCGCCAGGCCCTGCGCCGCGGCAAACGCCTCGGCCGCCTCGAAGCCCAGCGTCACGTGCGGGCTGTGCTGCATGACCGCACGCGCGAGCAGCACCGGGTTGCGCACGCGCCGCAGCCCGGTCACGCTGCCGGCGGCACGGGTGGCGCCGTCCATCACGGCGGCCTCGAGCTCGACGAAGCCCTGGTCGTTGAACACCGCGCCGCGGCCGGCGTTGAACAGGGGGTCGTCTTCAAGCGCCACCACCGCGGCCTGCACCGCGTCGAGCGCCGCACCGCCCTGTTGCAGCACGGCCAGGCCGGCATCGAGCGCGGCTGCCAGCCCGGCACGGTAGGCGGCCTCACGTTCCGGGGTGAACTGGCTGCGCAGCAGCGTTCCCGCACCGCCGTGCACCGCGATGGAAAAGGTGCTCACCGCGGCGCCAGCAAGGCCTGCAGGTGCTCGCGGATCTGCTGCACCGTGGGCGCGTGGTGGAAGTACTCGACGTGAGAGACCGGCGAGGCGTTGTAGCAGGCGGCGCCCATCATGGCCGACTGCAGCGGGATGAGGCCATCGCCTTCAGCCTCGAAGCCGCCGAAGTCCTCGATCACGTGGCGCCACAGGTTGCTCGGCCAGTCGGCCGCGAGGCCGGCACGCCATTGCGAGCCCCAGGCCGCGACGATCTGCGGCGGCAGCGGCTCGCCATTGGCTCGCTCGCGCACGGCGTCCGGCGTGAGGTCCTGGAAACCGGGCGGGATGTCGCCGGCCATGCCGCGCTCGAGGTTCTTCAGCTTGGCCATCTCGTCGCGGTCGAGCAGGCCGCGCGCCACGCGCCCCAGCAGACCCACCGCACCGGCCAGGCCGACCCAGCGCTGGCCCACCGTGCCGAACACCGGCGTGCCGTCGTGCGGGGCGCCGGCGGTGAGCGCGCGGAAGTCCCAGTTCGGCCAGCGGTCGATGAACTGCGGGAGCGCGAAGCGCACCACCGCGCCGCCGCGCGAATGGGTGAGGAAGACGATGCGCCCGCGCGGCGCCTTGCCGATGACGTTCTGCTCCAGCAGCTCGGCCAGCGCGGCGATGTTTTCGTCGAGCCGCACGAAGCTGTCGTGCTCGAAGCGCCAGGCGCAGGCCGTGTCGAGCACGTCCATGCCCGACCAGGGCGCACCGACCCGGCCGCCGGCCTCGGGCGCGAGCCAGGCCTCGAAGGCGCCGCGCGCCGAGCTCAGCCCGCCATGCACCAGCACCACGTGCGTGCCGGCGTCGAAGGCGGCGGCCTGGGCTCCCAGCACCGGCCGGTGAACCACCGCCGGCGCCGACGCCGGCGCCAGGCAGGCGCCGCGCTTTTCCACCTGCTTCCACCTGCGCGCGTCGAAGGCGGGGACCGGCAAGGCCTGCGACCAGTAGGCCTCGTCGCCCTTCAGGCGGGAGATGAAGGTCGGGTCGCGGTCGCGCCGCACGCCGCGCAGCCGGTCGATCCAGTTCATGACGGCCTGCACCACCCTCGCCAGCGGGCCGATGGGGCGAGGCAGCCGCTCGTACAGGATCACCGGCACGGCCACCAGCAGGCCGACGCCGGGTCGCAGGCTGCGCACGATGGTCGGCGCGGTGGCCTTGTCCGGGGGCGTGACCCAGCGCGGCTCGCCGCGGTCGATCTCGATCAGCGGCTCGGCCAGGCCCACGCCGTCGCCGCGCAGGCTGCACGGCGCCCATGGCGAGAGGTCGTCCGGCGAGCGCGCGCCCCAGTAGATGCGGGTTTCGATTTCGAGCCGCACGCGCACACGCTCGCGCCTGCGCCATGCAGGCGGGCAATGCTCGAGCAGCGCCTGCGCCATGGCCTCCGGCGTGGCGACGTGCGGCAGGCGCAGGCGCAGCGTGCCTGCGCGCTCCCGCACGATGGGGGCCATGGCCCACAGCGGCGGGTGCCAGTCGGCCGCCGTGTCGTGGCGGCCGGGCGAGGAAGTGGCCGCCCCTTTGCCCTGCATGTCCCAGGCGCCGCGATGGTCGGTGCCCGGCAGCCCGCCGAGCCGCGCGCTCGCGCGGGCCTCCTCGTCGAGCAGTCGGGCGATGCCGTCGCTTTCGGCGGCGTAGCCTGCAAACCAGCCGGGCCTGTGGGCCTTGAAACGCTCCAGCACCTCGGCCGCGGTGAGCGGCGCATGCACCGAATCGACGGGCGTGCGCGCCGCGGCCAGCAGCGGCGCGGCGCGCGTGGCTTCGGCGTCGGCCGCGCGGCCGTCGAAGCCGGGCGCGTTGTCCTCGAAGCCGAGTTCGAGATCAAGCAGCAGGGTCTGTTCAGACATGCGGGTCACCTCACGCCGAGTTTGAAGGCGATCATCGCGCGCAGCTTGTTGGGCACCACGGGCTTGACCAGCAGGTGGAAGTCGTGCCGCCGTGCGTCTTCTTCGTGGCCGCTCATGGTGCTGCCGGTGACCATGATGGTGGGCACCGGGCCGAAGTGGCCGCGCAGCGCGACGATGGCATCGATGCCGGTGCTGCCCTCGGGCAGCCGGTAGTCGACGATCAGCAGGTCGGGCTTGACCCGCAGCGGGTCCTGCGCCAGCGCCCAGGCGCGCGCGTTGGTCACCGAATCGAAGCTCACCACACTGGCGCCCCAGCCCTTGAGCAGCACCTCGAGCGCCTCGCTGACGGCCGGCTCGTCTTCGACCACGACGATCAGGCGGTGGTCCAGCGTGAGGCCGATGGGGCCCTTGGGCGCGGCTGCCGGGCCGGTGACCCGCGGCGGCGACCCGATGGGCAGCTCGAGCGTGAACACGCTGCCGCGGCCGGGCACCGAGCGCACCGACAGCGGCGCACGCATGAGGTCGGCCAGTCGCTTGACGATGGCCAGCCCCAGGCCGAGCCCCTTGCGGTGGTGCGCCTCGAGCGGCCGGCCGCCTTGCACCTGGTAGAACTCCTCGAAGATGCGGCTGCGCTCCTTTTCGGCGATGCCCACGCCGGTGTCCCACACCTGCAGCTTGAGCTGGCCGCCGCTGGTGCGGCAGCTCACCAGGATGCCGCCGTCCTCGGTGTAGCGGATCGCGTTCGAAACGAGGTTGCGCAGGATGCGCTCGACCAGCAGCGGGTCGGCATGCGCATGGTGGCGCTCGCCGCGGAAATCGAGCACCAGCCCCTTCTCGAATGCGGTGGGCTCGAACGTCAGGCGCAGGCGCCCGAAGATGTCGCGCACCGAGAAGTCCTGCGGGTTCGGGTCCACGCCGCCGGTGTCGATGCGGGTGATGTCGAGCAGTTCGCTGAACAGGCCCTCGAGCGCGTCGACCGAGCTGTTGATGCTGTTGACCAGCTGGCTCACTTCGGCATCGTTGCGGCTCTTCTGCCGCAGCGCTTCGGCGAACAGGCCGAGCGCATGCAGCGGCTGGCGCAGGTCGTGGCTGGCGGCGGCGAAGAACTGGGTCTTGGCCCGGTTGGCCACCTCGGCCTGGCGGCGCGCCTCCTCCGCGGCGATCTTCTCGGTGCGCAACTGCTCCATCAGGTGCTCGGTGCGAACCTTGAGCTCGACGATGTTGTCGTACACCTTGCGGTAGTTGCGGCCCATGATCGCCGCGATCATGAAGACGAACACGATCATGGCCGCCAGCTCGATGTCGCTGACGCCGCCGCTGTAGAGCACCCGCGCGGCGATGGGCAGCAAGGTGGCCGCGGCAAAGATGTGGAAGACCGCACCCTGGTGCGCCAGCAGCTGGATGGCCCCCAGCGTGTAGGCGTAGACGGAGATGATGAGCGCCGTCTTCTGCGCGGTGTCGCCCCACTCGTAGAGCAGCCACACGCCCACGCCCCAGAACAGGCCGCTCACGACCGTCAGGGTGTTCCACTGCCTGCGCCAGCGCAACAGCGCGTCGATGCCCAGTTCGGCCACGTAGGGGTAGCGGCGATACAGGAGCCAGCGCAGCAGCACCAACCCGAAGAAAGGCACCAGCCAGGCCACCATGTTCAGGGCCGGCGTGGCGCGCCAGAACATGCCGTAGATGAGCAGCACCCCAACGGTGTTGCCGATCAGCGATGCGGGCGTCTGCTGATATAGGCCGCGAATCTCGTCCTGCAACCGGCCTTGCTGCACGGGCATCTCGGGTGTCGTGGTCTTCAAGGGCAGGCTAGCTGACACGGGTGACCTCCGGGGAGTCCGCTGTGTTGGACGCGATGGCGGACTTTACGCGTGCTTGCCTCGGTGCAAACACCTTCTGATGCTGGCGCCAGGCCGGCAGGAGCCGGCCGTTCTCGTCGCTCACCGGCGTGGGGCTGGTGATGTCCAGCCGCTGCGCCTCGGAGTCGAAGTCGTCGGCGGTGAAGGGCACCACCTCGGGCGGCAGCGTGTCGGTGCCTGCAATGAAGGTTCGCCCGGGCACGGGGTCGAAGTTGGTGGCCCACATGTCGCCGACGTCGAGTACCGCGGAGGTCCAGGCACCACGGCGTGCCAGCCGCGGGAGGTCATCGGCCAGCTTGGCGATGCGGCGCATCGGCGCATAGATGCGCTGCATGCTCTCCCGGTACGTCGCCAGAAATCCCTCCAGGGAGGCAAGCCTCGGCTGCAGCACCAGCGTGTACGCGCTGAAGTCGTAGAGGTTGGCGTTGGGCAGGAACATCGGCGTTTCGCTGGCGGCCATACGATCGAAGAAGGGAGTGCCGGGGATGGGCGTCTCGAACGAAACGAAACTCGGCACATGCAGTCCGCAGGCGCTCAGGTGGTCGGGCAGCGCGCGAAGATAGGCTTCGTCGTCGTGGATCGGACTCACGATCAAGCCGGCAATCACGAGAATGCCCTCGTCGCGGCTTTGCGCAATGGCCTCGGCCATCTTGCCGATGTTGTTCTGCGGCTTCGAGATGTCGGCAAGCGTCGCCGGGTTGAAGGTCTCGAGGCCGACGAACACCGCACGGCAGCCGCAGTCGTACATCAGCTTGAGCAGCTCACGGTTGGCGATGACGTTGAAGGTGAGGCACGCGCCCCACTGAACATCGAGCGGCTTGAGCGCCAGGCACAGCTCGCGAAACCATTTCAGGTTGCCGGCGAGGTTGTTGTCGTAGAAGACGATGAGGCGCTGCTTCCAGTTGGCCACCTTTGCATCGCGCAGGGCCGCCTGGCCGGCCAGGATGTCGCGCACGACCGACTGCACCGGCCGGATCGCATGGCGCGTGCCGAGCGCGGTGAGGGCGCAGAAGTCGCATGAGTAGGGGCAGCCGCGGGTGGCCTCCACGGACAGGGGAAACATCTGCTTGCTGGCCACCGGCGCGATCCGCGGCACGGGCACGAGGTCGGCGAAATAACCGCCGGAGCGGTACACGCGCTGGAGCCTGTTGGAGCGCGCGTCTTCGACGATGCGCGGTACCGTGTCCTCGGGGTCGCCCACCACCACCGAGTCGAAGTAGGGCAGGCACAGGTGCGTGTAGGTGGACGCCATGCCGCCGCCCAGGACGGTGCGCGCGCCGCGACGGCGGAAGTAGTGGCTGATCTGCCGCGCGCGGTCGAAATCGGCATGCACGCACGACAGGAACACGAGGTCGTAGGTCTTCGACCAGTCGGGATCCTCCCAGGTGTCGTTGATCAGCTCGACGTCGCACCAGTCAGGCAACAGCCCGGCGATCAGCGGCCCGATCTGCGGTTGCAGGCCACCGCGGTGATGGGCACCTCGGCGGTGGTAGTCGATGAAGACGGAGATGACGGCGACCCGCATCGCCGAGCTCATGCGACCAGCCGGGCGAACCGGGCGCAGGGCATCCTAGGTATCGCGTCGCAAAGCACAGCCTCCATCGTGCCACCCTCCAACATCCCTTAGTAGCCAGACGAGTCCACTCACCGCGAACCCTGGTCGGTCGTCATCTGTCTTGCTGCCGCGATTGCGGCTAGAAGAGGTACCCAGCAGCCCGCTCGACCTTGAGCTCCAGGTACGTACATCACCGGCCCGTGGGCCGCCAGGCCGAGAAACCGCCTTGCTGCGTCATCTGGCTCACCGCCAGCACGGCTTGCGTGCGCGAGCTGACGCCCAGCGCACGCAGCACCGCAGCCACGTGGTCCTTCACGGTTTCGACCGAGAGGTTGAGCTCGCGGGCGATGAGCTTGTTGGGCTTGCCCTGCAGCAGCAGCGCCAGCACGTCGGTCTGGCGCGGCGTGAGGCCCAGCGAGGCCAGCGCCTGGGGCTTCTGGAAGTCGCTCGCGCCGGCCTCCCGGCGCACCACCCGCAGGTAGCCCGGCGTGGTGTCCGGCTCCTGCGCGGACGGGGCAGTGCCGCTGCCCATGGTCATGGGCGGCACGTAGATGCCGCCGGACATGACCAGGCGCAGCGCCTCGAAAAGCTGTTCGTTGCTGGCGCGCTTGGGCACGAAACCCATCGCGCCCATGTCGATGGAACGGATGACGTCGCTCGTGCGGTCGGAGGCCGACACCACCACCACCGGCAGGGCGGGGTAGGTTTCGCGCAGATCGGCCAGCAGGTCGAAGCCGTTGGCGTCGCCGAGTTGCAGGTCGAGCAGCACCAGGTCGAAATCGGAATCGGCGGCCAGCGCCGCGCGGGCTTCCCGGGCACTGCCGGCCCCGGCCACCGTGACGTCGTCACCCAGGCCCTTGATCACCGTCTGCAGCGCAGAGAGGATGAGCGGGTGGTCGTCGATCAGCAGCACTTTCATTGCGTTCGCTCTTTCCGGGGCTGGCCGTTTCGTGGCGGCAGCGGGTGTGTTTGCGGCTCTCGCCTGTGCGCGCGATCCTAATTCAGCGGCCCGGTCCCGCCACACCCCCCCTCACGGGGGTGTGAAGCGGCGCGTCACCGACTCGGCCACGCACACGGGCTTGGCCGAGCCTTCCCGCTCCATCGAGGCTTCGATGGTGAGCTGCGCCCCGCCCTCGATGGCCTCGTAGGCGAGCAGCCTGAAATGCGCCCGGAGCCTGCTGCCCACCGGCACCGGCGCGGTGAACCGCACCCGGTTGAGGCCGTAGTTCACGCCCAGGTGCGAGTCGGCCACCGCGAACGCGGTCTCGAAGAACACCGGCAGCAGGCTCAGCGTGAGGAAGCCGTGGGCGATGGTGGTGCCGAACGGGCCCTTCGCGGCGCGTTCGGCGTCCACGTGGATCCACTGGTGGTCGCCGGTGGCGCGGGCGAACTCGTCGATGCGCGACTGCTCGATGGTGAGCCAGTCGCTGAGCCCGATCTCCTGCCCCACCAGGGCTTCGAGGTCCTTCAGATGCGCAAACGTCTTCATGGAGCCGGGGCGCGCGGCGCCTGCGGTTGGTGTCGAGGGGCCCGATGGTGCAGGCGGGCGGCCGCCGCGTCAGTCACCTGTGCGGCAGCGGCCGGCCTTACTGGGCGGCCCATGCGGTGACGGGAGCCCATTGCTCCAGGTCCTTTTCGACCCGGCCGGGCGCCACGTCCCACAGGGTGAGCCCGCGGGCGGCGAGGTGCACGTAGTTCTGCGTGTCGCGCAGGTGGGTGAGCACCGGCGCTCCCAGCGTCTCGAGAAAGCTCCTGAGCTGGTCGGCGGCGATGGTGTGGTCCTTCACGCGATTGCCGACCACGGCGACCTTCACCTTGCCGTGCCTGCGGCGCGCCTGCAGCTCGGCCACGAAGGCCCGGGTGGCGTAGATGTCGAAGATGCTGGGCTGCAAGGGCACGAGCACGTAGTCGGCCAGCTTCATCACTTCGTCGAGCCGCTTGCCGTGCAGCCCGGCGGGGGTGTCGATCACCACGTGGGTGGTGCCCTTGGGCGGCTTGACGATGTCTTCGTGGTCGGTGTCCCAGGTGGCGATGGTGGGCAGCTCGGGCGGGCGCAGCGACAGCCAGGTGCGGGCCGACTGCTGGCGGTCCACGTCGCCCAGCATCACCGCGTGCCCCTGCCGGGCCAGCCAGCCGGCCAGGTTGGTCGACAGCGTGGACTTGCCCACGCCCCCCTTCGGATTGGCCACCACGATGACCGGCATTGCGCGCTCCTACCGTTGTGTCGATCGGGTATGTTAGCGGCGACTTCCAAGACGCCTCCCAGGATCAACCCACATGGCCCGTACCCTCGTGCTGCTCGCCCACCCCGACCTGCGCCATTCGCGCGTGACCCGCGCGCTCATGGCCGCGATGCAGCCCATGCAGGGGCCGGACCTGGCGGTGCGCGACCTCTATGCGCTCTACCCGGACTACGTGATCGACGTGCCTGCCGAACAGGCCGAGCTGGCGCAGGCCGAACTCGTCGTGTGGCTGCACCCCTTCCACTGGTACAGCATGCCCTCGCTGATGAAGCTCTGGCTCGACGAGGTGCTGGCCTATGGCTGGGCCTACGGCCACGACGGCCGCGCGCTCGAGGGCAAGGACCTGTGGCTGGTCACGTCGACCGGCGGCGGCGAGGCCGCCTACCATCCGGCCGGCTACAACCGCTATTTCTTCGACGCCTTCTTGCCTCCCTACGAGCAGACCGCCGCGCTGTGCGGCATGCGTTTCCTGCCGCCGATGGCGTTGCACGCCGCCCACAAGGTCGACACCGCGACCCTGCAGAAGCACGCCGCACTGTTCGCCGAGCGCCTGGCGAGCTACCCCGCCTGGCCCGAGCTCGCCGAACTGGAAGAACGCGAGATCTGCGACGTGCCCGAAGCCGACCGGCCGCAGGACGCGGTCGCGGTCTGAGCTTGTCTACTCAAGAACCCCATCGAGAGACCCCTGCATGGAACACAGCTCCTGGCTCACTTCGAGCCTCGTCTTCCTGGCCGCCGCGGTACTGGCCGTGCCCCTGGCCAAGGCCCTCGGCCTCGGATCGATCATCGGGTACCTGGCCGCCGGCATCGTGATCGGGCCGTTCGGCCTGAAGCTGGTGGACGATCCCAACACGCTGCTGCATTTCGCCGAGTTCGGCGTCGTGCTGATGCTCTTCCTGGTCGGCCTGGAACTCGAGCCGCGCCGCCTGTGGGCGCTGCGCCGGCCCATCTTCGGCTGGGGCATGGCCCAGGTGCTGGCCTGCGCCGCGGTGATGGCGGGTGCGGCCATGCTGGCCGGCGTGCCCTGGCGCATGGCGGTGGTGGCCGCGCTCGGGCTGGCGCTGTCGTCCACCGCGGTGGCGCTGCAGGTCATGGCCGATCGCAACCTGATGCCCACGTCGTCGGGCCAGGCCGGCTTTTCGATCCTGCTGTTCCAGGACGTGGCCGCCATTCCCATCCTGGCGCTGATCCCGCTGCTGGGCACCGCTGCGGCCGACGACGGCAACGTGTGGATCGAGGCCGCGCGGGCGGCCGGGGTCATCGCGGCCATCGTGCTGGTGGGCCGGCTGCTGCTGCGCCATGCCTTCCGCTGGATCGCCCGCAGCCGCACGCCGGAGATCTTCACAGCCGCCTCGCTCGGGCTGGTGGTAGGCATCGCGGCCCTGATGCAGGCGGTGGGCCTGTCGATGGCGCTGGGCGCCTTCCTGGGCGGCGTGCTGCTCGCCGAAAGCGAATACAAGCGCGAACTCGAAACCGACGTCGAGCCCTTCAAGGGCCTGCTGCTCGGCCTGTTCTTCATGGCCGTGGGCATGAGCATCGACTTCGGCGCCCTGCTCGCCCGCCCCGGCGTGGTGGCGCTGATCCTGGTCGGCTTCCTTGCGTTGAAGGCCGGGGTGCTGTGGATCATCGCGCGGGCCATGGCCCTGCCCTACCAGGAGCGGCCCGTGTTCACGCTGCTGCTCGCCCAGGGCGGCGAGTTCGCCTTCGTGGTGTTCCAGCAGGCGGCCGGCGCGCGCGTGTTCAGCGCCGAGGCGAGTTCGGTACTCATCGGTGCGGTGGCGCTGAGCATGGTGCTCACGCCGCTGCTGCTGGTGGTGATCGACCGCTTCGTGATCCCGCGCTACGCCGACTGCGACGTGCCCGCGCTCGAAGAACTGGCCGAGCCGCAGGACGCGCCGGTCATCATTGCCGGCTTCGGCCGCTACGGGCAGATCATCGGCCGCCTGCTGTATGCCAACGGCCTGAAGGCGACCGTGCTCGACCACGACGCCGAGCAGGTGGAGACGGTGCGGCGCTTCGGCTTCACCGTCTACTACGGCGACGCGACCCGGCTCGATCTCCTGCGCACCGCGGGCGCCGCTTCCGCGCGCGTCCTGGTGCTCGCCATCGACGACATGGAGCAAAGCCTCAAGGTGGCCGACCTGGCGCGCGAGCACTTTCCGCAGCTCACGGTGGTGGCGCGGGCGCGCAACGTGCAGCACTACTACGCGCTGCGCGACCGCGGCGTGGCATTCGTCGAGCGCGAGACGCTGGACGCGGCGCTGGCCAGCGGGCGCAGCGTGCTCGAGCAGATGGGCTGGCTGCCCCACCATGCGCGGCAGCTGGCAATGCGCTTTCGCCGCCACAACGTCGAGCAGGTGGAGCGCATGTGGCCGCACCACAAGGACCAGGCGCAGCTCATGGCCATGGCCAAGGCCGGGCGGCAGCAGCTGGAGGAGCTGTTTGCGCAGGAACGCGCGCAAGCCAGGGAGCGCAAGGTCGAAGGCTGGGGCGGCTGAGTCGCGGCTGAATCGCGGGTTGGCCGAAAGCTACCGGGTCGCCCGACGCCTCACCGCCTCGATGTAGGCCTCCCCGTCCGGGGGCAGGCCGCTGCGCTGCGAGGCCCAGATCATTTCGCCCAGGCATTCCATCGCCTCGTGCTGCGCCTCGTGCATGGACCCGCGCCGATGCGCCAGCAGCTCCACCGCCTGCTTGATGCCGCGCGGCTGGTCGATGCTCACCTGCTCGGTGATCGACAGGTGCATCGACAGGTGCAGGAACGGATTGGTCCGCCCTTCCTCCACCGTGTAGCTGGCCGCCACCGCCGCCTGTGCGTCCGACAGGTCGTCGAAGTACTCCGGGTGCTGTGAGATCCAATCGGCCGCCAGCGCCTCCAGCGGCGTCAACGGCTCCTTCGCCCGGTCCTTGCGAAAGGTTTCGCAGAAGAAAAGGCGCACTTCGTGCTGGCTGGGTTCGAACATTCGACAATTGTCGCTTCCGACTTCAAACCCCTGCCGACATGAACGTCACCACCGAACAGCTCTTCACCGAGGCGCGCACCCACAACGCCTGGCTCGACAAGCCCGTCTCCGACGAGCAGCTGCGCCAGCTCTACGACCTGCTCAAGTGGGGCCCCACGTCGGCCAACTGCAGCCCGATGCGGGTGATCTTCTGCAAGTCGCCCGAGGCCAAGGCCAGGCTGGTGCCCCTGATGGACCCGGGCAATCGCGACAAGACCGGCAAGGCGCCGGTGACGGCCATCATCGGCATGGACATGGCGTTCTACGAGCAGCTGCCCAGGCTCTTCCCGCACACCGACGCCCGCTCGTGGTTCGCCGGCAAGGAAGCCAAGATCGCCGACACCGCCTTCCGCAACGGCAGCCTGCAGGGCGCCTACCTCATCCTCGCGGCGCGGGCCATCGGCCTCGATTGCGGGCCGATGAGCGGCTTCGACGCAGCCGCGGTGGATGCCGCCTTCTGGGCCGGCACCACGGTGAAGACCAACTTCGTCTGCAGCCTGGGCCACGGCGACAAGACCCAGCTGTTCCCCCGCAGCCCGCGGCTGGACTTTCAAGAAGCCTGCAGCATCGCCTGATGCTGCCGCCCGTCATCACCGACCCGTCGTTCTACGCGGTGGCCGTGCCGGCCGTGCTGCTGATGGGCGTGTCCAAGAGCGGCTTCGGTGCCGGCTTCGGCGCGCTGGCGGTGCCGCTCATGGCGCTGGCCGTGCCGGTGCCGCAGGCGGCCGCCATCCTGCTGCCGCTGCTGCTGGTGATGGACGTGCTGGGCCTGGCTGCCCTGGTGAAGGAAGCCGATCGCGGCCTGCTCAGGCTGCTGCTGCCCGCCGGCCTCCTGGGCACGGTGATCGGCACCGTGCTGTTCGGGCTGCTGCCCGCACACGTGGTGGCCGGCGTGGTGGGTGCGCTCACCTTGCTGTTCCTGGCGCAGCGCCTCTTCTTTCCCGCCCAGGCCGACGCGCCGCCGCCGCCGCGCTGGCTGGGCTTCGCGCTCGGCACCGCGTCGGGCTTCACCAGCTTCGTGGCCCATGCCGGCGGGCCGCCGGTGAGCGTGTACCTGCTGCCGCTGCGCCTGCAGCCGGTGGTGTTCACCGCCACCATGGCGGTGTTCTTCGCGGCGGTGAATGCGTCGAAGTGGATCCCTTACGCATGGCTCGGGCTCATCGACCTCACCAACATGGCGACCTCGGTCGCGCTGATGCCGCTGGCGCCGCTGGGCGTGTGGCTGGGCGTGCGTTTCGTGCGGCGCGTGGACCAGCGGCTGTTCTACCGGCTCATCCACCTCGGCATGTTTCTCACCGGCGCCAAGCTGTTGTGGGACGGGCTGAAGTGAGCGTCAACAGACCCTGGCTCGCAGCTCGCTCGGTGACATGCCGTAGGCCGCGCGGAACGCCTTGCTGAAGTGGCCGGGGTCGGTGAAGCCCCAGTGCCGGGCGATCTCGGCGATGTGCCTGGCCTTCAGCGCGCGGCTGCCCAGGTCGCGCCGGCACATCGCCAGGCGCTGGTCACGGATGTAGGCCGACAGGGTGCTGCCGCTGCCCTCGAACAGCTTGTGCAGGTTGCGTTCGGACATGCGGAAGGCTTGCGCCAGCGAGGCGACGCCGAGCGCCGGATCCGCCAGGTGCCTGTCGATGTGGCGCTGCACCTGCTCGAGCAGGACCTGCCTCAACCGGGGTGAGGGCAATGACGGCTGAGCGCCGAGGCACACGCCCAGCAGGTCGAGCGTGGCGTCGAGCACCGGTTCGCGGCTGGCCGGCGCCAGCTCGCCGAAGTGCCGCATCAGCGCGCGGAAGTGGTCCACGAACAAGCCGCCGGCTCCGCTGGGCCCGCCCATGGGCCGGCCCACCAGGTCGCGCACACGCGGCATGCGCCGCAACAGTTCGCGCTCGGGCACGAGCAGCGACATCTGGCGCAATTGCTGCCCGGTGGCGAAGGCCATCGGCCGCGTGCTGTCCCACAAGGTGAACATGCCCTGGGTCAGGTGCACCTCTTCGCCGTCGCCGAAGCGCAGCGTTTCGCTGCCCTCGGCGATCATCACGACGGTGAGGTAGGCCTCGTCGTCGTGGGCGATCTGCGCACGGCTGCGCGTGCCGCTCACGCGGGTGGGCGCCGTGCAGTCCGTCAACCGCACGCCGCCCAGGCGGTGCTGGCGCATGGAGGCGGGGAAGCGCTCGCAGGCGATCTGCGGGATGTCCCAGCTCAGGTGCGCATCGACGATCACCTCGCGCCAGGCGTCGAACTGGCGGCCCGGCGGCAGCGCCGAGGTGGTCCACACATCGGTCGGGGCACGTTCGAGGACGGGGCTTGCGATGTTCATGGCCTGTTCGCTGGATGAAGGGAAGACTCGCTTCGACGCGACCCGGCAGCGTACGGGATGCACGACCCGAAGGCATTACGCAACGATGACCGTACCCTGACGGAGCCGGTGAAGCCCCACCCGGGCCTCCACCAGCCTTCAAAAATCCCCCGCCCGTCGTACTCGCGAAAGATCCAGGCTAGCGGCTGAAACTCAGCGTGCCGATCAGGTAGATCTCCTGGCTGTGGTCGATGAAGAGCTTCTTCTTCGACGTGACGGTATAGGTCTCGCCGGAGGGTTTGGTGATGGTCTCTTCGTTGACGTTTTCCGTACGCGACTGGAACACCATGTCGTCCATGCGCCAGAACACATCGGCCTGGCGTTCCGGAAAGAAGTCGTAGTCCGATTTGCCCAGCAGTGCCTCCCTTTGCTGCCCGACCAGCCTGCAGAACTCGTGATTGAGAAACACCCAGCGATGGTCCTGGTCCTTCACGAAGACGGGGTCGGGCATCGAGTCGATCATGCTGAAGAGCGCGGCATTGGCGCTGCGCAACTCGTCGATCACGCTCTTCGTCCCTCGCTCTTCGTCCAGCAGGCCGCTCAGTTGCACTGGCAGGCCCCGTGTGTCGACCAGCCGGTGGGCATGCGCGAGATGGAGCCGGGCAGTCTGGTGGTTGCCCCGGCCTTCGTGGATGCGCCCGAGTGCATGGTGAACCGCCGCTTGGGTCACTGCAGCCCTGCCAGCCTTCTTTTGGCCCAGCAGCCTGGCCGCAAGCGACAGGGCGGCATCCTGGTCCGCCAGCATCAGTGCATGCAACAGCCCGGTCACTTCGCGCCGCTTGCCCAGCGGCTGCTCGAGAAGCCTCTCGAGGCGATCGCTGACGCGGTGATCTTGCATCCAGGCCATCGGGTCGGCATCCCCGGTTTCCTGCACCTCGGCCACGAAGCAATAGCCACGGCGGCGGCTCGTCACGATGACGGAGGGTCGGCTGCCGTGGTCGCCGATGGCCCTGCGAGCCTTCTGGATGGCGGTGGCGATCACGCCATCGGAGACATACCGGCTCTTCCAGACGTGCTCAATGAGCTGGTCCTTCGAAACGACATGGCCGCGGGTTCGAATCAGGAAAACGAGCAGATCGAAGGGCAGCGGCTCGATGGGCTGGTCCAGCCCGTTCAAAGCGACTTGCCGGCGATGCACATGCACTTCGCAGCGCTCGAACCGGAATATCTCTACCTTCATGCCCACGCGCAACAGCCCAACAACGACGCGCCAACTGAAACTCGAGGGTCGAGCCATCGGGGTCGACCGGATGCTACGTGCTTAGCGAGGTCCGCAGGCGGTGACGTGCGTGAATATGTCTCGGCCGAGCGACAGCAGGCCGACGCCGCCAGGCGACATCAAGGTGCCGGCTCCTTCTGCATCGTCCCGGCGCGCGCTCTTGCACGCCACTCGCTCGGCGACACACCGTAGACCGCGCGAAACAGCTTGCTGAAGTGGCTCGGGTCGACGAAGCCCCAGTGGCGGGCGATTTCGCCGACATGCCGGGCCATCAGGCTGCGACTGGCCAGGTCGCGCCGACACATCGCAAGGCGCCGGTCGCGAATGTAGGCGCAGACGGTGGTGCCGGTGCCTGCAAACAGCTTGTGGATGTTGCGCTGCGACATGCAGAAGCCGCCGGCCAGCGAGGCGACGCCGAGCTCGGGATCGGTGAGGTGCTTTTCGATGTGGCGCTGCACCTGCTGGAGCGTGAACCGGCGCAGCCGGGGCGGCGGAAGTTCGGGCTGCTCGTGCAGGCACACCCCCAGCAGGTCGAGTGTCGTATCGAGCGCCGGCTCCCGGCTGGCCGCGGGCAGCTCGGCAAAGTGCTGCATGAGCGAACGCAAGCAGTCGAGGAACAAGCCGCCCGCGCCTTGCTGGCTGATGGGGCGCCCCATGAGGTCACGCATCCGCGGCATGCGGCGCAACAGCTCGGCCTCGGGAATCGGCAGCGACATCCGATGCAGCCGCCCACCACCTTGCGCAAAGCGTATCGAGCGCGCGCTGTTCCACAGCACGAACATGCCTTCGGCGAGATGCACTTCCCTGTCCTGCCCAAGGTACAGGACTTCGCTGCCGTCGATGGCCCTCAGCACGACGACTCCGCCGTCGTTTTCGCGGGTGATCTGCAACGGGTCCTGCAGACCGCAGTGCGCAATGCGGACCGGCTGTGTTCTTTCGTCGTGAAGGACGGTATCCATGGCTTCCAGGCGGGGGCGACAGTGCCCCCCGCTCATGCCACGGCAGGGTAGGCGATGGCGACCCTGCGAACATCAAGAAACCATCGACGTTCGTTGACGAACTGTCTGCCAATCGCAGCGTCCCGCGAGGCCGCGCCTTGTCACCATGCCCCATGGCGGTGCGCTGCGTGTGGACGCCGCCACACCGGCTGGTTCAGGACTGAACGTTCGCAGGGACGAAAGAGAACAGCGCCCTGCGGACGCCATCCTGGGGCCGGAAGCCCCGCTACTCTTCGGTACAGACCCGGCCGGCCTACCCGCCAGTCCGGGCGCCGACGACCTCGTGCCGCACCAGCCGCACGAGGTCGTGAAGACCCTCCCAACGCTGTACACACCTTCCATGAAGCTCCCCCAGACCCAGCCCCTTCTGCTCATCGCGGCCTTGTGCGCCACCCTGGCCGCCTGCGGCGGCAGCGACGACGAGCCCGCGCCGACCAGCCCTGCGGCACCGGCGGCCGCGACCTTCAGCGACTGCTTCGCGCTTTCAGAGGGCGTGGCCTACACCATGAGCGATCCCGACCAGGGTGGGGCTGACGACGCCACCACCGTCGTCAAGGAAGCCTTCGAAGGTGCGACCCGCACCGCGCTGGTCGAGATGGTGAACACCACCACGACCCGCAGTGCCGCGACCTATTGGACGACGGAGTCCAACGGCATTCGCTTCTGGGGCGACCTCGACTACGAGAGTGGCGTTGCGGAGTCGAAGACGGTGCATTCGGCCGGGTTCCTCCTGCCGCTCAACGTCGCGGCCGGACAGTCCACCAGCCTGAGCTTCACCGACACGGTCACCCAGTTGACCGGCCCCGCCGCCGGGCAGGCAGAGACCATCGCCCGCCAAGCCACCTGGACCTTCGAAGGGTTCGAGTCGCTGACCCTGAATGGCCATTCATTCACCAACACCTGCAGGGTCAGGGTGGTCGAGGCCGGCAACACGGAAGACGGGCCGTCGACCTTCTGGTTCGCCCGGGGCTTCGGCATCGTCAAGTTCCAGCACACCAGCGCCGCCGGCCAGGTGGTCGAGTCCTCGGCGGTGGTCACGGTGACCAAGTCGCCGCTCGAGTTGTGATGCGGTGATGGGAACGGGCGCTGCGGGTCTTCGGCGGCTGACCGCATGGCTGGCGGCGCTTGCGCTGGCCGCCTGCGGCTCGGGTGGCGGTGACGACACCCCGCCGCCGAGCGCCCCGCCGGCGCCCTCCCCGCCCCCGGTGACCGGCTGGCCCACCGGCGATGGCGCCTTCGGCGCGCCGGCCTCGACCTTCACGCTGCCGGCCACCCTGGCCGGCAAGATCACCGCCGACTCGATCTACCTGGCCGACGTCCAGGCCACCTTCCCGCAGGTCGACTGGGCCACGCTGGACCGGCTCTACATCCCGGCCGGCCACTACAGGTTCATCCACATCGGCAACCTGCCGGTGCGCAGCGCCGGCCGCAGGCTGGTGATCACCAACACCGGCGGCCAGGTGCGCGTGGGCGCACTCGGGCATCACTACCTGTTCAACCTGGCAGGCGGCGCCAACTGGGTGCTCACCGGGCGCTACGACCCGGTCTCGAAGACCGGCGACGCCGGCTACCCTGGCCACCGCGGCGGCCAGTTCGCCCACACGCAGGGCCGCTACGGCATCGTGGTCGACGACGCCTTCACGAGCAGCGGCGTCTCGGGCCTGGCGGTTCGCGGCGGCGCCACCGACTTCGAGATCGAATTCGTGGAGATCGCGCGGGTCGAGTTCGCCGGCATCATGGCCAAGACCGACAGCACGGCCCAGGCCACCATGAGCAACGTCGCGCTGCACGACAACTACATCCACGACACCGGCAGCGAAGGCCTCTACATCGGCAGCACGCAGGCCCAGCCGCAGCACCAGATCCGCAACTGGCGCATCCACAACAACCGCATCCTGCGCACCGGCACCGAAGCCATCCAGCTCGGGCAGCTCGGCGGTACCAACGAAGTCCATCACAACGTGTTCGGCCCCGCCGCCATCGACTGGCGGGCCGCCTTCCAGGACTACCAGGACAACAACTTCCAGATCGGCATCCGTGAAGGCGAGCTTCGCGTGCACGACAACATCTTCATCGGCTCGGCGGGCAGCACCGTCTCGCTCTTCGCCCAGGCGGTGAACGGCGACGCGACGGCGGGCAACGTGGGCATCGCCTTCAGTCGCAACTACTTCTCGGACATGCGCAACCTCGGCATGTACGTCAACAACGTCGCGCTGCCGGGCATGAACTACCGGTTCGAGAACAACGTGTGGCGCGCCTGGCGCTTCGAGCGCAACCAGGTCTATGCCGGCGACACCGCGCCGGGCCACCTGCTTCGCGTGGCCAACACCACCACGCCGGTCAGCTTCAGCGGCGACACGTGGAGCCACCCCACGGGTTTCATCAACGTGCTGGCCGGCGGCTCGGGCACCAGCGGCAACGTGAGCGGCAGCGGCAACATGCGCACCGAGGTGGAGGCGGTGCGCTTCGTCGACGCCGGGCTGCCCGACGGCTTCGACTACCTGACGCTCGAGATGTGGACCGACGTGGCCACCCGCGGGGGCAACGCACCGGTGAGCTATGCGCAGGGCTTCCTCGTGATGCACAACGGCGCGCCCTACCGCTGCAGGCTGTCGCCGTGCCCGGCCGGCGTGGTGCCCGAAGGCAACCCGGCCACGTGGGAGGCGCTTGCGCCGTTCGCCGACGACGTGCGCGTCGTGCCGGGCAGCCGCTTCGAAGGGCGGGGCCTCGTGCCGCAATAGCCGGCTACCTGGCGGGCGTTCGCGCCTCTCGCGGGCGCGGCTCCAGCGGGCCGGCGTCGAGCAGCTTCTTCAGCAGGTGCTCGTCCACCTCGCCGCGATGCACCTTGGCGTCGGCGTGGCCGAGCGCCCTCTGCAGCTCCTCCCACCGACGTCCCAGGCCGCGCTGCGCCTGCGTCTTGACGTGAACCGCGGTGAACTCCTCGAAGGGCACCGCCATGCATTCCTCGGCCGACACCCGCGCGGCCGTGTGCACGTGCAGGTACAACGGTGAGGCCTCTTCGCCATGGGCCAGCGGCCTCGGCCGGATCTCCATCTCGAAGAGGGTGCCGCGGTCACCCTCGTCACCGAAGGAGTCCAGCTTCCTCGGCTCGCTGACGCCGGCGATCTCGCCCATCCTGAGCAGGCGCTGCAGGTGCGCCGCGACCGGCGCTTCATGGCTCTTGAGCGCATCGGCCTCGTCGCGATGGATGCGCTCGCTCACCAGGCTCATGGCCTGCAGGCGACCCTCGACCTGCGAGATCGCCTCCTGCAGCTTGCCGTCACCAGGGTGTGCCTCCAGCTGCGCCTGCAGCTGCTCATGGAGCGCGTTCAGCGGTTCCTTGCGCCCGAACCAGCGCCTGGCGGACTTCCGGGCCGCATTGGCGGCGTCGATGGGGTTGTCGCCGGCCGGCTCCTCCGCCGCACCGGCCGCGGCCAGGCTGCCCGTGGCATGTGCAATGGCGACCGGGTCGCCGTTGAACCGATCGGCCAGTTCGAGCGTCAGCCTGCGCTGCTCCAGCATCTCGTGCGCCCGGCTGAGGACGGTGCTCCGCTGGTTCGCCGCGGCCGAGACGGCCGGGGCGCCCGGGGCCCCCTTCCCCTTCTTCTTCCGGCTTTTCGACGGCCCGGCCGCGCCCGCCGAAGCGGCCGGGCCCGCTGCATCGGGCGGCGCCTTTCGCGGCTCCTGTGCTTCGCCCTGCGGCAAACGCGCGGCGCGCGAGGCGGCCACTTCACGCAGCCCCGCCAGAGCGTCCTTCAACGAGTGCGCGAAGTCGATCATTCCCTGCCATTGGTCGGCCGGGCAGTCCCATTGCTGCACGACCTGCACCGCAAAGCGGTCGGCACGGGCGTCGACGCTCTCGATGACCTTCAAGGCCGCCTTGCGCCTGTCGAAGCCTTCGCCTGCATCGGCCTCGCGGGCCGCCGTCGTCACGCTGGCGGCCTCGCCTGCGGCCATCACCAGGTCGCCGAAGGACACTCGCAACTCCGCCGGCAGCGTCTGGAAGCCCAGGACCCGACTGCAGTGCGCCTCCATCAGCTGTCCGTCGATGCGGCGCCGGACTGCCGCGATCTGCTCGTCCTCCCTGTCCTTCGCCGGCAGGGTGAGCGTGCCGGCGGCGAGTTGTCCGGCGGATTGCGCCTCCGATTCGATCGTGTGGCGCGCCCTCGCGACGAGGTCGGCGCAGGCGGCGCATTCCTGCTTCAACGCAGTCAATTTGCCGAGCCCGGCTGCCTTCACCTCCGCGTCGATCTGCAGGACCCGCCGCATGGCGAGCGTGTAGCAGTACAGCGGCAGGTGCCGGGCCTGCTTGCGCAGGGCGTCCTTGACGTCGGCGCCGGCCCCGTCTCCCAGCCTGGAGAGTGCCCTGTAGAGGTCGAAGGCCTGCTTCACCGACGGCAGTTCGGTTTGCAGCACCTGCTCGGCGCGGACGGGGTCGTCCTCCCGGGTGACCACGTTGTAGGTGACCTGCAGCCGCAACGCGAGCGTCCGCAATTCGGTTGCAGGATCGTTGGGGCCCGGTCTGCCGGAACCGGCTTCCGTGGCGCGCAGGCCAGGCAGGTTCACCCGCCTGGCCGCCTGGGCCGCGCCCGACTCCGGTGTGGAGGAAAGCGGCGAAGGACGCTGCGGCAGTGCGGAGGCGGCCGTCGAAGGCGGGCTGCCGCGCGCGAGGTCGGACGACTCGCCCGCCCCTGGCGCGCCGACAGGCCGGGTCGGCGCGACGCCCCCTCGTCCGATCCCCGAGGTGCCACTGCCTGACATCAAACACTCCCCTTCCGACGCAAGGCGTTCGCTGCAGAGAAAGGGCTGCAGGATCGCGCACCCTCTGCGCCCGGCAGGCCGGCGACGCGAATGGGCAGCGGTCAGGGCGAAGCGGGGCTCCTGGTTGGCGATCGTTGTAATTATGAATTCTGTATGCTAAGTTTCAGCCGTCCGCACTCCAGCACGGCGTCAGCTCAGCGTCATGACCGACCTCAGCGAACTCAACTCCACCATCCGCGCGGTGTCGCTGCACGAGGAAGTGGCGTCGCGCCTGCGCACGCTGATCTTCGAACGGCAGCTGGCGCCGGGGCAGTGGGTCGACGAGCAGGCGCTGGCGCGCGAATGGGGTATCAGCCGCACGCCCATGCGCGAGGCGCTCAAGGTGCTGGCAGCCGAAGGGCTGGTGACGCTCCAGCCCCGCCGCGGCTGCGTGGTCACCGAGGTGTCCGAAGACGATGCCGAGCGGTTGTTCCCGGTGATGGCGCTGCTCGAGGGGCGCTGCGCCTACGAAGCAGCGCTGCACGCCAGCGATGCGCAACTGGCCGAGCTGCAGCGCCTGCACGAGGATCTGGAGCTCACCGCGTCGGCGCACGACGCCGAGGGCTACTACCGCGCCAACCACGTGTTCCACACGCGGGTGCAGGCGGCCGCCGGCAACCCGTGGCTGTCGCGTGCGACCGACCAGCTGCGCGTGTTCATGCGGCTGCTGCGCGGGCGCCAGCTCGCCCGGCCGGGGCGCATCGACGACTCCATCGGCGAGCACCGCGCCCTCATCGACGCACTGGCCGCGCGCGACGCCCCGCGTGCCGCTCAACTGATGCACGACCACCTGATGGCGCAGCTCGTCGCGCTGAAGGCGCTGCGCGCGAGCGAAGCCGCGGCGGCCGCCAGGCCTGCGCGGCGCGCCAAGGCCTGACCCGTTCCCAACCTCCAGCACCAGCCCAGGAGCTCCAAGATGTTCGGCTTGCCATCCCTCAGCTCCACCGACAACGCGGCTCCGCGAGGCCCCTCGCGCGCGGGCAGCCCGGCTGCCGACGCGCGCCGGCTCAACCGCGTGGCCGCCACCTGCCGGCGCCTGCTCTCCGAGCGCGGCGAAGCCAACAGTGTGGCCATCGCCTCCGAGCTTCGCGAGGACCTCATGGCCCTGGCGCCTGAACAGCGGGTGGCGTTCTTCGAGCTGCTCGAAAGCCAGTTCGGGCCGGAGCCCATGGCCGTGCTCACGGCCGCCCAGCGCTATGCGCAGCAGCCGAGCGCTGCCAACCTCATCGGCCTCACCGCGGCCGCCGAGCCGCCGCGCCAGGAGCTGCTGCGCCGGCTCAACCGGGCGCCGGGCGGCACCGCCGCCATCGTGAAGCTGCGCCGGGCGCTGCTCGAGGTGCTGAAGACGCGCCCCGAGCTGCTGGCGGTGGAAGCCGACTTCCAGCACCTGCTGTCGTCCTGGTTCAATGCCGGCTTCCTGCAAATGGAGCAGGTGGACTGGCGCTCGAGCGCGGCGCTGCTCGAGCGCATCATCGAACACGAGGCGGTGCATGCCATCGACGGCTGGAACGACCTGCGCCGGCGCCTGCAGCCGGACCGCCGCTGCTTCGCGTTCTTCCACCCGCAACTCCCGCAGGAACCGCTGATCTTCGTGGAGGTGGCGCTGGTGCCGGAAATGCCCGACGCGATCGGCCCGCTGATCGACCCCGGCTCTGCCGCGCTGGCGCCGCGCAGCTTCAAGGTGGCGACGTTCTATTCCATCAGCAACTGCCAGCCGGGCCTGAAGGGCGTGTCGCTCGGCAACTTCCTGATCAAGCGGGTGGCCGAACACCTCAAGGCCGAGTTCCCGCAACTGCGCACCTTCTGCACGCTGTCGCCCATCCCGGGCTTCACGGAATGGTTGCGCGGCAGCGACGGCTGGGCCGAGCGCACCGACGTGCGCCCGCGCCTGCGCGAGAAGCTGGCCGAAGCCGACGCGCTGCTGCGCGGGCAGTTCGGTGCGGACCTGTCCGGTCTCGCCGGCTTCGACGTCGAGACCGCCGAGCCGGCCCGGCGCGAAGCCATCGAACTGCTGGCCACGCACTACCTGGTGCACGAATCGGTCACGCCCCGCGGCAATGCGGTGGCGAAATTCCACCTGGGCAACGGCGCGCGGCTGGAGCGGCTCAACTGGGCCGCCGACAAGAGCCGCAAGGGCCTGAAGCAATCACTCGGACTCATGGTCAACTACCTTTACGACCTCGGCGAAGTGGAAGAGCGCCACGAGCGCTTCATGCACGGCGAAGTCGTCTCGGCCCGGCGCATCACGCAGAAACTGTGACCGGTGACCCGCCACCGCTCACAAGTCACCCGTCGCCAGTCACTGGTCACTACCAAAAGAGGAGACAGAGAATGAATGCACGTCGTTTTGCAATGAAGGGCCTGGTGGCCGCAGCGGCCGCGCTGGTCGCGCCCTGGGCCGCGGCGCAGGCCTGGCCGAACAAGCCCGTCACCATCGTCGTGCCGTTCCCGGCCGGCGGCGGCACCGACGCCTTCGCGCGGCCGCTGACGGCCCAGCTCACCAAGCAGCTGGGCATGCAGGTCATCATCGACAACAAGGGCGGCGCCGGCGGCACGGTGGGCGCATCGCTCGCGTCGCGGGCGGCCCCCGACGGCTACACCTTCTTCATGGGCGCGGTGCACCATGCCATCGCACCGGCCATGTATCCCAAGCTCGACTACAACATCCTCACCGACTTCGTGCCGGTGGCGCTCATCTCCAAGGTGCCGCAGGTCATCGTCGTGAACCCGCAGCGCGTGCCGGCCAAGGACCTGAAGGAGCTGCTCGCGTATGCGAAGGCCAACCCCGGCAAGCTCAACTACGGCTCGGCCGGCAACGGCACCTCTCACCACCTGGCCGGCGAGCTCTTCAAGCTGCAGACCAAGACCTTCATCACGCACATTCCCTATCGCGGTGCCGGGCCGGCCCTGCAGGACCTGATGGCCGGGCAGGTGGACCTCATGTTCGACGGGCTGGGCTCTTCGGCGGGCCACATCAAGGGCGGGCGCATCAAGGCGCTGGCGGTGGCCGCCGACAAGCGCGCCCCCGGCTTCCCCGACATCCCCACCAGCGTCGAGGGCGGCGTGCCCAGCTACCAGGTCGCCACCTGGTACGGCCTGTGGGCGCCCAAGGGCACGCCCAGGGAGCTGGTGGACCGCATGAACGCCGAGCTGGCCAAGGCCTTTGCCACGCCGGAGCTCAAGGCCACCTGGACCGGCCTCGGCTCCGAGACGCCCACGATGGCCGGCAAGGCCTTCGGCGATTTCGTGGCCGCCGAAGTCAAGCGCTGGGGCGAAGTGGCCAAGGCTTCGGGCGCCACGCTGGACTGACGAACATGGCCGGCACGGTCCGTTTCGAGCGGCACCCGGGCTACCCGGAGATCGGGCTGCTCACGCTCGCGCATCCGCGCAAGCTCAACGCCATCAGCGTGGCGATGTGGCAGCGGCTGCGAGAACTGGCGGCTTCCTTCGACGAAGAATCGCAGCCGGCGCTCGCGGCCGTGATCGTGCGCGGCGAGGGCGGCAACTTCGCGGCCGGCGCCGACATCGAGGAGTTTCCCGGCTTCCGCTTCGAGGCCGAAAGCCTGCGCCGCTACCACGAGGACGTGATCGCCCCCGCCCTGGCGGCGCTGCTGGCCACCGACGTGCCGCTCATCGCGCAGATCGAAGGCGCCTGCGTGGGCGGCGGCCTGGAGATCGCCTGCTGCTGCGACATCCGCATCGCCCACCCGTCGGCGCGTTTCGGTGCACCCATCGCGAAGCTGGGCTTCCCCATGGCGCCTGACGAACTGGCCGTGGTGCTGCGCGTGGCAGGCCGCGACACGGCGGCGGAGTTGCTGCTCGAGGCTGGGTTCATCGACGCGCGCGCCGCGCTGCAGCGGGGCCTGCTGCAGCGCCTGGCCGAAGACTGCGAGGCCGAAACCCTGGCCACGGCCGAGCGCATCCTTTCGCTGCCGCTCGAAGTGGCGCGGGCCAACAAGCGCACTTTGCGCCAGCTACAGAACGGTGGGCCGGGCGCGATCGAGCGTGCACACCATTTCGCCTATGCCGGGGCCGTGCACCATCGCGAGGGCGTGGCGCGCTTCCTCGGCGGGCGAGGTCGCAAAACACAGTGAGTGAGCCAACGATGAACAACGACAACCTCTTTGCCGCGCTGAGGGCGGCCTTCCTGTCGCGGCCCGAGGGCACCGCGATCGAGACCGACAACGGCCTTTGCTACACCTGGCGCGACATCGAGCGCGCCACCGCCATGCTGGCCAACCTGCTGGCCTCGCTGAAGCTGCCCGAAGGCGCACGGGTGGCCGCGCACACCGACAAGTCGGTCGAAGCACTGCTGCTGTACCTCGCCACGCTGCGCGCCGGCCTCGTGTACCTGCCGCTCAACACCGCCTACCAGCAGGCCGAGCTCGAATACTTCATCGGCAATGCCGAGCCGGGCGTGGTGGTGTGCAGCGGCCGCAACTTCCCGTGGGTCAGCAAGCTCGCGTTCAAGGCCGGCGTGAAGCATGTGTTCACCCTCAACGACGACCGCACCGGCTCCCTGCTCGAACGGGCCGCGCACATGAGCGAAGAGCACGACGTGGCGGTCAGGCGCGCCGACGAGCTGGCCGCCATCCTCTACACCTCGGGCACCACCGGCCGCAGCAAGGGCGCCATGCTCTCGCACGGCAACCTGCTGTCGAATGCGCTCACGCTGAAGGACTACTGGGACTGGCAGCCCGGCGACGTGCTGATCCATGCGCTGCCCATCTTCCACGTGCACGGCCTGTTCGTCGCCTCGCACGGCGCGCTGCTCAACGGCAGCACGATGCTGTGGCTGTCGAAGTTCGATCCGGCCGCGGTGATCGAGCGGCTGCCTCGGGCCACGGTGTTCATGGGCGTGCCCACGCTGTACGTGCGCCTGCTGTCCGAACCGGGGCTCACCCGGGCCGCCTGCTCGCACATGCGCCTGTTCGTCTCGGGCTCGGCCCCGCTGCTCGTCGAGACCTTCCGCGACTGGCAGGAGCGCACCGGCCACACCATCCTCGAACGCTACGGCATGAGCGAGACGGTGATGCTGTCGTCCAACCCCTGCCGCGCCGGCGACGGCGAGCGCCAGGGCGGCACGGTGGGCAAGCCGCTACCGGGCGTCTCGATCCGCGTGGTGGGCGAGCGCGGCCAGCCGCTGCCGGCCGACGAGATCGGCAACGTCGAAGTGAAGGGGCCGAATGTGTTTGCCGGCTACTGGCGCATGCCCGAGAAGACGGCGGAGGAATTCACCGCCGACGGCTGGTTCAAGACCGGTGACGTGGGCCGCTTCGATGCCAAGGGCTACCTCACCATCGTGGGCCGCAGCAAGGACCTCATCATCACCGGCGGCTACAACGTCTACCCGGCGGAGATCGAGAGCTACCTGAACGACACCGAGGGCGTGGCCGAGTCGGCGGTGGTGGGCGTGCCCCACCCCGACTTCGGCGAGGGCGTCATCGCGGTGGTGGTGCCCAAGCCGGGCGCCGAGCTCGACGAGGCGGCGCTGCTCGGGCAGCTGAAGCGGCAGATCGCCAACTACAAGGTGCCCAAGCGCCTGTTCGTCGTGGGCGAGCTGCCGCGCAATGCGATGGGCAAGGTGCAGAAGAACCTGCTGCGCAAGGAGCACGAGGGCCTGTTCGCCCCGGCTTCAGCGCTTCACTGAAACCCTTCGAAGTAGGCGTCCAGTTCCGCCAGGCGGCGTTCCCGGGCCGGCGCGTCCAGGAACGCGGCTTCGAAGCTGTTGCGCGCCAGCTGGTAAGCCTGCCCGGCGCCCAGGCCCAGTGCGTCGAAGGTGTCGGTGAAGTTCTGGTTCAGGTAGCCGCCGAAGTAGGCCGGATCGTCTGAATTCACCATCGCCTTCAGGCCGGCATCGAGCAGCTTGCCGAGGTTGTGGTCGCGCAGGTCCGGGAACACGCACAGCTTCTGGTTCGACAGCGGGCACACCGTGAGCGGCACCTCGTCGCGCACCAGCCGGGCCACCAGCTCGGGGTCTTCCAGGCAGCGCACGCCATGGTCGATGCGCTCGACCTTGAGCACGTCCAGCGCGTTCCAGATGTACTCGGGCGGCCCTTCCTCGCCGGCATGCGCCACCAGGTGCAGGCCGAGTTCACGGGCCTGCGAGAACACCCGCTCGAACTTCTCCGGCGGGTGGCCGCGTTCGCTGGAGTCCAGCCCCACGCCGATGAAATGCTCGCGATACGGCAGCGCCTGCTCCAGCGTCTCGAGCGCCTCGTCCTCGCTCAGGTGGCGCAGGAAACACAGGATCAGCTCGGCGCTCATGCCCAGCTCGCGTCGCGCCCTCGAGGTGGCAGCGGTCAGCCCCTTGATCACCGTCTCCATCGACACACCGCGCGCGGTGTGCGTCTGCGGGTCGAAGAAGATCTCGGCATGCCGCACGTTCTCGGCCGCCGCCTTGGTCAGGTAGGCCCAGGCCATGTCGTGGAAGTCGGCTTCCTTCAGCAGCACCGAGGCGCCGGCGTAGTAGATGTCCAGGAAGCTCTGCAGGTCGGTGAAGGCATAGGCGGCACGCAGCGCCTCCACGCTCGGGTAGCTGAGGCTCACGCCGTTGCGCTGCGCGAGCGCAAAGATCAGCTCGGGTTCGAGCGAGCCTTCGATGTGGATGTGCAGCTCGGCCTTGGGCATGCCTTGCAGCAGCGCCGGCAGGCGTTCACGCGGGATATGGGCAAAGCGATTCGTCGTGGTGGTCATGGGCGGCTTTCAAAAAACAAAAGGCCGCCGCAGAGTGCACCGCGGCGGCCTTGCATCGCATGCTTACTTGCCGGTGGGGACCTTGCCTTCCACGCCCTTGACGTAGAAGCTGATGCCGCCGAGGAACTTGTCGTCGGCGACTTCGTCCTTCTTCAGCACTTCCTTGCCATCGGCGCCGACGATCGGGCCCTTCCAGATGGCGAGCGTGCCGTCCTTCAGGCCCGCCTTGGCAGCCTCGGCCTTGGCCTTCAGATCAGCGGGCACCTTGTCGGAGATCGACACGATGTCGATCGCGCCTTCCTTGACGCCCCACCAGGTGTTGCCTTCGCTCTTCCAGGTGCCGTCGAGCGCGTCCTTCACCGCCTTCTTGTAGTACGGGCCCCAGTTGATGATGGCCGAGGCCAGGTGGGCCTTCGGGCCATAGGCGGTCATGTCGCTGTCCCAGCCGAAGGCGAGCTTGCCTTTCTCTTCGGCCTTCTTCAGCACGGCCGGCGAGTCGGTGTTTTGCATCAGCACGTCGGCGCCCTGGTTGATCAGGCTTTCGGCGGCCTCGCCTTCCTTGGGCGGGTCGAACCACTTGTTCACCCAGACCACCTTGGTCTTGATCTTGGGGTTCACGCTCTGCGCGCCGAGGGTGAACGAGTTGATGTTGCGGATCACCTCGGGAATGGGCACCGAGCCGACCACGCCCAGCACGTTGGTCTTGGTCATGCCGCCGGCGATCACGCCGGCCATGTAGGCGCCTTCGTAGGTGCGGCTGTCGTAGGTGCGCAGGTTCTCGGCCTGCTTGTAGCCGGTGGCGTGCTCGAACTTCACGTCCTTCATGTCGCCGGCCACCTTGAGCATCGACTCCATGTAGCCGAAGGTGGTGCCGAAGATCAGCTTGTTGCCCTGGCTCGCCATGTCGCGGATCACCCGCTCTGCGTCGGCCGCCTCGGGCACGTTCTCGACGTAGCTGGTGACCACTTTGTCGCCGAACTCGGCTTCGACGGCCTTGCGGCCCAGGTCGTGGGCATAGGTCCAGCCGCCATCGCCCACCGGGCCGATGTAGGCGAAGGCCACCTTCAGCGGCTCGGGCTTGGCCGGGGCGGCGGCAGGTGCGGAAGCCGGCGCGGCCGCGGTGGGCGCTTCTTCCTTCTTGCCGCAGCCCACCAGCGCAGCGGTCGCCGCAACGGAAGCCAGGGCAGAGAGCTTGAGCAACGAACGCTTCGTGAGCAGGGTCATGTCGTCTCCGGGTGAAAGATCGAGAAAGCGGGATGTTATTTCAGCATTGGGTCGCCGCGCGGCCGGTTGGCGCCGTCATCCACCGGGGAAGAACGGCTTGCCCAGGGAGGCCGGCATGTTGACCCGGATCCACGCCGGGTTGCGCGAGATCAGCACCAGCACGACGATGGTCGCCAGGTAGGGCAGCATCGTCAGCAGCTGGCTGGCGATCTCCACCCCCTGGCCCTGCAGGTGGAACTGCAGCATCGTCACGCCGCCGAACAGGTAGGCCCCCAGCAAGAGCCGGGCCGGGCGCCAGGTGGCGAAGGTGGTGAGGGCCAGCGCGATCCAGCCCTTGCCGGCCGTCATGCCCTCGACCCACAGGCCGGTGTAGGTGACCGAGATGTAGGCGCCGGCCACGCCGCACAGCGCTCCGCCCACCATCACCGCCAGCAGGCGGATGCGCCGCACCGGGTAGCCCAGCGCATGCGCCGACTCGGGCGATTCGCCCACGGCGCGCAGCACCAGCCCGGCGCGCGAGCGGTACAGGAACCAGGCGAGCCCTGCGGTGAGCGCGATGGCGATGAACACCATGGGGTGCTGCCTGAACAGCGCCGGCCCGACGAACGGGAGGTCGCCCAGCAGCGGCAGCTCGAAGCGCGGCATCGCGGGCAGCTTCTCCTGCGTGTAGCGGATGCCGACGAAGGCGGAGAAACCCACGCCGAACAGCGACAGCGCCAGGCCCGAGGCGTACTGGTTGGTGTTGAGCCAGATCACCAGCATGCCGAAGGCGGCCGCCAGCACCGCCCCCGCGGCCGCGCCCGCACCGAAAGCGAGCCATTCGTTGCCGGTATGCACCGCAGTGGCGAATCCGGCGATCGCGGCCACGAGCATCATGCCTTCGGCGCCCAGGTTCACGATGCCGGCGCGTTCGTTGATGAGCAGGCCCAGGCCGGCGATGGCCAGCACGGTGCCGGCGTTGAGGGTGGCGGCGATGAGGAGTGCAAAGGAGTCCATCGGTTGCGAATTCATTCACCGCGGAGACGCGGAGGACGCGGAGATCCGCGGAGTATTCACTACACGCTTGATGCCCTGCTTCAGGACAACGGTGTTGAAATTGATGAGGAGCCCGACTGGCACTTCTGCCAGCTTCAAATAGGTGAGCAACTGGGCACGATGGATGTCCTCCAGCGCCACCACTGACTTCACCTCCACAACGACGCACCCACCCACCAGCAGATCCAAGCGCAGCGGGGCATCCAGCTCAACTCCCTTGTAGCGAACCGGCACCAGCACCTGGGCGCAAAAGGGTACTTCGCGCAAGCTCAGTTCTCGCTCGATTGCCTTCTGATAGATGGACTCCAGCAATCCAGGACCCAGAGCGCGGTGAACCTCGATCGCAGCCGCGATTACCAGATCACTGACTTCCCTCCGCGGCAACTCCGCGCCCTCCGCGTCTCCGCGGTGAAGTATTGAGGTTGACCTTGCATTCAAGATCAAGCCTCCTTGACGCGCTGCGCAGGCTGCGGCGCCGCCGATGCAGGGGTGCGGGCTGCCGCCTGCCACCGGACCCGGTAGTGGATCAGCGTGTCGCAGGCCAGCAGCGCGAACAGCAGCAGCCCCTGGAACACGCCGGTGATGGACTTGGGCAGGCCCAGGCGCGACTGCGCCAGCTCGCCGCCGATGTAGAACATGCTCATCAGCACGGCCGAGAACACGATGCCCACCGGGTGCAGCCGGCCGACGAAGGCCACGATGATGGCGGCGAAGCCGTAGCCGGCCGGCACGTGCGGCGTGAGCTGGCCCAGGGGACCCGCCGCTTCGAGCGCACCGGCCAGGCCGGCCATGCCGCCCGAGAGCAGCAGCGCCGTCCACAACGCGTTGCGCGAAGAGAAGCCTGCATACCGTGCCGCCGCGGGCGCCAGGCCGCCCACCTGCAGTTGGAAGCCGCGGTAGGTGCGGAACAGCAGCACCCAGAACGCGACCACCGCCGCCAGCGCGACCAGCACGCCGATGTTCACCCGATAGCTGGCGAACAGCCTGGGGATCTTGGTGGCGGCGGCGAAGGTGATGGTCTGCGGGAAGTTGTAGCCCTGCGGGTCTTTCCAGGGGCCGTAGACCAGGTAGCTCAGCACCATGTCGGCCACGTAGACCAGCATCAGGCTCACCAGGATCTCGTTGGCGTTGAAGCGGTCGCGCAGCAGCGCGGTGATGGCCGCCCACAGCATGCCGCCCAGCACGCCGGCCACGAGGATGGGCAGCACGATCCAGCGCGAGGTGTCGGGCCCGGCCTGCATGGCCACCCAGCCGCCGGCCAGCGCGCCGAGGATGAACTGGCCCTCTGCGCCGATGTTCCACACGTTGGAGCGGAAACACACCGCCAGGCCGAGCGCGATGAGCACCAGCGGCACGGCCTTCACGCCCAGCTCGGACAGCGCATAGGCACTCTTCACCGGCTCGACGAAAAACACCTGCAGGCCGCGCAGCGGGTCCTTGCCCAGCAGCAGGAACAGGCACACGCCGACGACCACGGTGATCGCCAGCGCGATGAGCGGCGAGGCGAACGACATCGCCTTCGAGGGCTGGGGCCTCGCTTCAAGCTTGAGCATGGGCCACCTCCGTCGTTGCGCTGTCCGCTGCGGCCGCGCCGCCGCCGTGCGGCCACAGCCCGCTCATCCACTCGCCGATCTGTTCCACCGTCGCCTCGCTCGTCGGCACGCTGGGCGACAGCCGCCCCTGCGCCATCACCACCAGCCGGTCGCAGATCTCGAACAGCTCGTCGAGCTCTTCGCTCACCACCAGCAGCGCGCAGCCGGCGTCGCGCAGCTTGAGCAGTTCGCCGCGGATCTGCGCGGCCGCCCCGACGTCCACGCCCCAGGTGGGCTGCGAGACGATGAGGAGCTTCGGGTTGGCGTCGATCTCGCGGCCGACGATGAACTTCTGCAGGTTGCCGCCCGACAGGCTCTTGGCCGCCGCGCCCGGGCCGCCGGCCTTGACGTTGAAGCGGGCGATCAGCGCCTCGGCCAGCCGCTGCACCTCGCCCGTGCTGACCCAGCCCGAGCGCCGCGACACGGCCCCGGTGCGGGTGAGCAGCGTGTTCTGCGCCAGCGAGAGCGTGGGCACCGCGCCGCGACCCAGCCGTTCCTCGGGCACGAAGTGCAGGCCGGCCTTGCGCCGATGCCGCGGCGAGTGTTGGGCGATGTCCTGACCGAACAGCGTGACGGAGCCCCGCGGCGCACGCGTGTCCTCGCCGGACAGCGCGGCCATGAGCTCCTGCTGGCCGTTGCCCGAGACGCCGGCAATGCCGACGATCTCGCCGGCGCGCACCGAAAGGCAGACGTCGGAGAGCGTGGTGCCGAAGGGGGAGGCCTTCGGCAGCTGCAGCTGCTTCACGTCGAGCACCACGCCGCCGGCCGCCACCTGCTGGTGCTTGAGCTGCGGCGGCTCGGCGCCGATCATCAGGCGCGACAGGCTGGCATTGCTTTCCTGCGTGGGGTCGACCTCGCCGGTGACCTTGCCGCCGCGCAGCACGGTGCAGTGGTGGCACAGCGCGCGGATCTCGTCGAGCTTGTGGCTGATGTAGAGGA
>CAMLNA010000037.1 GCA_946481025.1 uncultured Rivibacter sp.
GGCCCGGCGCGGCGGCCCGGAGGGATGTCGGCACCCCGCTCGCCGAGTACGGCGATCGACCCTCCGCGAGGGTCGGGCCTTGCGCGGGAGTGAGTGCCGCGGCTCCAAGCCGGCCTGCGCCGGCTTGGACGGCACGAACGCCGGCAAGCTCTGCGGCCGGCAGGCCCGGCGCGGCGGCCCGGAGGGATGTCGGCACCCCGCTCGCCGAGTACGGCGATCGACCCTCCGCGAGGGTCGGGCCTTGCTTGGGGCGGCCCGGCGCGGCGGCCCGGGAAGTACACGTTGACACGGGATGTCTCATGAGCGCGCGTGCTTCAGCGAGCCGCGACCTGCGCACCACCCGCGCGCAATGCGGCGTAGTCGTACACCTGACCCTTGTTGGCGCGGGCATACGCCACGGCTGCATCCTTCTGCAGGAAGGCGCTGACCTGGCCCTTGGCATCGCTGGCGAACCACGACAGCGGTGCCAGCAGCTTGATGCGCTGGATGAGGTCGTGCACGTACACCGCGAGGGCGCTCCTGCCGGCCGCCTCGAGCTTGCGCAGGTCACCGAAGGCCGATTCGATGCTGGCGTAGTAGCGCACCTTGGGTTCGCCCTGCACCCAGATGGCGGCGAGCCGCTGGGTGTCGGTGATGGGCTTGCCGGTCAGGTGGTCGCCGGCCTTGAGCGGGAGCTTGTCGTCGTTGCGCAGCCGAGCGTCGTAGTCGAGGCCGGCGCTCCTGAAGGCCGCGCGCAGGTAGCGGTCGTCGATCGCGCGTTCGGCCGTGAGGTCGGTGTCGGTGCGGCGCAGCAGCTTCAATGTGTCGATCGAGGTCTGCAGCGCCTGGCGGTATTCGGGCTTCCAGGTGAAGTCGCGCGTCTGCAGGCCCAGCGGGCCGTGGTAGAGGTAGTTCACTGCGGCTTCGATGCCGGTCACCTTCTCGATCAGCTCGCTGTACTTCTCGGGCTCGGCCGCGAACAGGCGGTCGGCCTCGATGGCCGCGCGCAGGAAGGCGGTCACCACCTCGGGGTACTTCCTTGCGTACTCCGCATTGACCAGCGAGCCGTGATAGGTGGGCGCATTGGCCTGTGCGCCGTCGAAGATCTTGCGCGCGAAGCCGCGGTGGACGAACAGCTCGGCAAACGGCACGAAGTCGGCATGCGCCTCGACCTTGCTGGCCTGCAGCGCCGGCCCCGCCACTTCGGGCGCCTGCGTGATGATGTGGACGTCCTTCTCCGGGTCCCAGCCCTGGGCCTTGACGGCCCGCAGCAGCATGCCGTGGGCGGTGGAGGCAAACGGCACCGAGATCGTGCGGCCCTTCAGCTCCGACAGCGACGTGACCGGCGAGTCCTTCGGCACCACGATGCCGTTGCCGCTGCCCAGCGTGCTGCCCGAGAGCACGGAGATGAACAGGCTCTGCTTGCCGGCCTTCTGGAAAGCCGCCAGGTTGTTGGAGCCGGGGAAGTCGGCCATCGAGCCGATGTCGAGCTTGTCGGCCAGCATCTCGTTGGTGAGCGGCGCGCCCGAGGTGAAGTTCTTCCACTGGATGTCGTAGGTCACGCCCTTGTAGCGGCCGTCGCGCGGCAGGTACTTCTCGAGCAGCTTGAGCTCGCGGATGAGAAGGCCGCCGGTGGCGCAGTTGATGGTGGTGTCCTGCGTGCCGATGGCCACGCGAATGGTCTCTGCCTGGGCGGTGGCGGCCAGGCCGAGGCCGAGCACGATGGCGGGCAGGGCAGTCAGCAAGCGGGCGATCGATCGCATGTCGGTGTGTGGTGTCTTGACCGTTTCGTGGTTCATCAATACGCCAGCGGCGCGTGCGGGTCGGGTTCGTCCCCGGAGAAGGGCGCCGCCGTCGCGTGGTCGGGCAGCAGTCCGTGCCGCTTGAGCAGCGTGCGCATCGTGTTGCGGGTGATGCCGAGCGCCCGGGCCGAATGCACCTGGTTCTCGCCGGTGTGCGAGAACGCAGCACGCACGAGGGCGGCCTCCACCCGCTCGAACAGCTGCGGCGCGCGTTGGCCGAGCAGCGTGCCGAACAGGTCCGACAGCCGCTCGGAGGCGGAAGGCTCCGCCGGCTGCGGGGGAGCCGGCGCAGGCGCTGGCGGTTCGGAAGCCGTGCGCGGCGAAAGCGCGGGGATCAGCTTCAGGTCACGCGCGTGGATGAGTCCGTCACGGCTCACGATCAGCGCGAAGTGGATGACGTTCTCGAGCTCGCGGATGTTGCCGGGCCAGGCATAGCCGAGCAGCGCGTGTTCGGCATCGGGCGCCAGCACCGTGTCGTCGTTGCCCAGGCGCGCGCCGTACACGCCGATGAAGTGGCGCGCCAGCGGCAGGATGTCGCCCCTGCGTTCGCGCAGCGGCGGCAGCGCGAGCGTGGCCACGCTCAGCCGGTAGTAGAGGTCGGCGCGGAAGTGCTGCGCCTCCACCGCCTGCCGCAGGTCGATGTTGGTGGCGGCCACCAGGCGCACGTCGAGCGGAATGCTCTTGCGCGATCCCAGCCGCACGACGGTGCGCTCCTGCAGCACGCGCAGCAGCTTCACCTGCAGCGGCAGGGGCAGGTCGCCGATCTCGTCGAGGAACAGGGTGCCGCCATTGGCCGCTTCGAACCAGCCCGCGCGCGCCTGCTGAGCGCCGGTGAAGGCTCCGGTCTCATGGCCGAACAGCTCCGCATCGATCAGCGACTCGCTGAACGCGCCGCAGTTCACCGCGAGGAAGGGGCCGCGGCGACCGCTCTTCTTGTGCAGGTGGCGCGCGATCAGCTCCTTGCCGGTGCCGGTCTCGCCGATGAGCAGCACCGAGGCATCGCTGCGTGCCACACGCTCGACCTGCTCGAGCAGGCCGGCCGACTGGGGGTCGTGGAACAGCAGCGCCTTGGCGCGGATCGACAGGGCGCTGCCGGGTGAGTCCGGCAGCGTGAGGATCGAAAGGCTGGAAGAGCTCGCGGGGTCGGTCATCTCGTGTGCTTGTGGTGAGGGCTCGACAACAGCCCGTGCACGATAGGAGACAGCCGCGTTGGCGCGAACTCAGCATTTCGCGCTTGCATATTCGAAGCGCTTCGGAGGGCGCTCCGCCGTGCAGGCGCGCATATCCATCTGCAAAAGTCTTTCTTCTTGCGCACGGTGCCCGCCCGCAGACTGCGCGCACCACGTCGTCATACACATCAGACACAACGATGAAGCAGAGCCTCTTCTCCGTCAGCGTCCGGCGCCTTGTCGTTGCCGCGGCCTCCCTCGCATGGGCTTCGCTGGCCCGGGCCCAGAACGCGGCCTCGGCCGCCGCGGTGAGCAACCCCTACGGCCTCGAAGCGCTGTGGGTGCAAAGCGACTTCGTCGCCAAGGGCGTGCTCGTGATCCTCGCGGTGATGAGCCTGGGCAGCTGGTACATCATCCTCACCAAGCTCGTCGAGCAGGCGCGCCTGGGCCGCCAGGGCAAGGACGCGACGCAGAACTTCTGGAACGCGGGCACCGTGCAGCAGGGTGCCCACGTGCTGAAGCCGGACAGCGCCTACCGCTACATCGCCGAGGCCGGCATCGAAGCCACAGGCAAGCACGAAGGCCTGCTCAGGCACATCGCCCTCAACGAGTGGGTGACGCTGGGCATCCAGCGCGCCATCGAGCGCGTGCAGGCCTCCTTGCAGAACGGCCTCGCCTTCCTGGCCACGGTGGGTTCCACCGCGCCGTTCGTGGGGCTGTTCGGCACGGTGTGGGGCATCTATCACGCACTCACCGCCATCGGCGTGGCGGGGCAGGCCAGCATCGACAAGGTGGCGGGGCCGGTGGGTGAAGCGCTCATCATGACCGCCATCGGCCTGGCCGTCGCCGTGCCGGCGGTGCTGGGCTACAACTGGCTGCTGCGGCGGAACAAGGCCGCACTCGACTCGGTGCGCGCCTTCGGCAACGACCTGCACTCGGTGCTGCTCGCCCAGGCGGCGGGCCGTTGAGGAGCGGGTCCCCATGGCCATCAACCCGGCTTTGCCTGCGACCGGCGATGAAGACGAGGTCGTCTCGGCCATCAACACCACGCCGCTGGTCGACGTGATGCTGGTGCTGCTGATCATCTTCCTGATCACCATCCCGGTGGCGAACTACTCGGTGCCGGTGGAACTGCCGAAACAGCGCAACGAGGTGCGCGAGAGCAAGCCCGAGAACGTGGTGATCAGCGTCGATGCGCAAGGTGCGCTGTATTGGCACGACGCACGCGTCGCCGACACCGCGGCCCTGGTGGACAGGCTCAGGAAGCTCTCGGTGCAGCAGCCGCAACCGGAGGTGCACATTCGCGGCGACCTGCGGGCCGATTTCGAGTCGGTGGGCCGCATCGTCCTGGCCTGCCAGCGCGCGGGCATCGCGAAGGTGGGCTTCATCACCGAACCGCCGCCCCGCGGCTGACCCGGAGTTCACCCATGGGCATGCAAGTGAGCGCCGAGGCCAACGGCAGCGCGGACCCCGAACCGATCATGGACATCAACACCACGCCGCTCATCGACGTGATGCTGGTCCTGCTGGTGATGCTCATCATCACCATCCCCATCCAGCTGCATGCGGTGAACCTCAACCTGCCGGTGGCCAACCCGCCGCCGGCCGAGGTGAAGCCCGAGGTGGTGAAGATCGACATCGACGGCGCCAGCACCCTCTACTGGAACGGCACGCCCGTGCAAACCCACGCCGAACTGCAGGGCAGGGTGTCGGCCGCCGCGGCACAGCCGGTGCAGCCCGAGGTGCATGTGCGGCCCGACCGGCGCGCGAAGTACGAGCGTTTCGTCGAGGTGATGGTCGCGCTGAACCAGGCCGGGCTGCACAAGATGGGTGTGGTCGGCAGCGAGCAATACATCGAGAAGTGAGGTCCTGAACATGAGTGCAGTCCTTCCGCCGCAGGGCGCCTTTGCGCTGCCCGCCGCGCCGCGACCCGACACGTTGCGGCACCCGCCGGCCCCGCCCGGCTCGAGCCGCGGCACGGGCCTGGCCGTCGTGGTGGGGCTGCATGTGCTGGTCGGCTGGGCGCTGGCTTCGGGCCTGGCGCGCCAGGCGGTCGAGATCGTCAAGAAGCCGATCGAGATGGCCGTGATCCCCGAGGTCGCGCCGCCGCCGCCACCACCGCCCCCTCCGCCGCCCAGGGTCGAGAAGATCCGCGAAGCGGCCAAGGCGCCGCCACCGCCGGCCTATGTGCCGCCGCCCGAGGTGGTGCCCGCCGCCCCGCCGCCCGAGCCGGTGATCCAGGCCGTGCAGGCCGAGCCGCCGAAGGCGCCGCCGGTCATCGAGCCGCCGGCCCCGCCCGCACCGCCGCCTGCGCCGGTGGTGGTGAAGCAGGAGATCAGCGTGGCCTGCCCCGGCTACCAGGCGGTGCTGGCGCAGGCGCTGGAAGAAGCGGTCGATCGCGTGGGCATCGTCGGCACGGTGCGCACCCTCATCAAGGTGCGCGGCTCGCAGGTGGTGGACGTGGTGCCGCAGTCCGGCCCCAGGGAGTACTACAAGTACCTGCAGACCGCGGTCAAGCGCATGCGCTGCTCCGCAGGTGGCGCGGAAGAGGTGCTGGTGAGCCTGGACGTGTTGTTCAAGAAGTGAGGGCGTTCGGGTGGGAGGCCCGATCGGTTGGTGGTATGCCGCAACGAAGAGCCCTTGAAGGGTTCTTCGTTTTTTGGGGTGGCGGTCAGCGGGGGGCGGGTTGAACGTTGCGGGATGACCCGTTGCAGTCCTTTGGCTGGTAGCTTGGAGCCGACTGCAATGCAGCGTCTCCGGTCGGTCGGCCTTCGGCTTCGTACTCACGGTCAAGGCCACCTACCAGTCAATGACCGGCCCAGGCAGTCTTCTTGCCACCGATCGCTTCCGAAGGGGTTCGGCCTTGCGGTCTGGTGTCGTTTCGTGATCTGACGACTCCGGCGCGAACGCCTTCCCCTAGCCCACAGGATTGACAGGTCGACCCGGCCAGTTTTTGAATCGCCTTCCATGACGTCAAACAGGGGGGAATGATGAGGAAGTTCATCGCGGCGTTGCTGTGGGCTTTCCCTCTGGGCGTTGTGGCCCAAGTGCGTCCACCTGCCACATGGGACGAGTTCCTGACACGGATCCCAGCCTATCCGTTTGCCCACATTGGCGATGAGATTCCCGTCCCCCTGATTGACGGCTGGCGCAGCAAGGCGTTCACGTGCCCTTCGACGTCAGGAGGGGGCGACTTCCCATCTAAGGATGAGGAAAAGAACGGGCAAGGAACCAAGGACTATCCCTGCGATGATGGTGACGCGACGCTGTTCAACGGGCTGCTGTGCGCTTCGGGCGAGGAGGCTGGCTGCCGCGCGGTGGCTAACGCGCAGGCACGCGCTCGAGGGGCGAAGGCCGGGCAGTGGTATCGCAGCCCGAATCGCAGGGCCATGGGCCTCGGTGCGTGTACCAATGGCGAGGCCAGGGTGGGTACAGAGCGCTACTGCCGCGAATGCATCAACTCGTTCTCGCCCGACCAGATGCTGGGTCTTTCGCTGTACCTCGTCGTCAAGCACGACACCGACGCCGCCCAACACTGGCTCGATTGGATCGAGCGCAACGCCAAGTCCACCACGCTGACACACAAGCCTTCGGGAAAGAAGTCGACCCTGCCCTGGCCGCGCTTGTGCGACCTGGATGAGCCAAGCAACGCCTGCATCGCCATCTCCAAGAAAAAGAAGCCCGGCGAGGTACTCGGCTACCACGCCGGTGCGTGCTTCTATCTGCCCACAGACATTCGTGACCTAGCCTACATCGCGGATAAGCTCGAGGTAGATTTGCCACCGGTCACTGCAAGAGCAGCAGCTCTTTCGCGAGCTACCGTGTCGGCCTTGGCGGGCGGCACGCCACCGCTCGTTCTCGATCAGATCGCTGCCGAGGCCGGGCCGGACAACTTCGTGCTGCATCTGCAGGCGGTGAGGGTGCTGATCCGCATGATCGTGCGCAACCCGAGCCTCAAGTACGAAAACTTGCCGCCATTGCCGACATCCTCGAGCACCATTGCAGCCCCTTGGGACGAGGGCATCTCCGAAGATCCGATTCTGTTGCATGAGCGCGCCAAGTCCATTGCGAGCCGCCAACCGTGGAATGCGTTTTACGCATTGCTCGCCTCCGGCCCCACCCCTGCAGTGCGAGACCTGATCGCCTCCGGCTGCCCGAAGAACGGGCAAGAGCTTGCCGAACGCTTTGAGTGGCTGTGGAACAAGACCGAGTTGCTCACCGCCAGGAGTTCAGGGTGGGACTGCGTCTTCGTTGCGCAGCTCTACAACAAAATGCGCGTGCGAAAGGACCTCTTCAAGGAACTGGCCCAGAGGCTGGATCCGGTGAACAAGCTGCTCGGCGATGCGTTGGCTGCGATGGAATTCGCCAACCGTCGCGACCAGGAGGCTGAGGCAGCAGAGAGCGCGGGGCTCGCGGCGTTATCCTCCGCGCAAGATGCTGTGGCCAACGCTGCGCACGAGGCTGTCCTGCGCAGCACGTTGGCCGCGACTGCCGCAGCTGCTGCTGCGGCGGAAGCCCATGCGGCCGGGTTGCGTCATGCGTACCGGGTGTACCGTCGCACGCATCCACCAGATCCGGCTCAGATTGCAGCCATTCGTGCAGCGGAGGCGGCGTCGGGGGCTGCGAGCAGCGCACACGGAGCAGCACAGAGCCAGCTAGACGAGTTCCTGTCGACGCTGGCCGATGCTCGCAATAAGCTGGACGACGAGGCCAAGAACCAAACCCAGAAAGCGCTTGCGGAAGCACATCGCGTCACGAGGTTAGTGCTCGCAGAGCAGACCAAGAAGCTCGCCCAGTTGCGGAGCGACTACGGCCGCGTGCAGCAGCTTCTGGGCATGTGGGAAGGCAAGGACTGAGCTTCAGAATGCAGCAGCGGCGACAGCGCTGCGGGCGGGGCAGCGAGGCTGGCCACAGCGTGTCCGAGCCTTGCTTCTCTTCAGGGAGGTCGGGATGCACTGTTTTGCTAGCGGTCGCCCAAAGCGGCGGCGAGAGTCTGCTTCCGCTGTAAGCGTGTGAGGTACAACCAAGTCATCGCCGCCGCCCGGGTTGTCGAGGACAGAAACTCAGTGGCAACGGCATGTGCTAAGCCCTCCATGGAAGAACTGAGAAAGAGATGATCTGGAATGTGCTGTTCCCGGTCGAGCGAACTGTCCTGCTGCCGCAGTCGTTCAACGCCGACACGATGTTGCCGTTCTTGTCCCAAGTCGTGGACGAGCAGCGTGATGCCAAGTGCTCGAAGGTCATCTTCGACTTTGCACGGTTGAACTTCGTCGAACCCGTCGGTGTCGTCGTTCTGTCCAATGTCATCGAGTACTTCAAGCTTCTGAGTTGCAAGGTGATGTTCAAGAATCACACCAAGCAGACTCCCGGGGCGAAATTCCTGGATGACTCGCTGTTCTTTCAGCGGTACCTGGGGAAGAAGCTTTTTGGCGCTGCGCCTGTGCGGTCCACAACGATCCCGCTCAATCTCATCCACAGTCGGGAGGCACAGGGTTACTTGCTCAAGACCTTGATACCGTGGATCGGTGACGCTGTTGGGATGTCAACCGAGTCGCTGGCCGGCGTCCGTGTGTCGCTGGAGGAGGTGCTGCACAACGTCCGCGATCATTCGGGGGTGGAGGTCGGCTGCACATTCGCGCAGCACTTCCCGAACAAGAACAGGATTCAGATTGCCATCTCCGACTTCGGGGCAGGTATTCCCAACGTCGTGCGCAACAAGCTGCCGGACACCTCGGATCCCGCAGCACTGCGTCTTGCTTGCCAAGAAGGATTCACGACGAAGAGCAACGTGCAGAACCGAGGGGCCGGGTTGCCGACGCTAATCAAATACGTGACGCAGAACAACGGTGGGAACGTGCTCATTGCGGCGGGCTTGGGCCACCTATCGGCCGCTCCCACGCCCCATGGCCAACATCGATTCAAGATTACGACTCGAGCTGCCGATGGGTTCTATCCGGGAACGTTGGTGCGCGTCATACTTCGGACTGACACCCTAGAGCTTGCCGCAGGCGATGCAGAAGTCGAGCCCTTCACATGGTAGTCAAGGTGGCAGAGCACATAAGGAGCGCGTCGTCCTACGAGGACGGTGAGGTCATCTTTCGCCTGATCCTGCCCGCTGTACAGGCCGGCGAGGAGGTCCTCGTCGACTTCTCCGGCATCACCTCTGTGCCGTCTGCCTTCGTCAACTCCGCGTTCATTCGACTACTGGAGCATGTGCCGTTTAGCCAAGTAAAGAGCACGCTGGCATTCACGCAGTCGACTCGCCAGATCAACCAACTCATCCGAAGCCGCTTTGAGTTCGTCGCTCAGAGCAAGTCTGGCCTGCCTCCCGCCAGCCAGTATTAAGACGGTCCCATCGAGTGAAGAGGTGCATCGCGTTGGGTGCACCGCATCTTGTCGATCCACAAGTTTGGGGATAGACGGGCCGCGCTGTCGCACGAAAATTGACAGTAGCGTTGTGGCCGATGTAGGGGCCAGCAGATCCAACCATGGGGCTCAACCATGTCGGCACCTCCATCACTCACACCGCCTCCGGACCCACCGGCAGGACCGGCGGCCGGGCATTGGGACGTCGCAAAGTGGCTGATCCCATCGGTCGGGGCGCTGTTCATCATCGTGGGCTACGTCGCCAAGCGTGCGCACTACGCCTACCTCGGATTCAGCCCGGGTCTCCTGGAGCCGAACCAGTACATCGCCACCGCTGCCGACTTCTTCCGCTACCTGCTGAGACTGCCGGTTGGCGGCGTGGGCGCCTGGAGGCACGCACTCACGGACGTGGCGCACCTATTGTCGGTAGTTCCAGCGCTGCTGTTGTTGGCCGCCTGCCTAGTCTGGCAATGGAAGGCCCGTAATTTCAAGCCAGGCACCACGGACTGCCGGCGGCGGCTGGACTTCTTCTTCCTCGCGCTGATCGTGGTCACGATCCTGCGGCTCGTAGCCCTGGATGCCCCCGTCGGCAAGCTGGAAGGTTCACTCATCGCCGTGGCGGAGGTGACGGCTGCGGAAGACATGCCGTCGGCGGAGTCACGCAACCTGATCGAGGCCCGGCTCCGAATCGGCCAAGCGAGCGATAGCAGTGTGGAAAAGTGGGCGTCAAGCCGAGCCCTGATGCTTTGGGCCGCGGTCCGCTGTGCCCGGCATTCCGCCGTCTTGATCGCCGCACCCGTCGGTGCAGACACGCTGTGCAGGGACCATTCGGTGACCCATGCCATGGTGGACGGGGAGGGGCTTGCCCATTTGCTGATGGTTCTGGTGATCGTGGTGATCGCATGGCTGATCCTCCGAGCGGACTCAAGGCGTGCCCGAGTTCTTGTCGCCTGGTTGTCGATCTTCTCGTGTATCTCGATGGCCGCAACGTACGGCAAGCTGGGGCACTCGCTCACTTACGAGTTCGTTGAAATCGCCCTGGAGAGTTCCATGGACGCAACCGATAAGAGCTCGGACGCCTCGAAACTTCTGCACGGCGTCGTGCTCCACGCCGACGGTGACTGGACTACCGTCGCCCGGTCCCAGGTGCGGGCCGGATGCTTCGGCCACATCGAGATCCTGAGGGTCTCGAACTCGCAGATTCTCTGGCAGCGCGACATCTTTAACACCGATCTCGTGTTCTGGAGCGTGGCCAAGACATTCGACCGTTGCGTGTCGAACAAGCAGAAGCCTCGGGGGTAAGTCGAGATGAACGTCTTGTGCAACTTGCGCCGCACGACCACCCGCACGCAGGTGGCGGGCGTTCAGATGGGGTTCTTGCGACGATTTCTCTGCGCATCGGCGCTCGCGACAGTAGCTAGCGGCGTCCATGCGCAGGTTCCCAAGAGCAGGCTTGCATCTCCGCCGGAAGGCAAGCCAGACGTCTCTGTGATCACGCCGGCCACGGTGTTCCTGAAAGAGGCCGTCCCGATTTCTGCACGCCTCGAGCCGGTCGTCGTGCACTCCGGCGCAACGCCGGCCGCACGCGCAGCGCGCAAGCAGCTGAAGCAGGTTCGAATGTTCCGACTCCCTGTAGGGAAGGACCGGCCCGATCCGCATCTCAGTTTCGAGGATTGCGACATCTATGTAACGTCGGTCATCCCCGTCCCTGCTGCGGTTCCAGGCGATCCAGACGAAATTTCGCTCGGTGCCTTCAGGGACCTGGAATGGTTGGACCCAGACCCGGTTCGAAACGTAGTCAGGCCAGGCCGCTGGCTCGTGGTCATGGAGCAGTACGAAGACACGTCGAACGTGTTTCGACTTAAGCAGAACTCCAGAGAAACCTACTTCTCCGGCGGATGGGTTCTGATTCTGCTCGGCGTGGCCGGGCGGCAGTACACGCCGGAGGACATCATGCGGGCAGTCGCGAACATGCTTACGTTCAAGGATGTGGAAGCCGAGGCTCGGATCAACAACTCGACGCGGACTTGTCACGTGGCCAAGGCGACGACCATAGCCGACGCAGGCGTGCAGGGAGTAGAGCTGGTTGCTTGCCTACCCCCGGAAGGAGATGCCAGGCAGGGCGAGGACACTGGTCTGCTCCCACAGGCCGCACCCGCTGCACAGCCTCCGCTCGTCGGCGCGAGCTGAGAGTCAGAAGCGGGGCAGAACTTCCAGTTCCCCGGCATCGCGAGCGGTCACTGGCCGAACCAGTCGACGCGTAGGCGCATGTGGCAATCGGAGGTCAGGCCCTCAATGTCAGATTCCGGCAGTCACCGACTTCCGACAGCGAATCCTGAGCGGCAGCAATCAGCCTTGAAGCGACGGCCGGCGTGTCGTCAGCGATGACCGCTCCTAACCGACTCCCAACACCCAGCCGCGCAGGTGGCTGGCCGCTCGACGATCGAACCGACCACCCGGCCCGTGCCAGGTGGGCCACGCCGTTCAGCGGCAACCTTGCCTCAGCTGCCCGACACCCGGTAGTCGTCGTGGCAGGCCTTGCAGGTGCGCGTGAGCCTGCCGTACTGCGCGCGCACCGCTGCTGCGTCACCGGCCGCGGCCACGCGGGCCAGTTCGTTCGCTTCGGTGCTGAACGCCGCGGCGTACTCGCCGACCTTCGAGCCGTCGGCAAACAGCGTGGGCTTCACCGTGGTGTCGCGCCAGCCCTTGCCGGTTTCGGTGCCGGGCACGAACAGCGAGCCCAGGCCCGAGTTGGCCAGCGCGGCGATGGTGTTGGCGGCCTTCACCACTTCTTCCTTGTCGTAGCGGCCGTCGAGCGAGGCCTTGATGCGGCCCGAGTTCCAGCCGATCACCTGGTAGGCGGACTGGCGCCACTTGATCAGCTGCTCGGGCTTGGGCGCCTGTTGCGCCCAGGTGGCCAGGGAGGCGGCCAGCACGGTGATCGCAAGCGCGGGGGCGGCGAATTTCTTCTTCAGCATGGGTTTCATCGTCGGTGGGTGGTGGATGCGGTGTGCGTCATTTCGCGCGGCCGTTGAAGCCGGGCGTCAGCGCGGTGATGCGCCAGGCCGAGCCGCGGCCCACGGCGTAGAGCGTGCGCTTGTCTGCGCCGGCGAAGGCGATGTTCTGCGGCGCCTTGGGCAGCGGCACGATGCCGAGCGCGGCGCCTTTTTCGTCGAACACCTGGATGCCGGCGGTGGAGGCCACGTACAGGCGGCCGAGGGCGTCCACCGCCAGGCCGTCCGCCCCGCTGCTCGGGCCGTTGTCGGTCTGCCGCCAGCCTTCGAGCCTGGCGAAATTGCGGCGCGCGCCCACCGTGCCGTCGGCGGCGATGTCGAAGGCCAGCACGTGTTCGCCCGCGGTGTTGGCCACGTAGAGCACCTTCTCGTCGGGGCTGAGGGTGATGCCGTTGGGCCGCTCGATGTCGGCCGCCAGCCGCTGCAACGCACCCGACGGCGTGATGCGGTAGACCGCCGGCCTCGCCACCTGGGTGGGCACCGGCTGGTCGGGGCGGCGCGGCGCACCGGAGTCGGTGAAGTACACCGTGCCGTCCTTCGCCACCACCAGGTCGTTGGGACGGCCGAAGGGCAGGCCTTCGAACTGATCGGCCAGCACGCGGGCGCGCCCGGCGGGGTGCACGATGCCCACGCGCGGCTGCAGCACCTGCACCGCATAGAGGTCGCCGTTGGCGGCAAGGCCCAGGCCGTTGGAGCCGTTGCTGTTGTCGAGGAAGGTGGAGGTGCTGCCGTCGGCCGCGATGCGCGTGATGCGGTTGGCCGGCGTCTCGGTGAAGAGCAGGCTGCCGTCGGCCAGGGCCACCGGCCCTTCGGTGCCGTTGAAGCCCTCCTTGATGAGTTCGATCGGCGTGCCGGCCGAGAACACGCCGGCGATGCCCGGTGTGAGCGTGGCGGCGGCCGGCTTGTCCTGTGCGAAGGCCGCCGCGGCGGCGAGGGCGAGCGCGCAGGCGCTGAAGCTGCTTTTGAGGGGTCTCATGATGGGTACGGGTGGTCGGTTCAGGGCTTGCGGGCGGCGGCGAGCTTGCGCACGGCCTCGAGCGCCTGCTGCACGTTGAGGTCGGGCGCCACGCCGCCGATGGTCTGCGCGATGCGGCCGTCGGGCGTGACGATGAAGGTGGTGCGCTCGGCGCGGCCGTGGTCGATGTCTCGCCCGCGCGTGTCCTTGCGGCCGGCGAGCGCGTCGGCGACCCTGAGGTCGTAGGCCTTCGCGATCGCGCCGCCCACGTCGGAGGCCACGGGCAGCTTGCCCGCGCAGTAGAGCGGGTCGGCCGAGAACTCGTTGAGCCGCGCAATGCTGTCGAGCGACACGCCGACGATGGAGGCGCCGGCGGCGGCGAACTTGTCGGCGTTCTCGGCGAAGCTGTGCGCCTGGATGTTGCAGCCGCCGGTGAAGGCCGAGGGGTAGAAGTACACGACCACCGGCCCCTTGCGCAGGGCGTCCGTCAGTGTGTAGGCGAAGGCCTTGCCGGCCAGCGAGGCCTGTGCCTTGAAGTCGGGCGCGGCGTCGCCTGCCTTCAGCGCGGCTGTCGCGGGGGCCGCCATGGCGGCTGCCACCAGCGCGGCCATCAGCCGTCTTGCATTTGCCGGGTAACGGATCATCGGTACAGGTCCCTCCTGGGTTGATGGGCGGCGCCTCAGAGCCGGCCCGTGAATACGACGCTCACCGTGCGCGGGATCGCGGGCGTGTAGCTGTTCCATGTCTGGCTGCGCGGCGTGTCGTCGTCGAACAGGTTCGTGACGACCAGGCTCACGTCGAAGCCCTTGTTGCGCCTGCCCAGGCCGACGGCCCAGTCCACCAGCACGTTCTTCCTGATCCACGAGTAGCTCGACAGCGAGTTGTCGGAATAGAAGCCGCTGGTCGCCGCCACGTTGGCGCTGGTGTGGAACTCCTGGTCGCCGAACACCGGGTAGCGGTAGTCGGCGCCAACGTTGAAGGTGTACTTCGGCGCGCCGGCCAGCGGCTGCCCGGAGATGTCGCGGTACGGCGATGCGCCGGCATAGCCGTTTTCCACCGGCTGCGCTGCGTTGGGGAACTCCTTGTAGATCGCGCGGTTGTAGGCCCCGGAGAAGCGCAGGGTGAGGTTGCGGATGCCCGCGTACACGCCGTCCACCTCCAGGCCGGAGACCTGCACCTTCGGTACGTTGCCGGTGGCCGAGGTGTAGGTGAGCACGCCGCTTTGTTCGGTGGTGTATTCGTCGAGGATGCGCACGGACTGCTGGTAGTCCTTGATGCGCGTGAGGAACACGTCGGCGTTGAGGACCAGCGTCTTGTCGAGCAGCGCCGACTTGAAGCCGAGTTCGAAGGACGTGGTCTTTTCGGCCTTCACCGGCGTGGAGCGCCCATTGACGAACTGCGAGATGCCGGCCTTTTCGCCGTACTGCAGCGAGGCGTAGGCCGTGAGGTCGGGGTTGATCTTGTAGCTCGGGCTCAGCACGAAGGCGGGCTGCGTGTCCTTGTAGGGCTCGGCCTCGGCCTGGTGGAACAGCACGCCGATCTGTGCGGCGCGAATCGCCTTGGCGTCGGCCACCTGCCGGCGTTGTGCATCGCTGAGGCTGTTGTAGGCCTCACCCGGTGTCGCCGTGGGGGCCACGCCGAAGTAGCGTTGCGCCACCTGGTCGGCCAGGCCCAGCTGGGCCGCGGTGTTGCCGGCCGCCAGCGCGCCGAGGGCGTCGGAAGCGAAGCCGCCGAGGTTCACGTTGCCCACGGCCACCGGGTTCAACTCGGGCGCATTGCCGTGGCTGCGGATGGCCGAGCGGCCCGAATTGCGGCGGTCTTCGCGGGTGAGGCGCAAGCCGGTGGTCAGCGTGAGAGGCTCGCTCAGGTGCCAGTTGGCCTGCCCGAAGCCGGCCAGGCTGTCGTTGCGGATGTCCTGCACCCCGGCCGGCGAGTTGAACGACATGCTCAGGTTGGCCAGCGAGTTCAGCATCAGCAGGCGGCCGGCCGCGTCGGCGTCGAGCCGGCCGTATTGCGCATTGCTGGCGAACCATGCGCCCGCGTCGTTGCCCCACAGGCGCTGGTATTCGGCGCTGTTGTGCACGCGAATGAAGTACAGCCCTCCCTGGTAGTCGACGAAGCCGCCCAGCGGCGAGGTGATGCGCAGCTCCTGGCTGAACTGCTTGTAGTCGTTCCAGAAGCCGCCGGAGTTGCGGTTCACGTCGAACGGGGTGCCTTCGTCGTTGACCGCATTGAAGTGGTAGTCCTTGTGGGCGGTGATGGAGGTCAGCGTGTGGCCGTCGGCCAGCTTCCAGTTCAGCTCGGCGGCCGCGCCGCGGCTGCCGGTGACCAGCGGGCGAGCGCCGTCGTTGTTGACCGAGCGTCCGTCAGGGCCGCCGTAGAGGTAGTCGCCCACCGCGAAGCCGGTGTTCTGGGTGAACCAGCGGCGCGCGAGCCGTACCTCGTTGGTGACCGAGGTGTTCGGCGTGCCGTTGGAGTAGGTGCCGGGCGTGGGCGTGTTGATGGTGCGGCCGTTGGTGGCTTCGCCCGCGCGCGGCTGCAGGTCCACCGCGATGCGTGCGTTGAAGTCCGGCGTCGGCGTGAAGAGGAACTGCACGCGGCCCGACACCCGGTCGGTGTTGGTGTAGGTGACGTCGCGGTTGTAGCGGTTGACCACGTCGCCGCGCTGCTTGCTCACCGAGAAGGTGCCGCGCCAGGCCAGCAGGTCGTCGATCACCGGGCCGCCGGCGGCCAGCGTGCCGGTGAAGCCGTCGCGGTCGCGGAAGGCGAGCGAGTAGTCGGCGGAAGGCGTGAACGACGGGCGGCGCGTGGTGATGTTGACCACGCCCATGCTGGTGTTCTTGCCCAGCAGCGTGCCCTGCGGACCGCGGGTCACTTCCACCGCCTCGATGTCGGTGAAGTCGAAGCTGGAGGTGAGCGCGTTGTAGGCGAAGTTCACGCCGTCGACGATGGTGCCGACGCTCGGGTCCTGCGCTTCGGTCTGGCCGATCTTGCCGACGCCGCGGATCGACAGGCTGCTGGTGCGCTGGTTGCCCTGGTTCCACGACACGTTGCCCAGTCGCCTGGTGATGGCGCCGATGTCGTAGGCGTCGAGCCGCGACAGCTCGTTGCCGGTGACCACCGAGATCGACAGCGGCACGTCCTGCAGCTTCTCGATCCGGTTGCGGCTGCGCACGACCACGGCATCGAGCGCGGGGGCCTGTTCCTGCTGATCCTGCGGCTGCTGTGCGGCGGGCCCGGCCGGTTGTGACGCGGCGGCTGCCGGCGGCTCGGGTTGGGCCTGTGCTTGCGCCGCCGAGACACCGAACAGCGCGATGCCGGCCACGATGGCCGAGACGGCTGGCAACCGGAATGGAACGGGCTGCTGCAGCTTCGTGCGGGGATGACGTTGCGCCTTTCGTCGAAGGGCTCGGGTGTGACTCACAGGCTCTCTCACTCTCTCTTGATCGTTGTGCGGGTGACGGGGAAACCGTTCGCAATGCAGAGCCCGTGCCCATGGCTAGCAGCATTGCTTCTAAGCACATGCGAGCGGCGAGACACAGGGGTCGGCAGCGGTATTCGAGAGGTGCACAGGCACAGAAAGGAGAAGCGGCCGCGCTGCTGCACGTGCGGTGAAGGGCTGCCGGGGCTGCACGGCGGCATGGCTGCACCGGCCGCGCTGCTGCACTTGCAGCAGCGCGCGTGCAGGGCCTGTCGCGCAGGCAGCAGGCCGCGATGTCCAGGCCGGCTTTTTTGCCCCACGGGCCACTGGCACGAATGCTGCACCCGGATGCGCCGGCTTCCATGAACGACTCCACCAGCACATCAACATGAAACGCAGATCCCTTCATCGCCTCGCGCTCATGCTTGCGCTTGCCGCGGGCGCCACGCACAGCGGGGCACAGCAGCCTTCGTCTGCGGCACCGGCAGCCCGGCAACCCGCCGCGCAGGCGTGGAAATACAAGACCAGGCGCCTCAACCGCGCGGAGGTCGACGCGCTGCTCGCGCAGCCCGAGACGCTGCTCGTGCTCGACGTGCGACGCCCCGACGAACTCATCAAGTACGGCAGCTTCCCGGTCTTCCTGAGCGTGCAGAACCGCGACCTCGAGAAGTACGTGGCCTACCTGCCGAAGGACCGCACCATCCTCACCGTGTCGAACCATGCGAACCGCGCAGGCGCGGCCGGCGACCTGCTGGCGGCCAGGGGATTCAAGGTGGCGGGCGCCACCGGCTCGGAAGACTACGAACAGGAAGGCGGCAAGGCAGTGGCTCACATCCAGCCACCCCGCCTCGTGCAGCGGCTTCCGCTGCGCAGTGACCACGAGCACCACGACCTCCGCCCCGGCCGCAACACCCATGGCCGGACCCGTGCCCCAGCGCTAGTCCACTGAGTCGGACGCCGGCACGGCGCGGGCTCAGCGCTGCGCCGCCAGGTAGTGCGCCAACGCGTCGATGTCGGCGTCGCTCAGGCTGCGCGCGGCTTCCTTCATCGCCGCGTCGTTCTTGCGCCAGCCGCTGCGCCACTGCAGCAGTTGCTGTTCGAGATAGCGCCAACCCTGGCCGCCGATGACGGGCGCCAGCGGCCGGGCGCCCGTGCCGGCGCGGCCGCCGTCGCCGTGGCAGCTTGCGCAGGCCGGGATGCCGCGTGCCGCATCGCCTTGTGCGTAGAGCGTGCGGCCGGCCGTGGAGTCGGCCTTCGTTTCTTCGCCCTGCATGCGGGGCCGTGAGGCGAACCAGGCCACGATGTCGCGCAGGTCGGCCTCCTCGACATTGCGCACTGCCACCAGCATCAGGTCGTCCTTGCGCGCGCCGCTCTTGAAGTCGCGCAGCTGCTTGTGCAGGTATTCGGGGTGCTGCCCGGCCAGCTTGGGGGCCCGAGCTTCAGTCGCACCGGCGCCGGCATGGGCAACGCCGTGGCCCTCGACCCCATGGCATTCGACGCAACGTTCGGCGTCGGCCTTCTCACGGCCGGCTTCGGCGTTGCCGCCGGCCGCTGCCGGCGCGGCAGCGGCCGTGCGGGGCGCCGTCGGCCGCTCCCTGTCGGCCTGCGCTGCACTGTCGGCCGAAGCGGCCAGCAGGAGGCAGGCGCTGGCGATGCCGGCCAGGGCACGGGCTGGGTTGAGCGTCATGCTCACTCCTTCTTGTAGAAGGTGTGGCAGGTGCGGCAGGTGCGCGACAGGTCGGTGGCCGCGTCGGTGGCGGCCGTGAAGTCGCCCGAGCTCACCGAGCTGATGATCTGCGTGGCGAGGCCGCGGCTCTTCTTGGACAGCTCCACCGCATTGACGGCGTCGCCGCGCTGGACGAAGTGGGCCTCGACCTCCGCAAACAGGGTGTCGAGGTCCTTTGCGTCGGCGATGGCCGCCTTGCCGTCACGCAGCGCGATGTTGGACGCGAGGCTCTTGTTGCTGTCCTCGATGTTCTGCATGAGTTCCATGCCGAGCTCGGCCGCGGCCGGCACGGCACCGGCGGCCGTCAACAGCACGGCCATCGTGAGTACTGCCTTGCGCATTGGTTGAAACGAGTACCTGCTGCTGTTGGGAAGCCGGAATGCATTCACCGCGGAGGCGCGGAGAGCACTGAGTGAACGCGGAGAACACCAAGGTTGAATTCCTCCGCGAACCTCCGTGCTCTCCGCGCCTGCGTGGTGAACAGTTCTGAATGGGCCTCAGGCGGCGAGCAGGTCCTTGACCACCTTGCCGTACACCACCGTCGGCCGCTCCGAACGGCCGTTGTTGAGGTAGGTGGTCTTCAGGTGATCGAGCCCCAGCAGGTGCAGCACGGTGGCGTGCAGGTCGTAGGTGTCGACCGCGGTGTCCTTGTCGGCCACCTGCAGGCCGATCTCGTCGGTGCCGCCATGGGTGTAGCCCGCCTTGATGCCGCCGCCGGCCACCCATTGGGTGTAGCCCCAGGGGTTGTGGTCGCGGCCCGATCCGCTTTCGCCCCACGGCGTGCGGCTGAACTCGGAGGTCCACACCACCAGCGTGCTGTCCAGCAGGCCGCGCGACTTCAGGTCGGCCAGCAGGCCGGCGATCGGCTTGTCGACCATCCTGGCCATGAGGCCGTGGTTGTCGTCGAGGTCGTTGTGCGCGTCCCAGCTGCGGCGGTCGTTGTCGGAAACGCCTTCGGGGTGGCCCGAGACCACCTGCACGAAACGCACGCCGCGCTCCACCAGGCGGCGCGCACGCAGCAGCACCTTGCCATAGCTTTCGCTGGTCTTGTCGTCCAGGCCGTAGAGCTTCTTCGTGGCGTCGGTCTCCTTGCCGAGGTCCACCGCGTCGGGCGCGGAGGCCTGCATCTGCTCGGCCAGTTCGTAGGCCTTCACCCGCGCGCGCAGCTCGCTGTCGTTGGGGTATCGGGCCGCGCCCATCTGGTTCAGGTGCTTCAGCAGGTCGAGCTGGGCGCGCTGCTGGCCCTCGGTGCGCAGCTCGGGCCGCTCGAGGTAGAGGATGGGCGACTCGCCCGGGCGGAAGGCGGTGCCCTGGTACACGGCGGGCAGGAAGCCCGAGTTCCAGTTCTGCGAGCCGGCGCTGGGCTCGCGATCGCTGTTGTAGAGCACCACGTAGGGCGGCAGCTTCGGGTTGGCCGAGCCCAGCGCATAGCTCACCCAGGCGCCCAGCGACGGCCGGCCCGGGTTCAGGTCGCCGGTGTTGAGCTTCAGGATCGAGATGTCGTGGGTGGCGCCAACGGTCACGCTGGACTTGATGAAGGCCAGCTTGTCGGCATGCTCGGCGAGGTGGGGCAGCAGGTTCGAGAACCAGGCGCCGCTTTCGCCGTGTTGCTTCCAGGTGCGGGTGTTCGACACCCACAGTTTGTTCACGCCGCCTTGCGTGCTGGTCTTGATGCCCTTCAAGAAGGACGCCGGCACGCCCTGGCCCGCGAGCTTCACCAGCTCCGGCTTGTAGTCGTAGAGGTCGAGCGTGCTGGGCGCGCCGTTCTGATGCAGCCAGATGACCGACTTGATCCTGGCCGGGAAGTGCGGCTGCTTCGGCGCGAGCGGGTCGACCAGGTCGGCGGCAGTGGCCACCGAGAAGAGGCCCAGGCCCGGCACCAGACCTGACAGCGCAACGCCCACGCCGCCTTGTGCCGCGGCGTCGAGGAACGCGCGGCGCGAATGATGATGATCGTGATGGCTCATGACGTGTTGTCCTTGGTTGTTCAGAAGCGGTAGGCGAAGTCGTTGGAGTTGGCGACCGTGTGGACGAGGTCCACGAAGGCCGCGGCGCGCAGCGGGTTGGCCGGCGCGGCATCTGCCTTCACGCCGGTGGGCACCGCCACCTCGAACCGGCCGTTCGAGGCCGGGCTCGCCAACTTGGCCGCGATGGTCTTCTCCTGCTGGTTGAGGAAGCCCTTCAGCGCGGTCTTTTCGGTGGGCGTGGGCTTGCGCGCGAACAGCACTTCGTACAGCCGGTCGAGCTGGGACGACTCGTCCCTGCCGGCCTCGTTGATCACGCGGCCGGCCAGCGCCTGCGACCACGCGAAGGTGATGTCGCTGTTGAACAGCGTGAGCGCCTGCAGCGGCGTGGTCGTGACGTTGCGCTTGTGGTGCGGCTGCGCCGGATTGGCCGGGTCGAAGTTCACCGTGAGCGGGTAGGGGACGCTGCGGCGCACGAAGGTGTAGATGCTGCGGCGGCGTGTCTCCTCCTCGTTGCGCGGCGCCTGCCACAGGTTGCCGGCGTTGAGCTGCGCCGGCACCGGCGGAAACACCGCCGGGCCGCCCACCTTGTCGACCAGCTGGCCCGAGGCGTAGAGCAGCGAGTCGCGGATCTCCTCGGCCTCCAGGCGCTTGCGGGGGTAGACGGCGAGCAGCTTGTTGTCGGGGTCCACCTTCAGCACGTCGGCACGTTCGGCCGACGACTGCCGGTACACGCTGGACAGCAGGATCTCGCGGTGCAGCCTCTTCACGCTCCAGCCGTTGCCGGTGAAGCTGGCGGCCAGGTGGTCGAGCAGCTCGGGATGGGTGGGCTTCGTGCCGGCGCGGCCGAAGTCCTGCACCGTGCTCACGATGCCCTTGTCGAAGTACTGGCTCCACACGCGGTTGACGTACACCCGTGCAGTCAGCGGGTTCTGCTCGCTGGCCAGCCAGTTGGCCAATGCCGTGCGGCGGCCCGAGGTCCGGACACCGGGCTCCACTCTGGGCTGCGTTCCACCGGCCAGCCACAGCGCCGGGATGCCGGGCTGCACTTCTTCGGTGGGCCGCTCGTGGATGCCGCCGAAGCGCACGAAGGTCGGCGGCACCTCGCGGCCGAGTTCAGTCGCGGCGGTGAAGTTGCCGGTCACGCCGGTGGCCTTGGGCCGCTGGCTGTCGAACTTGTTCAGCTCTGCGGTGAGCTTCTGGTAGTCCTTCCACTTCTCGACGATCTCGGGACTGTGTGCCGGGAAGGTCGGGTCTTCGGCTGCCAGGCGCAGGTAGGCCTGCGCTGCCTGCTGGTCGGTGCTCACATGCTTGTGTCGCCAGTTGACCCAGCGGTCGAGCGCGGTCCATTCGGCCTCGGGCTTGAACAGCGATTCCCGTGTGTCGGTGAGGTAGCGCTCCTTCTGGTACTTGATGCCCGCTTCCGTCACCGTGGCCAGGATCGCGCGCTGCTGGTCGCGGATCGCCTTGGTGGCGGCCTGGTAGGCGGCCTGGGCCTTTTCGTATTCAGGGTCGACCGGCGCCTTCTCCTTGAGTGGCACGCGCTCGTCGAACGCGGTGTTGGCAAAGAAGGCCTGCAGCTGGAAGTATTCCTTCTGGCTCACGCGGTCGGCCTTGTGGTTGTGGCAGCGCGCGCAACCCACGGTGGAAGCCAGCAGCGCCTCGCCCACGAGATCGGTCATGTCGGTCTCGATCTGGTACTTGCGCTGCACCATGTCGCGCGAGTTGCTGTTGTCGGGGTAGCCGGCCAGAAAGCCGGTGGCGATGCGCGCCTCCTGGCTGTCGGGCCAGAGTTCATCGCCGGCGATCTGCTCCTTGATGAAGCGGTCGAACGGCTTGTCCTTGTTGAACGCGTCGATCACGTAGTCGCGGTAGCGGTAGTTGTTGGGCCGCGTGTTGTCGTTCTGGAAGCCCGAGCTGTCGGCATAGCGCGCGAGGTCCAGCCAGCGGCGCGCCTGGCGCTCGCCGAAGTGATGAGACGCGAGCAGCCGGTCCACCAGCTTTTCGTGCGTGTTGGGCGACTTGTCATTGACGAAGGCGTGCACTTCCTCGGGCGTGGGCAGCAGGCCCCAGGCGTCGAGGGTGGCGCGGCGGATGTAGGCCGCGCGTCCGGCGTCGGGCGAGGGCTTCAGCCCCTTGGCTTCGAGCTGCGCGAGCACGAAGCTGTCGATGGGCGAGCGCACCCATTGCTTCTGCTTCACGGCCGGCGGCTCGGGAGGCTTCACCGGCTGATAGGGCGACCACGCGCGGGCAGCCGGGGCCGTGGCGGCCTGCTTGCGGGGCGCTGTCTGCGCGCCCTCGGCCGCGAGCGCCGCTGCGGCCGCCAGGCCGAGCCAGATCGCGAGGTACAAGTTCTTCTTCATGGTCGGACCCCCGTCACGATGAGGTTGTTGTTCAAAGGCAGCTGTGTCTGATGCGTCACGCCTCTCCTTTCGCAAGCCCCGCGCCAGCGCACGGTCCATCGCATGCCTGCCTGCAGCGCTGCCAAGTCCTTGATTCGCCGGCATATTTCCAAGGCGCGCTTGGTCATTCGGAATTCGACTTGCTGCATTGCCAGCAAGCGCAGCGCGTCGTGCTGTGAAGCGCGCATCGGGTTTCAGGGGGCGAGGCCCGCGGCCCGTGCGGGGGCGGGGCTCACGCATGCGCGCCAGGTGGCGTCGATGGAGCTCGGCCGAGAGAAGCGGCTGGGCAGCGCTCGGTGGGAACCGTGCGCGTCAGGACGTGGTGAGCCCCAGCGGCCTGCTGGCGCCGAAGACGGCTTCGCCGTCTTCCTGGCTGCCGGCGATGACGGCGCGGCTGCGGCCCTGGCGCTTGGCCTCGTAGAGCGCCTCGTCGGCGCGCCGCAACGCCTGGGAGAGCGATTCGCCCGGCAGGGCCTGCACCGCGCCGAAGCTCAGGCTCAGCACCGGGTAGGGCTGGTGCAGGCATTCGTCTTCGATCTGCGCCACCATGCGGTCGGCCACGTGGAGTGCCGCGTTCACGTCGGTCTCGGGCAGCAGCACGACGAATTCGTCGCCGCCCAGGCGGCCCACCACGTCGCCGGTGCGCAGCAGCTGCCGCGCGCAGCGGGCCACCAGCCGCAGGGCGTCGTCTCCGGCGGCATGGCCGTGCGAGTCGTTCACCTGCTTGAAATGATCGATGTCGAACAGCATCAGCGACGCAGAGCCCGGCGCGCTCATCGCGAGGGCCCGCGACGCGAGCTCTTCGAAGTGGCGGCGGTTGGGCACTTCGGTGAGCATGTCCATGTCGGCCAGCACGCGCAGCTGCCGCTGCGACTCGCGCAGGTTGTCGCCGGTGCGCTCGTAGGTGAGCACGAGCGCGAGGTACAGCAGGCACAGCGTGGTGAGCACCATGGGCAGCACCATGCCCGGCGTGGCCGGCTGGGGCGCAATGGCGCCGGACCACACCAGTGCCAGATGCGCCGCCTGCACCGAGGCGTTCGCCAGCAGCAGCAGCCGCAGCGCCTGCAGCGTCGGCCGGCGCGAGCGCGCCGGCAGCCGGCCCAGCACCCAGGCGGCATGGCAGAACACGAGCGCCATGCCGAACGAGAACGCGGTGACGCGGGGCAGCAGCGTGCCGGGCCCCGCCCAGGCGACCAGCCAGCCGGCGGTGACGGCGGCCAGCAGCAGCAGGTCGGTGAGGACCGAGCCGGGCAGGGCGCTGCGGGCATGGAAGCGCCGCATGCCGACCAGCAGCGTGACCGGCCATTGCAGCAACAGCGCAATGGACAGCGGCAGCACGGCAGGCCAGGCGTCGCGGGCCAGCTGCAGGCCGACCCCGACGCTGCCCATCCACTGGGCGGCGGTCCACCACCAGAAGCCCCGGTAGATGTGCTGGGTGCAGCCGAACAGGGTCATGATGCCCGCGACCACCAGCATCACGACCGTGCTCACGCCCATCAGCGTGGGCAGGTGGAGGTCGGCAAGCGGGGGCATGGCGGCAGGCGGGATGGAACGAGGGGGTGACTCGGCGAAGTGAGGCGCATTCTCCCCAGGGCCCGTGCCGCCTTCACTCCCCCAAAAGGCGGCTTCCGCCACGCACCCCCGGGGGGGCGGGCGGCCTGCGCCGATTCGTTACCATCGGCGCCCTCTGGATCAACGCTCCCGCAGGAGAGACGACATGGCGATGGATGTAGTGGACTACGAGATCAAGGGCTCCGAGATGCAGTTCGTGGAGGTCGAGCTCGACCCGGGCGAGGCGGCCATCGGCGAAGCCGGCAGCATGATGTTCATGGACGCCGGCATCGACATGGACTCGGTGTTCGGCGACGGCTCCAAGAACCAGGGCGGCTTCTTCGGCAAGCTGCTGGGCGCCGGCAAGCGCCTGATCACCGGCGAGTCGCTGTTCACCACCGTCTACACCAACGCCGGCCAGGGCAAGAAGCGGGTGGCGTTTGCCGCCCCCTATCCCGGCAAGATCCTGCCGATGGACCTGCGGCAGATGGGCGGCATGCTGCTGTGCCAGAAGGACGCCTTCCTGTGCGCGGCGCGCGGCGTGAGCCTGGGCATCGCCTTCCAGCAGAAGCTCTCGGTCGGCTTCTTCGGCGGCGAGGGTTTCATCATGCAGAAGCTCGAGGGCGACGGCCTGGCCTTCGTGCATGCGGGCGGCACCGTGGTCAAGCGCGAGCTGCAGCCCGGCCAGACGCTGCTGGTCGACACCGGCTGTGTGGTGGCCTACACGCCCAACGTGAACTTCGAGATCCAGTACGTCGGCAAGATCAAGACCGCGCTGTTCGGCGGCGAGGGCCTGTTCTTCGCCAAGTTGACCGGACCCGGCACGGTGTGGCTGCAAAGCTTGCCGTTCTCGCGGCTGGCTTCGCGCGTCTTTGCCGCGGCGCCGCAGATGGGCGGCTCGCGTGAAGAGGGCTCGGTGCTCGGCGGTTTCGGCGCCGGCGGCCTGCTGGGCGGCGTGCTCGGCGGCGACGACGAGTGATGCTGCTGCGGCAGTGATGCCCATGCTGACCCCCTGAGGCTCGCTTGCCGCAGCGCGGCAAGCGGCATGCCTGTCAGGGGGCTCGGGAGCCGTGCGTCAAGCCGCAGGCTGGGCGGCTTCTGCCGAGCAGAGGCCTCAGCCGGTGTTGCGCAGGCCCGCGGCCACGCCGTTGATCGAGATGTGGATGCCGCGCTGGACCCGCTCGTTCACCGTGCCGTGCTCTTTCTGCTCGCGGTAGCGCCGCATCAGCTCGACCTGCAGGTGGTTCAGCGGGTCGAGGTAGGGGAAGCGGTGCTCGATCGAGCGCGCCAGCGCCGGGTTCGACGCCAGGCGCTGCTTCTCGCCGGTGATGAGCGACAACGCCGCGTTCGTGCGCTGCCATTCGTCCTGGATGGCGGTGAAGATCTTCTTCGCCGTGCGCTTGTCTTCCACCAGCTCGACATAGCGGGTGGCCAGGGCCAGGTCGCTCTTGGCCAGCACCATGTCCATGTTCGACAGCAGCGTGCGGAAGAACGGCCACTGCCGGTGCATGCGCTGCAGCAGGGCGAGCCGCTCCTTCCTTTCCTTCGGCTGGGCGCCGAGATAGCCCTCGATCGCCGCGCCGAAGCCGTACCAGCCCGGCAGCGCCACGCGGCACTGGCCCCATGAGAAACCCCAGGGGATCGCACGCAGGTCCTCGATGGCCCGGGTGGCCTTGCGCGATGCCGGCCGCGAGCCGATGTTCAGCTCGGCGATCTCGCGGATCGGCGTCGCGGCGAAGAAGTAGTCGGTGAAGCCCGGGGTCTCGTACACCAGGCGGCGGTAGGCCGACATGCTGGCGTTCGAGATCTCGTTGGCCGCCTCGAGGAAGGCCTTGGGCGCGCTCTTGGTGGGATGCAGCAGCGTGGCCTCCAGCGTGGCGGCCACCAGCGTCTCCAGGTTGCGCCGGCCGATCTCGGGGTTGGCGTACTTCGAGGCGATGACCTCGCCCTGCTCGGTGAGGCGGATCTGGCCGTTCACCGTGCCCGGCGGCTGGGCCAGGATGGCCTGGTAGCTCGGACCGCCGCCGCGGCCCACCGTGCCGCCGCGGCCGTGGAACAGGCGCAGCGTGACGTCGTGGCCGTTCTTCAGCTCGCCGAAGAGCTCGACCAGCGCGATCTCGGCGCGGTAGAGCTCCCAGTTGCTGGTGAAGAAGCCGCCGTCCTTGTTGCTGTCGCTGTAGCCCAGCATGATGTCCTGCTCGCCGCCGGAACGCTTCACGAGGTCGAGCACGCCGGGCACCGCGTAGAACTCGCGCATGATGGGCGCGGCATTGCGCAGGTCTCCGATCGTCTCGAACAGCGGCACCACGATCAGGTCGGCTGTGGCGCCCTCGTCGAGCGTGCCGCGCACGAGGCCGGCTTCCTTCTGCAGCAGCAGCACCTCGAGCAGGTCGCTCACGGTTTCTGTGTGGCTGATGATGTAGTGGCGGATCGCCTGCCGGCCGTAGCGGGCGCGCATCTCGCGCGCGGCCTCGAAGATCGCCAGTTCGCCCTCGGCATGCTCGCTGTAGGCGGCGCCGCGCACCTTGAGCGGCCGCGCGTCGTTGAGCAGCTTCACCAGCAACTCGACCTTGGCCGCCTCGTCGAGCGCCGCATAGTCGGGTTGCAGCCTGGCGGTGGCCAGCAGCTCGGCGATCACCGCCTCGTGCTTGTCGGAGCTCTGGCGCAGGTCCACCGTGGCCAGGTGGAAGCCGAACACCTGCACCGCGCGGATCAGCGGGCGCAGGCGCACGTCGGCCAGCGCCGCGCCGAAGTGCGACAGCAGCGAGGCCTCGATCACCCGCAGGTCGGCCAGCAGCTCGTCGGGCGAGGCATAGGGTGTCGACGGTGCCACGGCGTGGCGCAGCGCCTCGGTGCCGGTGAGCGCCTGCAGCGTGCCGGCCAGGCGCGCATACATGCCGATGAGCGCGCGGCGATACGGCTCGTCCTTGCGGTGTTCGTTGGTGTCGGGCGAGCGCTCGGCCAGCGCCTTCATCTCGGGCGTCACTTCCACCAGCATGGCCGAGATCGACAGCTCCGCGCCCAGCTCGTGCACCTCGGTGAGGTAGAAGCGCAGCGCGGTTTCACCCTGCTGCTGCAGCGCGAAGGCGAGTGTCTGCGCGGTCACGTTCGGGTTGCCGTCGCGGTCGCCGCCGATCCAGTTGCCCATGCGGAAGAACGGCGCCACCTCGAAGCCGGGCAGCGAACGCTCGATCTCGCGGTACATGCGCGGGATCTGCCGCAGGAAGGTCGCGTGGTAGTACGACAGCGCGTTCTCGATCTCGTTGGCCACCGTGAGCTTGGTGTAGCGCAGCATGCGGGTCTGCCACAGCTGCGTGACGCGCGCGCGCAGCAGCGCCTCGTTGTCCTCGCGCTCGCGATCGCTGACCAGGCCGTCGCGCTGGTGGATCAGCTCGGCGATGGCGCGTTCGGCGTCGAGGATGGACTTGCGCTGCACTTCGGTGGGGTGCGCGGTGAGCACCGGCGAGATGTACGCGTTCTCGAGCGTCCTGGCGATGTCGGCGGCGCGAATGTCCTTTTCGGCCAGGCGCTCGAAGCACATCGGCAGCGAGCCTTCCTGCATGTGGCCCTGGTGCTCGTGATGCTCGCGGCGCCGCACGTGGTGGCGGTCCTCGGCGATGTTGGCCAGGTGCGAGAAGTAGCTGAAGGCGCGGATCACCGACACCGTCTGGTCGCCCGAAAGGTTCTTCAGCAGGCGGTCGAGCGCCTTGCCGGCGCTGGCGTCGCGCTTGAGCCGGTAGGCCACCGACAGCTGGCGGATGCGCTCGATGAGGTCGAAGGCCTCGCGGCCTTCCTGCTCGCGGATCACGTCGCCCAGGATGCGGCCGAGCAGCCGGATGTCCTCGATCAAGGGGCGGTTCTTCTCGGCGGCGTCGTTGTCGGCGCGTGGCGCGCGAGCGGACTTGACGGCGGGGGAGGCGGCGGATGATCGGGCGGCACGCGGCATGGGTCCCTCAGGCGATGTAACTTTGTTTCACCCACGATGGTAACAGCGGTGCTTCGCACGACTGTGCGCTGCAGCGTGCGCACGGCTGCGCGAAGAGGCCTGCTGCTAGCATCGCCGGATGCCTGAAACCCTTGCCCCCTGGATCATCGCCACGCGCGAGAGCCGGCTCGCCTTGTGGCAGGCCGAGCATGTGCGTGCGCTGCTGCGCGAGCGACATGCGCGCCCGGTCGAACTGCTGGGCATGACCACCCGCGGCGACCAGATCCTCGATCGCACCTTGTCCAAGGTCGGCGGCAAGGGGCTGTTCGTCAAGGAACTCGAGGTCGCGCTCGAAGAGCGCCGCGCCCACCTCGCGGTGCATTCGCTGAAAGACGTGCCGATGGAGCTGCCGCAGGGCTTCGTGCTCGCCGCGGTGCTCGAGCGCGAGGACCCGCGCGACGCCTTCGTGTCGAACCACCACGCGCGGCTCGCGGAGCTGCCCCAGGGCGCCAAGGTGGGTACCTCCAGCCTGCGCCGCGTGGTGCAGCTGCGGGCCCTGCGGCCCGACCTGCAGGTCGAGCCGCTGCGCGGCAACCTCGACACGCGCCTGCGCAAGCTCGACGAAGGGCAGTACGACGCCATCGTGCTGGCGGCCGCGGGTCTCAAGCGGCTGGGCCTGGCGCCGCGCATCCGCGACCTGTTCGATGCAGCCGAGATGATTCCGGCGGCCGGCCAGGGCGCCCTGGGCATCGAGACCCGCGCCGATGAGCGCGAGCTGCGCGCGGCGCTCGCGCCCCTGACCGACATGCCGACCTGGCTGGCCGTGCATGCCGAGCGGGCCGTGTCGCGTGCGCTCGGCGGCAGCTGCAGCATGCCGCTGGCGGCCTATGCATCGTGGGACGCCGACCAGCTCGTGCTGCATGTCGCGCTGGGCCACCCCGAGGACGCGCGGCAGCCGCTCGTCAAGGCGCAGGCCAGGGCCGCCGTCGGCGACGACACGCGGGCCGCCGAGGCGCTGGGCCTGCAGGCGGCGCAGCTGCTGCGCGACGCGGGAGGCGCCGCCCTGCTCGCGAGCCTGTGAGCGAACCGATGCGTGTGCTGGTGACCCGCCCGCAGGCCCAGGCGGCCACGTGGGTGCAGCGCTTGCGCGAGCGTGGCATCGATGCCCACGCGCTGCCGCTGATCGGCATTGCGCCTGCGGCGGATGCCGCTGCGGTGCAGTCGGCCTGGCATGCGCTGCCGGGCTATCGGCTGGCGATGTTCGTGAGCCCCAATGCCGCGGAGCAGTTTCTTGCGGTGCGGCCGCACGGGCAGGCCTGGCCGGCCGGCGTGCGCGCGGCCTCGCCGGGCCCCGGCACCAGCGAGGCGCTGCTGCACGGCGGCGTGCCGGCCGAAGCCGTGGCGGCTCCGCCGGCCGATGCGCCGCAGTTCGACTCCGAGGCCTTGTGGCAGGTGCTCGAGCACGAGGACTGGCACGGCGCGCGGGTGCTCGTCGTGCGGGGCGGCGACGGCGCCGCGGGCAGCGGACGCGAATGGCTGGCCGACACCCTGCGCGGGCGGGGCGCACAGGTCGACTTCGTGGCCGCCTATTCGCGCACCGCGCCGGCGTGGGACGCCGCTGCCGATGCGCTGCTGCGCCGCGCGGTCCTGTCACCTCGCGAACACCTGTGGCTGTTCAGCAGCTCCGAGGCCATCGGGCATCTGCTGGCCCGCCTGGCGGAGCTGCAGCTGGGCTTGCCCGGCAGCGCCTGGTCGGCGTGCGCCACCCATGCGCGGATCGCGCAGGCCGCGCAGGCCGCAGGGTTCGGCCGGGTGCTGTCGTGCGCGCCGCCGTTCGATGACGTGCTGGCCTGCGTGGCCTCGGCCGCGAAGGACCCGTCGATACAATCGACCGCCGCTGCCCCCTCCGTGCTGCCAATTTCCCCCGTGACCGACACCGCCTCTCCTGCTGCCGTTGCCGATCCTTCGCCGCCGGGCGTGCGCCCTGGCACCAGGCGCAAGACAGCCTGGGCAATGCCGGTGGCCGTGGTGGCGCTGCTGGCGGTGGCCGCCAGCGTGTGGCTGGCCTGGTCGGCCCAGCAGCGCGTGCACGGCCTCGAGCAGGAGCTCGTGCGCCGCCAGCAGGACAGCCAGGGCGAGGCCACCGAGGCACGCGTGCTTGCCAAACAGGCGCAGGACGTCTCCCGCGAAACCGCGGCCAAGGCGGCGCTGCTCGAGGCGCGCGTGGCCGAGGTGGCGCTGCAGCGCGGCCAGCTCGAAGAACTGATCCAGTCGCTGTCTCGCTCGCGAGACGAGAACCTCGTGGTCGACATCGAGGCCGGCTTGCGCGTGGCCTTGCAGCAGACCGCCATCACCGGCAGCGCCGAGCCGCTGGTCGCCGCGCTCAAGTCGGCCGACGAGCGCCTGGTGCGGGTGAACCAGCCACGCCTCGAAGGCGTGCGTCGCGCCATCGCCCGCGACCTCGATCGCGTCAAGGCCGTGGGGGTGGCCGACATCTCCACGCTGGTCATCAAGCTCGACGAGGTGGTGCGCCTGGTCGACGAACTGCCGTTGCTGAGCACGGCCGGCGATGTGGAGACCAAGTCTGCGAGCTCGGCGCCGTCCAGGTCGCAGCGCGCTGCGGGCGCGCGCGCGGGCGCTTCGGCACCGGCCGCGCCGGCTTCGGCGGCCGCGGGCTGGCGTGAGCAGCTGCAGCAGTGGTGGTCGCCTGCCTGGAACGAACTGCGTTCGCTGGTGCGCGTCACGCGCATCGACGCGCCCGAAGCCATGCTCATCGCGCCCGAGCAGGGCTTCTTCCTGCGCGAGAACCTCAAGCTCAAGCTGCTGAACGCGCGGCTGGCCCTGCTCAGCCGGCAGTTCGACACCTCTCAGTCCGACGTTCAGGCAGCGCTTGCGGCGCTGAACCGCTACTTCGACGGCAGCTCCCGCAAGACCACCGTGGCGACCGAGCTGCTGCGCCAGGTGTCTGCGCAGAGCCGCCAGGGCGGCGTGCCGCGACCCGACGACACGCTGGCGGCGCTGGCCGCCGCCGCGGCAGGCCGCTGATGCGCACCGTCGTCTGGTTGCTGCTGCTGGCCGCCGTGGCCGTCGTGACGGCGGCCACGCTCGGTACCAACGATGGCCTCGTCTCGGTGTACTGGGCGCCGTGGCGCATCGACTTCTCGCTCAACCTGTTCCTGGTCGGCCTCGTGGCCGCCTGCTTCGCGGTGTATTCGGTGGTGCGCACGCTCAATGCGCTCATCGGGCTGCCGCAACGCGCGCGCGAGTGGCGCGTGGCGCGGCGCGATCGCACGGCGCAGGCCGCGCTGCGCGAGGCGCTGGCGCTGTACTTCGGCGGCCGCTACACGCGGGCCCACAAGGCAGCCCAGCGCGCGGTGACCATCCAGGCCGACACGCCCGAGCTTTCGCAGGACCACGACTTCGCCGCGCTGGGCCACCTGCTGTCGGCCGGCAGCCTGCACCGGCTGCAGGACCGCGCGCGTCGCGACGAACACCTCGACCGGGCGCTCGACCTGTCGCGCCGCCTCGCCGTCGGCGTGCGGCCCACCGAGGAAGGTGCGCGTCTGCTCGCGGCCGAGTGGGCCCTCGACGATCGCGACGCGGGCCGCGCGCTCGAAGGCCTGAGCGAGCTGCCGCCCGGCGTGGCACGCCGCACGCATGCGCTGCGGCTCAAGCTGCAGGCCGCGCGGGTGGCCGACCAGCCGCTCGAGGCCCTCAAGACCGCGCGCCTGCTGGCCAAGCACCAGGGCTTTTCGCCGGTGGCGGCGCAAGGGCTGCTGCGGTCGCTCGCCTGCCAGGCCCTCGAGTCGGCGCGCGACGCCGACCAGCTGCGGCGCACCTGGATGCAGTTCGACGCGGTCGATCGCCGCGATGCGCACGTGGCCGCGCGTGCCGCCACCCATGCCAGCAAGCTCGGCGCCCCGGAGACCGGCCGCGCCTGGCTGCGCCCGTTCTGGGAACGCCTCGACGCCGCGAGCGCCGACGACCGTGCCGTGCTGGCAGCCGCGCTGGTCGCCTCGATCCGCGGCCTGACCGCCGACTGGCTGCCCGTGCTCGAGGCGGCGGTGCAGGCCTTTCCACGCGAACCGGCTATCGCCTACGCCGTGGGCAGCGCGCTGGCCGAGCGCGAGCTGTGGGGCAAGGCCCGGCGCCTGCTCGAGTTCGCGGCCGAGGCGCCTGCGCTCGACGGGGCGCAGCGGCGCCACGCCTGGCGGGTGCTGGCCGGCATGGCCGAGAAGGAAGACAACGCCGAACGCGTGGCCGCCTGCTACCGCGCCGCCGCCCTGATCGACTGAATTCTTGGCAGCACGCCAAACCGTGGTATAGTCTCTGGCTCAACGCGGCTGTAGCTCAGTTGGATAGAGTACTTGGCTACGAACCAAGGGGTCGTGGGTTCGAATCCTGCCAGCCGCGCCAGAATTTCGGTTCTAGATCAACGGGTTAGATGTTTCGGCATCTAGCCCGTTTTTCTTTGCTGGGGGACTTCACTTCCGCACCGGCTTTTCAGCCGTTGACGACCCGCAGCAGCGTGGTCCGGTCCCTGTGCGAGGCCCTTGTGGGGTGTTTCCGTCAGCGTCCGCCCGGGCCACAGCCGAGCCTCACACCCATCGGCGCACCCTGCCCTTGTAAGCCTCGTACTCCGCGCCGAACAGAGACGCCAACACACGTTCTTCCGGAATGATCTGGAACCGGGTGATGTAGAGCACGTACACCACAACCCAAAGGGCCGTCAGCGGGTTCGCCAGAAACACGGCCCACGCCAACAGGGTCAGCAGGAAGCCGAGATACATCGGATTGCGCGTGTAGCGGAACACGCCCCGGACGACCAATGAAGACGCTCGGTTGGCCTTGACCGGGTCCACCGTGGTGTTGGCGCGCCGAAACGCGACCAGCCCGGCGATGCCGATGCTCTGACCAACGCCTGCCAGGACGAGGGCGCAGAGCACGCGGACCGCATCGGGAATCTGTACGAGGCCCGCGGCGGCCGGCGTCAACCACATGAGGAGCGCCAGCACGAGCGTCACGAAAGGCGGAGGAACCCTCAGTTCGAGCACGATGTGTCCTCACACCAGCATCGATTGCTGCGCAAAGATGCCCGCCATCGCGCCCTGTGACGATGCCTGCGTGACCGAGGGCAGGAAGGTCGTGGCGAGGTCGCCGGCGGCGTAGATGCCGGGCATGCTGGTCTGGCGGCGCTCGTCGACCTTGAGGACGATGCCGGTGGGCGTATCCACCGTGGCGAGGCCCAGTGATTCATGCAGGCTTGCGGACGGCTTGTTGCGCGGATGGGCGAACAGGACGTCGACCGCGACATTGCGCCGGGTATCGAGATTGACGGTGGCGA
>CAMLNA010000038.1 GCA_946481025.1 uncultured Rivibacter sp.
ACAAACCACTCGTGCTTCACATCAGCGGGTTTTGCGCTGAAGGTTTTCATGAAGTACTCGAATGGAAGTCTGGCCCTGGCCGGCGGTCGGTGCCTCTTCTTTCAAGCGAGGCCTCTTAGGCAGGCTCAACCGCTGGAAGCGGTCTTTCCCCGTGAGCCGAGTCGAGGAAAGCCGAGCATGATACCCAAAAATCAACGACTTAGCCAATGCATCGGCCGGAAATCCCTTGCGCCATGCCGACCGCCCCCTATACTCATCCGTAGAAACCCTTACGTCCACCATGCAGCCGCCCAACAGCCAACGCCAGACAGCCGTGCCGTCGCGCCTGGCAGCGTTGTTCCGGTGGGTGCCCATCCGGTCCCTCGCTCCCCGGCACCGGCAACGGATCGCCGACCACCTGCTGGCGCTGGAACCGCAAGACCGGTACCTGCGCTTCGGGTATCCCGCCAGCGACGAGCAGGTGCGCAAATACGCCGACACGCTGAATTTCGAACGTGACGAGGTCTTCGGCATCTTCAACCGCCGGCTCCAACTCATTGCGATGGCGCATCTCGCCTACACGCCCGAGCCGCAACTGCCCAACCACCCGGCCATGGCGGAGTTCGGCGTGTCCGTGGCGAAGTCCGCCCGGGGCAAGGGGTACGGCGCGCGGCTCTTCGACCATGCCGTCATGCATGCGCGCAACCGCGACATCGACACGCTGTTCATCCACGCGTTGAGCGAAAACACCGCCATGCTCAAGATCGCCCGCAGGGCCGGGGCCAAGGTCGAGCGCGATGGCACCGAGTCGCAGGCCTTCCTGAAGCTGCCCGAGGACACCCTGGCCACACAGATGAGCGAGGTGATCGAGGAGCACGCGGCGGAGATGAACTACCGGCTCAAGGTCCATGCCCGCCGCTTCGACGCGTTGCTCGACGCGGTGGCCGAAGTGAAGGCCGCCATTGGCACGGCCAAGTCCGGCGCCGGGCGGGAGTGAGCGCACGCCGCTCCAGGTCTCGCCAGGACTTGCCACCCACCTCGGGGATACCTGGGCCCGGGGTCGGTCTATAGGATCGTTTCAGCTTCGACTCTGACCTCACGGGCGCCGCCGGCGCCCTGTCGGCCCCCCCTCCCATCGGTATGACACAGGGCAACGCGTGGATTCTTGGCGCCTTGCTGGCGTCCGGCCTGCTGCTGGCACTGGCGGCCTGGTGGCGCAAGCGCTCGCGCAGCCCGGCGCCGTTGCCCGCCGAATGGTCGCTGACCGCGCGGCCCCTGTTCACCGCCGACGAGCGCGCGGTATACCGGCAGCTGCGCGAGGCGTTGCCGCACCACATCATCCTGGCCAAGTTGCCGCTGGTGCGCTTCTGCCAGCCGCTCGATGCCCAGAAGGTGCGCTACTGGTACGACCTGCTGGGCTCCATCCACGTGAGCTTCGTGGTCTGCAGCGCCAACGGCCGCGTGCTGGCCGCGGTGGACCTCGAAACCGACCGCCCCAGTTCCCGCCGCGCCGCGCTGATCAAGCAGAACGTGCTGAACGCCTGCCGCGTGCGGCACCTGAAATGCCACGCCAACCAGCTGCCCTCGATGGCCGAACTGCAGCTGCTGGTGCCGCACCAGGGGGCCGCTGCCCGGCCTGCGCCACCGGCAGCGGGCTACACGATCAGCGAGGCCCGCACCACGCTCGCCCACACCGTGCGCGCCCGGCGCGCCGAGCGCTCGGCGCTGTGGCAGGACTCGTCGTTTGCGCAGGACTCGTTCTTCATGCCCGACAGCCGCATCGACACCAACTTCATGCAGAGCGACTTCCACAGCGTGCCGCCGGCACTCGCACCCGAAGCCGAGCCCCGCCTGGCCACCGCAAAGGCCTCTGCCGCACCGGCCCAACCGCACGAGCCGGATCTGCAGATCGGCGGTGTCGTGATCGACTCGCTCGCGGCGGCCCACGGCGGCAGCCGCTGAGCACCCAGCCCTTGCGCTTGCCTGCACCACGTACGATGCGTGGATGCAAAACGACACCGCCCCGGGCGCCCTCCCGTTTGCCCACCTGACGCCCGACGCCGTGCTCGACGCGCTCGACAGCGTGGGGCTGCGGGGTGACGGCCGCCTGCTGCAACTCAATTCGTACGAGAACCGCGTGGTGCAGGTGCACCTCGAAGACGGCCGCATCGTCGTGGCCAAGTTCTACCGTCCGCAACGCTGGAGCGATGCGCAGATCCTCGAGGAGCATGCCTTCGCACTCGAACTGGCCGCCGCAGAAGTGCCCGTGGTTGCGCCGCTGGCACTGGAACGCGCCGAACCGAGCGGCCCGCAGTTGCTGGGCGATCCACCCACGCTGGCGCGCCAGGGCGAGATGCGCTGGGCGGCCAGCCCGCGCTGCGGCGGCCGGGCCCCGGAGCTGGACGACGACGAGGTGCTCACAAGGGTGGGCCGCTTCATCGGCCGGCTGCATGCCGTGGGACGGCAGCGCGCCTTCGAACATCGCCCCCGCTGGGACGGGGTCGGCCCGGCGCGAGCCGCCTTCGACTGGCTGCTCGCCAGCGACGTGATCCCGCCCGACGCACTGCCGGCATGGCAGCGCACCGCCGAGCAGGCCATGCAGGCCATCGCACAACACTTCGACGCCGTACCCGGAGTGCGCCTGCAGCGCCTGCACGGCGACGTGCACGTGGGCAACCTGCTGTGGACGCCCGATGCCGGCCCGCACTTCGTCGATCTCGACGATGCCTGCACCGGCCCCGCCGTGCAGGACCTCTGGATGCTGCTGCCCGGTGAGCGCTCGGTGAGCGGCCGAGCGCTCGCCTGCCTGCTGGAGGGCTACACCACCTTCTGCGACTTCGACGAACGCGAGCTGTCGCTGATCGAGCCGCTGCGCACCGTGCGGCTCATCCACTACAGCGGCTGGCTGGCGCGGCGCTGGAGCGACCCGGCGTTCCCGGCAGCCTTTCCATGGTTCGGCAGCTCGGCCTACTGGGCCGAGCAGACCACGCGGCTGCGCCAGCAGCTCGATGCAATGGAAGACTAGGCTGCCAGCAGCGCATTGATGCGCCGCACGTAGGCCGCCGGGTCGTCGAGGTGCCCGCCTTCGGCGAGCAGCGCCTGGTCGAACAGGATGTGCGCCAGGTCCTCGAAATGCTCGCTGCCGTCGAGCTTCTTCACCAGCGCATGCTCGGGGTTCACCTCGAGGATGGGCCTGGCGTTCGGCGCGTCCTGCCCGGCCTGCTTGAGCAGGCGGGCCAGGTGGCCGCTCATGTCGCCTTCTTCCACCACCAGGCAGGCCGGCGAATCGACCAGCCGCGTGGTCACTCGCACATCCTTCGCCTTGCCGGCCAGCGCCGCCTTCAGTCGTTCCAGCACCGGCTTGAAGCTTTCGGCAGCGGCCTCGGCCTGCTTCTTCTCTTCTTCGTCCTGCAGCTTGCCCAGGTCCACCGCGCCCTTGGCCACGCTCTGCAGCGGCTTGCCCTCGAACTCGTAGAGATGCGAGAGCAGCCACTCGTCCACCCGGTCGGTCAGCAGCAGCACCTCGATGCCCTTCTTGCGGAAGATCTCGAGCTGCGGGCTGCTCTTGGCGGCCGCCAGCGTGTCGGCGGTGATCACGTAGATGGCCTCCTGGCCTTCCTTCATGCGCTCCACGTAGTCGGCCAGCGACACCCCTTCATCGGCATGCGTGGACGCAAAACGCAACAGCTTGGCCAGCCGCTCCCGGTTGGCGAAGTCCTCGCCCATGCCTTCCTTCAGCACCGCGCCGAACTCGCGCCAGAACTCGGCGTACTTGTCCTTCTGGTTCTCCGCGATGTCTTCGAGCATCGACAGCACCCGCTTGGTCGAGCCTTCGCGGATGGCCTTCACGTCACGGCTTTCCTGCAGCAGCTCGCGGCTCACGTTGAGCGGCAGGTCGGCGCTGTCGATCACGCCCTTGATGAAGCGCAGGTAGGTCGGCATCAGCGCCTCGGCGTCGTCCATGATGAACACGCGCTTGACGTACAGCTTCACGCCGCCCCGCTTGTCGCGGTTCCACAGGTCGTAGGGCGCCTTGGCCGGGATGTAGAGCAGCTGGGTGTATTCGCTACGGCCTTCGACCCGGTTGTGGGTGTAGGCCAGGGGCGGCGTGCTGTCGTAGGACAGCTGCTGGTAGAAGGCCTGGTACTCGGCGTCGGTGACGTCGCTCTTGCTGCGCGTCCACAGGGCCGCCGCCTTGTTGATGGTCTCCCACTCGTCCTTCGTGACCTGCTCCTGCTTCTCCTGGTCCCACTCCTCCTTGCGCATCAGGATGGGTAGCGAGATGTGGTCGGAGTACTTGGCCGAAATGGACTTGATCTTCCAGCCGCTCAGGAACTCCTCCGCGTCGTCGCGCAGGTGCAGCGTCACGTCGGTGCCGCGCTTGTCGCGGGTGATGGTCTCGACCTCGAAGTCGCCGGTGCCCTCGCTCACCCAGCGCACGCCCTCCTCGGGCGCGAGGCCGGCCCGGCGCGACTCGACGGTGATGCGGTCGGCCACGATGTAGCCGCTGTAGAAGCCCACGCCGAACTGGCCGATGAGCTGGGCGTCCCTGGCCTGCTCGCCGGAGAGCCTGCCCACGAATTCACGCGTGCCGCTCTTGGCGATGGTGCCCAGGTGCTCGATCGCTTCCTGGGCCGACATGCCGATGCCGTTGTCGCTGATGGTGATGGTCTTGGCGGCCTTGTCGAACGACACCCGCACTTCGAGGTTGGGTGCGTCCTCGTAGAGGGCGTTGTTGTTCAGCGCCTCGAAACGCAGCTTGTCGCAGGCGTCCGATGCGTTGGAGATCAGCTCGCGCAGGAAGATCTCCTTGTTCGAATACAGCGAGTGGGTCACGAGGTGCAGCAGCTGCTTGACCTCGGCCTGGAACGAAAGCTTCTGTTTTTCCATGGTCGTCTCTGGGTTGGAATGGCCTCCATCGGCCCGGCGCGCGGGAGATTGGGGGCGATTCTGGCCCTTTCAAGGCCACCAGAAAAAAGGCCGCCCGGGAGGGCGGCCGAAACAGGAGGCGCGGCCCGGGAGGCCTCACGCCTTCGCTCGCTCAGTTCACCACGTACACCACGGCCGAGCGGGCCGGCAGCGTGAAGCGGCCGGTGGCCGGGTCGTAGGCCGCGCCCGCCTTGACGCGCGCGTCGGCCGCCGACGCCGCACCCTGCACCGGGTGCAGCACATAGGCCTTGCCCTTCTCCGCGTCGATGGTCACCTGCTGCGCGGCCTTGTCGACGTTGACGAAATACATGAGCTCCTTGAAGCCGGCGCCGGCGTAGCCACTGCCGTCGAGGTGGCCCACGATCACCACCGGGTTCTGCGTCGAGCCGGTGTTGTGGAACCTGAGCCGCGCCTTGACGTCGTCGGCCGTGCGCAGGCGCAGCAGCGTCGTGCTCGAACGGATCTTGAGCAGGTCGCGAAACATGTCGCGGGCCAGCGCGATGTCGGCTGCGGCCGGCTTGATGCCGCCGTTGGCCAGCAGCGGCTTGATCACCGGGTAGTTGTCACCGTTGTCGCCCGCCGGCGGCGCGCCGGTGCCGAAGTAGTTGTCGCCGTAGGTCCAGTCGATGCGGTTGAACCAGTCGCCCGAGTTGTAGCTGTTGCGGTCCAGGCTCTTCGAGCGCAGCGTGTCGATGCCGGCGTGGAAGTAGCTCACGCCCTGGCTGAACACGTTGAGCGCGGCCCCCAGCATCTGCACCCGCGCCCGGTCGGCGGTGCTGGTGGCCGCGGGCAGCTTGTAGGCGTTGATGTCGAACAGCGTCTGGTTGTCGTGGTTCTCGACGTAGTTGACCACCTCGCCCGGCTGCGTCACGTAGCCGGCGGGCTGGCCGCCGTAGTCGAGCTGCTGCAGTTGCCGGGTCTCGTCCCAGTGGGTGACGAGCGGGTAGTCGCGTAGCGACCCCGCCAGGCCCACCTTCACCATGTCGGCTGCCCACATCAGGTCGGTGCGGCTGCGGTTCGCGCCGCTGCCGTTGTCGTCGTAGAACAGGCCGTTGATGAACCCCTGGTTGCTCACCAGGCTCGTGCCGCCGTCGAACGGGCCGCCGCCGCGGATGTGGTCGCGCGCCCGGTCGCTGAAGGTGCCGATGCCCGAGCCGTTGAGCGAAAGCTGCGAGGCCTGCACGAAGCGCGCGCCGTTGGCCACCTCGCCGAAGTTCCAGCCCTCGCCGATCAACTGCACCTCGCGGCCGGCCGCGGCGGCGAGCTTCGCCTTCATGTCCTCCATCACCGCGCGCGGCTGGTGCGCCATGAGGTCGAAGCGGAAGCTGTCGACCTTGTACTGCGTGGCCCAGGTGAGCGCCGAGTCGATCATCAGCTTGCCCATCATCGCGTTCTCGGTCGCGGTGTTGTCGCAGCAGGTGGACTTCTCCACCGCGCCGCTCGCGTCGAGGCGGTGGTAGTAGCCGGGCACGATGCGGTCGAGCACCGCCTTCTCGGTCTGGCCGGAGGCGCTGGTGTGGTTGTAGACCACGTCCATGCCCACGCGCAGGCCGGCAGCATGCAGTGCCATCACCATCTGTCGGAACTCGACGATGCGCCTGGCGCCGTCGGCCGCGTCGCTGGCATAGCTGCCTTCGGGCGCGGTGTAGTGGTACGGGTCGTAGCCCCAGTTGAAGCAGTCGGCATCGCGCACCGCGCCGATGGCCGCCTGCTGCGTCTCGTCGGCCGGGCCGCCGGTCACGTTCGGCGTCACGCAGCCCGACTCCGGCACGGTGGCGATGTCGAACACAGGCAGCAGGTGCACGTCGGTCAGGCCGGCCTGGGCCAGCGCCTTCAGGTGCTTCATGCCCTTGGACGCCCCCTCGGTGAAGGCCAGGTACTTGCCGCGATGGGCCGCCGACACCGATGCGTCGTTGATCGAGAAGTCGCGCACGTGCAGCTCGTAGATCGTCATGTCGACCTGCGAGGCCACCGTGCCCGGCACCGGCGTGGTGTCCCAGCCGGCAGGCTTCAGGTTCGCGGCCGACAGATCGGCGACGTAGCTTCGCCTGGAGTCGGTGGTGAGGCTCACCGAGTAGGGGTCGGTCACGAAGTTGCGCACCAGGCCCACGCCGCGCACGAACACCTCCACCGCAAAGCGGTAGTACTTGCCCGAAAGGTCGCCGCTGCGCGCCGCGCTCCACACACCGGTGGCCGAGTCGAAGGCCATCTCGTCGTAGCTCACCGCGGGGCCCGAGCCCGAGTCGTAGGTGTAGACCGTGACCTTCTGCGCAGTGGGAGCCCACAGCTTGAACCGGGTCGAGCCGCCGGCGACGGACACGCCGAGGTCGTTCACCGCGGCGGCCGCGGCATACAGGTCGTCCAGCGCGCCAGCCACCTGCGCGGTGGTGGCGTTCTGCACCCGGCCCGTGGCGTCTTCCTGCACCAGCAGCAGCTGCGACTTGTGCAGGACACCGAGCTGCGCCGCGTCGGCGTCCTTCACCGCCAGCACCACACCCGCGTCGACGTACTTGAAGCGCTCGGCGGCGGCCGCCGGCACGCTGCCGGTGAAGACGTCGAGGGTGATCGAACCGTCGGCGCCGCTCACCGCCGCATCCCTGGCGGCGGTGATCTGCCCCCTGGCCGAGTGATAGAGCTTGAAGACGCCCGAGCTGTCCACTCGCGGCCACTTGACGAGCCGCCTGTCGAGCCAATAGGCCTTGGCATCGGTCGTCGACACCGCACGCGTATCGGGCGCCGAGGTGTAGACGGTCGGATCGCCCTGCACCAGCCACACCTCGCCCACCTGCCCGGCCACCGGCCCCAATGCGGCGTAGTCGACCTTGATGTTGTTGTCGCGGCCGTCCTTGTCGTTTTCGTTCGGCGCCATGCCGTGGATGATGAATTCCAGCGCCTTGCGGTTGGCCGGGTCGTCCTTCGGGTTGAGCACCGGGATCTCGAACACCACCTCTGCGGCACTCGTGGCCGGGTTGTTGAAGTCGGTGAAGGCCACCGGGGCACTCCACATGCCGATGGTCACGCCGGCCTCGAGGCCGGCCACGTCGATGCCGCTGCCGTCCCAGATGTGCACGCCCCAGCTCGCATAGGCGGCGTCGTAGCGCTTGTAATGCACCCGCACGGCCCGCAGGTCGGGTGCCGTCGAAGAGATCGGGTTCGTGAGGTAGGTGGCCGCATCGCCCTCGATGCGCCAGATCTCGTTCCTGCCCGCCGCCAGCACGTGGCGCTGGTCCGCGCCCCCGTGGTCCTTGGTGTCGCCGTTGTGGAAGAGGTAGCCCACCTCGCCGGTGGCGGCCTGCAGCGGCACCTCGTAGATGGCGCCGAACGCGTCGCTGCCGCTCGGGTTCCAGCCCACGTTCCAGCCCGGGTCCTTGCCGGCCCCCCAGCTGTGCACCTGCCAGCCGGCGGTGTTGCCGTCGAGCCGGCGGTAGTGGATGGTGAGCGACGTCGCGGCGCCACCGCCGCCCGGCGATGACGCGGCCGGCACGGCCGCCAGCACGGTGGCGAACTCGGTGCTGTTGCCCACGTCCAGGGCACCGGCGGCTGGAGTCGAACTACCATCGCCTCCACCGCACGCCCCCAGCAGCACCGCCCCTGCCAGGGCACACGCCGAAGCCAGCGCCCTGGCCCATGAAACCACGATCGAACTGTTCACCTTGACTCCTCGTTGGCCTGCCTTGGGCGCATCGTATGAAGTCAAACTACACAAGCATCACAGGGCGTTCCCTAGGTTCCACCATGTTCTTGCTGTAGTTTCAGCGGCCTCAAGCTGAACTACGGTAATGAAACTACTTTGCGGGTGTCACCGCTACAGGCTGCAGACCGCCCAGCCTTCCTGCAGTCCTACAAGCGCCCGACACCGATGCCGACGTGTCACCTCCGGGGAGGCCCCTATCCTGCATTGACCTTCGGTCACGCGCCGGCACAAACCGTCACAAGCCGCCGCCCTCGCCGCCACGCTCCATCCCATCTAGAGTTGGCGGCCTCTCCCACCCAACCAGAAAGCCCGACGCACGGGCCCGCCGATGCATGAGCGTTTCATTCCATAGCCAGACCCTGCTTTCCTATGTCGCCTCGGCGGCATCGTCGGCCCCGCTGTACACGCTCGAAGGTCTGCGCAGCGCCGACCCGGTGCTGGGCCTGGCGCTGCTGATGATCGTGGCGCTGGTGGCCGGCGAGCTGGTGCACCGCCTCACCCGGCTGCCGCGCGCCGTGGGGCAGATGCTGGTGGGCGCGCTCGCCAGCCCGCTGGCGCTGCGCCTGCTCGACCGCACCGACCTCGACCCGTGGAAGCCGCTCATCGACCTGGCGGTGGGCATGCTCGTGTTCGAGCTGGGCAGCCGCATCCGCCCGCGCTGGCTGATCGACAACCCGTGGCTCACCCTCAGCTGCATCTGCGAGGCGGTGTTCGCCGGCCTCCTGGTGACCTGGGCCCTGATGCTGCTGGGCGCCCCGGCCTACTCGGCGGTGCTGGCCGGGGCCGTGGCCATGTCCACCTCGCCGGTGATCACGATGACGGTGATCCACGAAGCACAGCCTCGCGGCCAGGTCACCGAGCGGGTGCTGATGATGGCCGCGCTCAACAGCGTGCTCGCCGTGCTGGCCCTGAAGGCCTGGCGCGTCGTCGTGTCGGCCGACGCGGCCGCCCCCGGCGTGGACTGGCAGCCGGCGCTGGTGAACGCCGTCTATGTGCTGGCGGGCTCTTTCCTGCTCGGCGCAGCCGCCGGCATCGCGCTCACCTACCTGGCCCGCTGGGTGCACCGCAGCACCACCAGCCTGGCCGTGCTGCAGATCGCGCTGGTGGTGCTGGCCGCCATGCTGGCGGCGCAATGGATGCTGTCTCCGCTGCTCGCGCTGCTGCTCGCCGGCGTGGTGGCGCGCGCACGCATGAGCCACCACCTCACCGTCGAGCCCCAGCTCGGCAGCGCCGGTGCGGCCCTCACGGTGCTGCTGTTCCTGTCGATCGGCGTGCTGTCCACGCTCGACGACCTGGTGCGGCTGTGGCCCTGGGTCCTGGCCATCGTGCTGGCCCGCCTGCTGGGCAAGGCCGCCGCGGTGTTCGCGCTGGCGCGACCCAGCGGCCTGGGCTGGCACCAGGCGGCCGCGCTGACGCTGGCGCTGCAACCCATGACCAACGTGGCGGTGCTGCTGGCCGCCACCACTTTCGGCTGGCCCGGCGAGACGCCCGCGCCCGACGCCGCCATGCTGCAGTCGCTGCTCATCGCCACCACGCTGATGCAGTTGAGCGGCCCGTGGTGGACGCAGCTCGGCCTGCGCACCATCGCCAGGGAAACCAAGGGCTGAACCCCGCGGCCACAGCCACCAGGAGCACCAACATGCCGCTACAAGACTTCGCCACCTCCGAAGCGCTGACCATGGGCGTCGAACTCGAGTTGCAGCTCGTCAGCACCCACGACTTCGACCTCGTGCCGCAGGCCGAGGACCTGCTGCGCGAAACCGCCAGGCACACCGGCGCGTGGGACATCAAGCCCGAGATCACGCGCAGCATGATCGAGATCGGCAGCTCCATCCAGCGCGAACATGCGCCGCTCGTGGCCGAGCTGCGCGACATGCGCGACCAGCTCGCCCGCGCGGCCCGCAAGCTCAACATCGCCATCGCCGGCGGCGGCACGCACGCCTTCCAGCACTGGAGCGAGCAGCAGATCTTCCCGACCGAGCGCTTCCGCTACATCAGCGAGCTGTACGGCTACCTGGCCAAGCAGTTCACCGTGTTCGGCCAGCACGTGCACATCGGCTGCCCCAACGGCGACGACGCGCTGTGGCTGCTGCACGCGCTGTCGCGCTACGTGCCGCACTTCATCGCGCTGTCGGCCTCCTCGCCCTTCGTGCAGGGGCAAGACACCGGCTTCGATTCGGCACGGCTGAATTCGGTGTTCGCCTTCCCGCTGTCGGGCCGCGCCCCATTCACCCGCAGCTGGGACGAATTCAACGTCTTCTTCGACAAGATGACCGCCACCGGCGTGGTCCAGTCGATGAAGGACTTCTACTGGGACATCCGCCCCAAGCCCGAGTACGGGACCATCGAGCTGCGGGTGTGCGACACGCCGCTCACGGTGGAAAAGGCCGCCGCGCTGGCCTGCTACCTGCAGACGATCTGCCGCCACCTGCGCGAGGAACAACCCTTCGAGCCCACCGAGGACGACTACCTCGTCTACACCTTCAACCGCTTCCAGGCCTGCCGTTTCGGCTTGGACGGCGAGATCGTCGACCCCAAGACCAAGACGCGCCAGAAGCTGCGCGACGACATCCTGCGTACGCTGGCGCGCATCGACGGCCATGCGCTCGACCTGCGCGCCCTCGACGCCATGAACCTGATCCGCGACTCGCTGTTCGCCAGCAACGACGCCGGCTGGCTGCGCCAGCAGCGTCGCGAGCACCGGGCGCTGTCGGCCACGGTGGAGCAGGCGGCCATGCGCTGGATGGGCTGACAAGGAGCTCGACTACACACTCGTCGGGACTTTCCCTCGGTTCCGCCCCGTAACCGACGCCTCTAGACACCCAAGCTATTGCGCACCGATAAGTAGGCAAACTACATTTCCGCCCGTTGTCCAGACAGACAGGAAATGTGCATGCCCTTCCGAAAATTGCTGCCCGTATTGGCCCTGGCCGTCGCCTCCTGCGGAGGAGGCGGCGGGAGCGCCGGCGGCGGCACCGATCTCCCGGCCGTGGACACCCGCGCCGTCAGCGCCAGCGACCCCGGCAGCGCCCTGCCGCCCCACTGGCACACCGGCGTGTTCATGGAGATCTACGTGCGCGGCTACAAGGACAGCAACGGCGACGGCATCGGCGACCTCCAGGGCGTGACGCAAAGCCTCGACTACCTGAAGACCCTGGGCGTCAGCGGCATCTGGCTCATGCCCATCACGAAGAGCCAGGACCGTGACCACGGCTACGCCGTCACCGACTACCGCGACATCGAGCCGCAGTACGGCACGCTGGCCGACTTCGACGAGCTGCTGCACGAGGCGCACGCCCGCGGCATCGGCGTGGTCATGGATTACGTCATCAACCACAGCGCCGCCCAGCACCCCGCCTTCGTCAACTCCAAGGCCTCCACCGACAACGGCTTTCGCGACTGGTTCGTGTGGCAGGCCGCCAAGCCGGGCGGCTGGAACATCTATGGCAAGGACCCATGGCACGCCACCGGCAATGGCGCCTACTTCGCCGCCTTCTGGGACCAGATGCCCGACTTCAACCTGCGCAACCCCGCGGTGCTGGCCTGGCACCACGACTCGATGCGCTACTGGCTCAACCGGGGCGTCGACGGCTTCCGCTTCGACGCGGTGGGCCACCTGGTCGAGAACGGCCCGCAGGCCTGGGACTCCCAGCCCGAGAACTACACGATCATGAACGGCGTGCGCCGCCTGCTCGACGGCTATGCACAGCGCTACATGGTGTGCGAGGCGCCGAATGCGTCGCTCGGCTTCGCCGACCCGTCGGCGGGCTGCGGCAGCGCATTCGCGTTCGGGCACAACCACGACGTCGTCAACGCGGCCAAGGGGGCGCCGAGCGCGGTGAAGCTCGTGTCCGACTACTTCAGGACCGCGCCCGGGTCGATCGCCACCATGGTGTCGAACCACGACAGCTTTGCCGGGGAGCGCCTCCACGACCAGGTCGGCGGCAACGCGGCGCAGTACAGGCTGGCTGCGGCCACCTACCTGCTGCAACCCGGCACGCCCTTCATCTACTACGGCGAGGAAATCGGCATGTCGGGCGGCAGCGGCCTTTCGGGCGACCCCAAGCTGCGCACGCCGATGAGCTGGACCGCCGATGCGAGCGGCTTCACCTCGGGCACGCCGTTCCGCGCGCTGTCGGCCAACGTGTCCACGCACAACGTGGCCGCGCAGCAGGCCGACGCGAACTCGCTGCTCAACTTCTACAAGGGCCTGATCGCGCTGCGCAATGCCACGCCGTCGCTGGCCCGCGGCAGCTACGAATTCGCGGCCGCCGCCGGCAGCGTGATGAGCTTCCAGCGCGGCCTGGGCAACGAGCGCACGGTGGTGGTCTTCAATTACGGCACGGCGGCCGCGACCGCGCTCCTGGCCAACCTGCCGGCCAACGCCACGCTGACCCAGCTGTGGCCCGCCTCGGGCGCCGGCACTGCGGTGGCGGCGGACGCCGGCGGCAATGCGGGCGTGGCCCTCGGGTCACAGGCGGTGGCCGTGTTCCGGGTGCAGTGATGTGCGGGGGGGGGAAGCAGAAGGTGTGAGCCACCACCGGATTGGCGGCGCTTGTCGGTAGCGCCTGCGTCCGGCGGTGTCCACGAAACCGGGAGGTGAAACGGCAGCACCGTTGCTGGTGCTGCCGCCGTCGAATTGGCGCCCCTGTTGTGACACCTCTTGCGAGATACCGAAGGGCCCGGGGCGCGACCCATCACGTTCGCCACCGCCTCGTCCGCCCGGTCTTGCGAACCCTGCACGAGTGGTGACGACGGACTCCATTCTGGCGGCGCGATGCCGCGCGTGAATCACCAAAACGAGGGAGCTTTCCCCCTCATTTCCGGGTGTTGAAACCAGCGCCTCAATGCAGCGGTGCCAGCGCCACGGCCACGCCGCTCAGCACCGCGTTGCCCGAGAGCGGGTCGCGCGCGTTTTCGCTCAGCAGGGCATTGAGGTTGACGCCCGGCCGCTCGGCGGCGACGTGCATCAGCGTGCCCGGCTCGTCGTGCCCCCAGCCGTGCGGCAGGCTCACCACGCCCGGCATCATCGCGTCGCTGCACTCGACCAAGGCATCCACCGACTGCCCTCCGGCACCGGTGATGCGGGCCGGCGCGCCGTCCTGCAGGCCCAGGCGCTGCGCATCGGCCGGGTGGACCAGGGCCGTGCAACGGAACGGACCCTTCGCCAGCGTGGGCAGGTTGTGCAGCCAGCTGTTGTTGCAGCGCACCTGCCGGCGCCCCACGATCACGAGCTCGGGCAGCGGCTGCGCGAGCTCGGCTTCGACACGCGGCAGGTCGGCCATCACCAGCGGGGGCGCCAGCTCGACCTTGCCCGAGGGCGTGCGCAGCACTTCTGGAATGCGCGGCTGCAGCGCCCCCAGGTCGACGCCGCCGGGCGCAGCCTTCACCTTCGCCAGCGTCAACCCATCGGGCCGGGCACCGAATTGGTCGCCATGGGGGCCGGCGCGCAGCGCCGCCTCGAGCAGGCGCTCGGGGCCGCGGTAGCGCGACACCGCCGCCATCACCGCGTCGGCGTGCGCGCCGGCGGTCTTGGCCAGTTCGGCCTTCAGCAGCTCGTCGTCGAGCGCAGGCACGTCGACCTGCGCACCCCGGCCCTGCAGGATGCCGGCGAGCCTGAGCAGGATCTCCCACTCGGCCGGCCGCCCGGGCGGCGCCTCGAACACCGGCTCGCTGTAGCGCGCATGGTTGCGGTGGGAAAGCTGCGGGAAGGCGGCGTCGTAGTGGGACTCCTCGAAGGGCGACAGCCCGGGCAGGATCACGTCGGCATGGCGCGTGGTTTCGTTGAGATAGATGTCCACGCACACCATGAAGTCGAGCTGATCCAGCGCCGCGGCCAGGCGCCGCCCGTTGGGTGCGGACAGCACCGGGTTGGCCGCCACCGTGAGCAGCGCACGCATGCGGCCTTCACCGGGCGTCTCGATCTCCTCGGCCATGCAGCCGGCTGGGAGCTCGCCGAACACTTCGGGCGCACCGCTCACGCGGCTCTTGTGGCGCCCCACGACGATGCCGCGCCCGCTGCCGGGTCGGCCGATCGAGTTCTGCTGGAAGGCCGCGGCCTTGGGGAACATCGCGCCGCCGGGCGCATCGAGGTGGCCGGTCAGCACGTTGAGCACGTCGATCAGCCAGCTCGCCAGCGTGCCGAAGGCCTGGGTGCACGTGCCGATGCGGCCGTACACCGCGGCGCGCTCCGCCTTGGCCAGGTCGCGTGCCAGCTGGCGGATGGTGGCGGCCTCGATGCCGCAGCGCGGCGCCATGCGCTCGGGCGCGAAACCCGTGGTCGCTTCCGCCACGGCCTCGAGCCCGGCCACGTGCGGCGCGAGATGCTTGAGGTTCACCAGCCCCTCGTCGAACAGGGTGTGGACCATGCCCAGCAGCAGGAACACGTCGCCGCCGGGCCGGATGAACAGGTGCCGGCTGGCCAGCTCCGCCGTCTCGGTGCGGCGAGGGTCCACCACCACCAGCTGGCCGCCGCGCGCGCGCATGGCCTTGGCCTTGCCGCGGAAGTCGGGCACGGTCCACATGCTGCCGTTGCTCACCGCCGGGTTGGCGCCCAGCATCAGCAGGAAGTCGCAACGCTCGATGTCGGGCACCGCCACGCTGAGCCAGTGGCCGAACATCAGCCCCGAGGACAGCTGCTTGGGCATCTGGTCGAGGGTGGAGGCCGAGAAGTAGTTGCGGGTGCCGGCCGCGCGGATGAGCCGCGGCAGGTAGACCGAGATGCCCAGCTTGTGCACGCTCGGGTTGCCCAGCACGAGGCCCAGCGCGTCGCGGCCATGCTGCTCGATCAGCGGCACCAGCCGGCGCTCGATCTCGGCGAACGCCTCGTCCCAGGTCGCCTCGACGAAGCGGCCATCGCGCTTGACGAGCGGCGTGCGCAGCCGGTCGGGGTCTTCGTGCAGGTCTTTCAGCGCCACGCCCTTGGGGCAGATGTAGCCGGCACTGAACACGTCTTCCTCGTGCCCGCGGATCGCGATCACCCGGCCTTCGGCCACCTTCAGTTCGAGCCCGCAGCAGGCCTCGCACAGCGGGCAGATGCGATGGACGGTTCTGGCGTTGGCGGCTGGCTGGGTCATGGCTGGCCTCATTCGAGCGTGGGAAGGAGCCAGCATGATGGGCCGGCATTGCGAAGGCAATGATGTGTGGGGTCATGGCCGGCAGCTATCACCGGCGTGACAGGCGTCAGGCCAGCGGCTCGGGGTATTCCCCACCCAGCGCGGCGGTGATGCGGCGCGCGGCCTGCTGCACCGGCCCGGCGAAACTGGCGTCGAGCCGGGGCGTGGGCATGGTGAGCGTGACCGCACCGAGCAACTCGCCGCCTGCACCGAACACCGGCGCCGACACACCGGCCAGCTCGGGCAGGCGGTCGCCCGAGAGCACCACCACCCGGTCGCGGCGGATCTGCGCATAGCGCGCGCCTCGCGCCCCGGCAAACGCCATCAGCACCCGCCCACCGGCGCCGCGGTCCAGCGGCAGCAGGTCGCCGGGCTTCGTGTGGTCGCGCACCGGCTGGGGCGAGTCGACCCGGTACAGGCACAGCCGCTGCTCGCCCTGGCGCACGTGGAAGGCCGCGCTCTCGCGGGTTTGCGCGACCAGGTCGCGCAACACCGGCATCACCACCGCCTCGAGAGAAAACGCCGACGCATACACCCCGTGCAGCCGCGCCACCTCGGGCCCGAGCGCATAGCGGCCGTCGGCCGAACGCTGCACCAGGCCGGCATGCTCGAGCGAGGCGAGCAGGCGCAGGACCGTGCTCTTGTAGAGCTGGGTGCGCCCGGCCAGTTCGGCGAGCGACAGCACCGCCGCGCCGGGCCGGAAGGCCGACAGCAGCGACAGCGCCCGGTCCACGGCCGCGGCGCCGCCGGGGGCGGCCTGCTGGTCGGCGACGGAAGGTTGGGCAGCTTTTCTCGGCATGGGCAGGCGGCGGCAGGCCGCCGGCTTGACACGACCGGCGGTGCCACCCATACTTTTTTAGAACACTGTTCTATCTTATAGAACAACGATACAACGTCAACCCCATGTCGACCACATCTCCGCCCCGCCTGCTGGTCAGCGAAGTCGGCCCGCGCGACGGCCTGCAGAGCATCTCGCGCACGATGCCCACCGCGGCGAAGAAGGCCTGGATCAGCGCGCTGGCCGCAGCCGGCCTGCGCGAGATCGAGGTCTGCTCCTTCGTGCCGCCGCGGCTGCTGCCGCAGATGGCCGACGCCGCCGAGGTGGTGGCGCACGCGCTGTCGATTGCCGGCCTGCGGGTGGCGGCGCTGGTGCCCAACCTGCGCGGCGCCGCATCGGCCTTCGAGGCCGGTGTCCACAAGATCACGCTGCCGGTGTCGGTGACCGAGGCGCATTCGCTGGCCAACGTGCGCAAGACGCATGCGCAGATGATCGAAGAGGTGCGCCAGGTGGTGGCCCTGCGCAACGAGCGCTACCCACATGTCGAGATCGAAGCCGGCCTGTCCGTGGCCTTCGGCTGCACCATCGCCGGCAGCGTGCGCGACGACGAGACCCTGCGTTTGGCCGCCGCCATGGCGGAGCTCGGCGTCGACGAAGTGGGCCTGTCCGACACCAGCGGCTACGCGCAGCCGGTCCAGGTGCGGCGCCTGTTCAGGCGACTGCAGGCCGAGCTCGGCGCGCGTGCCGGCGGCGCGCACTTCCACAACACCCGCGGCCAGGGCCTGGCCAACGTGGTGGCCGCGCTCGATGCGGGCGTGAGCACCTTCGACGCGAGCCAGGGCGGCCTGGGCGGCTGCCCGTATGCGCCCGGCGCCACCGGCAACGTCGTCACCGAAGACCTGGTCTACCTGCTCGAGGCGATGGGCAACGACACCGGCATCGACCTGGAGCGCCTGCTCGATGCGCGTCGCATCCTCGCCGAGGCGCTGCCCGGCGAGCCGCTGTACGGCCACCTTCCGGACGCCGGCCTGCCCAGGGGCTTTGCGTATGCCGACGGCCGCCTGCCGCGCGAAACGACCGGAGCCGCCTGCACATGAAGCCCGGCCAGGACGACAACACCCTGCCCTACGCCGGCACCCGCGTGGTCGAGTTCACCCACATGGTGATGGGCCCCACCTGCGGCATGATCCTCGGCGACCTGGGCGCCGAGGTCATCAAGGTCGAACCGCTCGCGGGCGACAACACGCGCCGGCTGCTCGGCTCCGGCGCAGGCTTCTTTCCCATGTTCAACCGCAACAAGAAGAGCCTGGCGGTCGACACGAAAGACCCGCGCGGCCGCGAGATCGTGCTGAAACTGGCAGCCCGCGCCGACGTGTTCAGCGAGAACTTCAAGAGCGGCACGATGGCCCGGCTCGGCCTCGACTACCCCACGCTGTCGAAGCTGAACGGGCGCCTCGTCTACGTGTCGCACAAGGGGTTCCTGCCCGGCCCCTACGAACACCGCACCGCGCTCGACGAGGTGGTGCAGATGATGGGCGGCCTGGCCTACATGACCGGCCCCGAGGGCCGGCCGCTGCGCGCCGGCACGTCGGTCAACGACATCATGGGCGGCATGTTCGGCGCCATCGGCGCGATGGCCGCGCTCAGCGCACGCGAGCGCACCGGCCGCGGCCAGGAAGTGCAGAGCGCGCTGTTCGAGAACAACGTGTTCCTCGTGGCGCAGCACATGATGCAGTTCGCCGTGACCGGCAAGGCCGCCGCCCCCATGCCCAGCCGCATCTCGGCGTGGGGCATCTACGACGTGTTCACCGTGAAGGGCGGCGAGCAGATCTTCCTGGCGGTGGTGTCCGACACCCAGTGGGCACTGTTCTGCGACGCCTTCGGCTGGAGCGATCTCCAGGCGGACGCGCGCCTGGCCACCAACAACCAGCGCGTGCAGGCCCGCGACGGGCTGCTGCCGCTGCTGCGCGAGCGGCTGGCCGCATTCAGCGCGGCCGATATTTCGCAGGTCTTCGAAGCTCGGGGCCTGCCCTATGCGCCGATCACCCGGCCGCAGGACCTGTTCGACGACCCGCACCTCGTGGCCACCGGAGGACTGGCACCGATGTCCGTGCCCGCCGACGCCACTGGCGCGGGCCAGGCATTCGACACCCGCACACCGCTGTTGCCGCTGGCGCTGGACGGGCACCGGCTGCCCGTGCGCTCACCCCCGCCCGCCCTGGGACAGCACACCGATGACCTGCTGAACGAATTGGGCTATGGGGCGGACGAAGTGTTCGATTTGCGGCGCGCGGGGGTGGTGGGCTAGGACAACTCCTCCAGCACCTTCGTCACCGCCCGCACCAGCCGGCTGGCCGGCGCGGTGAGCTCGGCCAGCATGTCCACGCGGCCATCCTCGATCGCCTGCAACACCAGTTCGTTGATGCCGCCCACGATGCCCATGGCCATGTCGGCCACCAGCGGGTCCGAGCGCACCCGCTTCGGCTGGCCGGCATAGACCACCTCGACGATGAAGTCGGCCAGGGCCCGGTTCACCCGCCGCCGGGCGGCCAGCCCTTCGGCCCCCAGGCCGAGGATTTCGATGAACAGCGTGCGCAGCAGCACCGGGTTGCTGGCCAGCGTCTCGAAATAGGCCCGCAGCGCCTGCTCCACCTGGCCGTGCCAGTCCTGCTGCGGGTCGAGCGACTGCTTCAGCACCTTGATGGCCTGGTGGCTGGCCGCTTCGTACAGCGCGACGAGGCATTGCGCCTTGCCGCCGAAATGCTCGTAGAACGTGCGCTTGGACACCCGTGCGAGCGCTGCGATGTCGTTGATGGTCGTGTCGGCGTACCCCTTGCCGGCCACGGCGTGCGACATGGCCTCCAGCAGGCGCTGGCGGTGTTCTGGCAGGGGCTCCTGCGCCTCGGGGGATGGGCTCATGACCGGCTGGCGTCGCATTGGTACTTGACAGTACCACAGCAGCCGGCGCACAGTGCCTCCCTTCGGTACCAATCAGTACCAAGGAGACGAACGTGACCGAACTCGTCGTGCGCCGCCTGCTGATCGACCTCTCCGAGGCGTTTCCGCGCCACTGGTTCGCGGGCGACGCCTTCCAGACCGCCCTGTTCAATGCGCTGTCGATGAGCTTCCCGGTCGGCGAGCAGTTCTTCATCGACTCGGTGCGCAACGGCTTCAAGGCCTTGCCGGCCGAGCGGCAAGCCGGCTTCCAGGACGAAGTGCAAGGCTTCGTCGGCCAGGAGGCCACGCACCGGCGCATCCACGGCCTGTTCAACGAGCAGCTCGACCGGCAGGGCTTCGTCAATGCCTGGGGGCCGCGGGCCGCGCGCCGCATCGCGCGGCTGCAGGGCACCGACCCGCGCCATGCGCTGGCCATCACCGCGGCCAACGAGCACTTCACCGCCATCTTTGCCGAATGGATGCTCGCCCAGCACGACCGGCTGGCCGACGTGCCGCCGCGGCTGGCCGCCATGTGGCTGTGGCATTCGGCCGAGGAGGCCGAGCACAAGAGCACGGCGTTCGACCTCTACAGGGCGCTGGGCGGCAACCATGCCTGGCGCGTGCGCTGGATGCGCTTGGTGACCGTGTTCTTCACCGTCGATCTCCTGCGCCAGACCGCGAACAACCTGTGGCGCGATGGCCGGTTGTTCAGGTGGAGCACGTGGCGCAGCGCCGCGTCGTTCTTCTTCGGCCGGCGCGGGCTGGTACGCGAATGTTTTGGCCCCTGGCGCGCCTACTTCTCGCCCGGCTTCCACCCGGCCCAGCAGCACAGCACGCGGGCCTCGCGGTGGCTCTCGGCCCATGCCGACCTCTACACGGTGGTGGGCGAGCGATAGGGCTCCTTCCTACGTCTTTTGCTGCAGTCGGCAGGAATGCAGCTTGCCGTTCGCTTGTGCTGGCGCGCTTTGCACCGAAGGCGCCAGAACAAACACTGAGGCGATGGAAAGGACAGACCATGAACCCCTATAGCAACTATGGAAACGGCCGCCGGGGCGGCGGCCAGGACGACGAACGCCGCTACGGCATGGAAGGCCAGCGGGGCGACCGTTGGCAAGGCCGGCAGGAAAACGAGAGATATGGCCAGGGCGGGCGTGAGCAGGAGCCTGCGCGCGGCTACGGCGGCCATGAAGACTGGCGCGCCGGCGGCTGGGGTGCCGGAGAAGAACGCGACGACGAGCGCTATGCCGGGCGCGGCCAGGCCGGCGGTGGCGGCAGCTATGGCTATGGCCGCGGCGCCTATGGCGAGGAAGACTGGACCGGCGGGCGCTCGCCGCGCTACGGCGGCGGTGGCCAGCAGGGCTACAGCGGCGACTACTACACCGGTCGGCGCGAGATGCTCGAGTCGGGCCGCGAATGGGGCTCGCAGCGCGGCGGCGGTTTCGGCGGCAGCCAGGGCGGGTATGGCGGCTACGGCGGCGGCCAGGAAGCCTACGGCGGCAGCCAGGGCGGTTATTCGGGCTACGGCGGCCCGCGCGGCGGACAGAGCGGCCGCTCCCAGGGCGGCGGCCGCTATGGCGGCTACGAAGAGGACGACGGCCGTCGCGAGTCGCAGTGGGGCCGCGGCTACGAAGGCGACCGCGAGCGCCAGCAGCACTTCGACCCTGACTACTACCAATGGCGCAGCGAACAGATGCGTTCGCTCGACAACGACTACAACGACTGGCGGCAGGAGCGCTACAAGAAGTTCTCCGACGAGTTCGACCAGTGGCGCAACCAGCGCCAGCGCGGCAGCACCGGCTCGCAGGGTTCCGGCATGAGCGGCACGCAAGGCGGGTCGAGCGGCGCGGGCAGCCTGGGCGCGGCCGGCAGCACCAGCGGCGCCGGCAGCTCCGGCGCCTACAGCGGCAGCGAGTCCGACACCGGCAAGTCGTCCACCAGCATCGGTGGCGGCAGCGGCACGTCGGGCACGGGCTCTTCGTCATCGGCTTCGTCGTCCGGCCGCAAGTCCAGCTGAACGGACATGCTGCGGAAGCACTGAAGCGACCGGCAACCAGCAACCCAACCAGCAACCAACAAAGGGCGCCTTGCGGCGCCCTTTTTTCTTTCCCTGAGGGCCTCAGCCCGCGCCGCCCACCAGTTCGACCGCCGGCTGCAGCGCCCCGTCCGGCCGGCCGATCTGGATCACGCGCAGGCCGTGGCGAGACCAATGCAGCGCATCGACCATGTTGCGCCCGTCGAAAACCACCTGGTCGGTCAGCTGCTGCGCCACCTTCGACGCGTCCATCTCGCCGAACTCGGGCCACTCGGTGCAGATGGCCAGCGCATCGGCCTGCGCCAGCGCGGCGTCGGCACTGGCACACCAGGTGACGGCGCTGCTGTGGCCCAGCAGGGCCGCGGCCTTGGGCGCGGCCACCGGGTCGTAGGCACGCACCTCGGCACCGGCGCCCACGAGCTGGCGCAGCAGCACGAGGCTGGGGGCTTCGCGCAGGTCGTCGGTGCCGGGCTTGAAGGCCAGGCCCCACAGCGCGATCCGCTTGCCGCGCAGGCCTTCGGGCCCGCCGTAGAAATGGCTGATCTTCTCGAACAGGCAGCGGCGCTGGCGCTCGTTGACCTGGTCCACCGCCTGCAGCAACCGCGAAGGCACGCCCAGGTCGCTGGCCATGCGGATCATGGCCTTCACGTCCTTCGGGAAACAGGAGCCGCCATAGCCGATGCCTGCATGCAGGAAGTGCGGCCCGATGCGCCGGTCCAGCCCCACGCCCTTGGCCACCTGCTCCACGTCGGCCCCCATCAGCTCGGCCAGCGACGCCACCTCGTTGATGAGGCTGATGCGCGCGGCCAGCATCACGTTGGCGGTGTACTTGGTGAGCTCGGCGCTGCGCGTGTCCATCACCAGCAGCGGGTGGCCGCGCTCGAGCAGCGGTGCATACAGCGCATGCATCAGCTCGGCGTCGGCGCGGTGCGTCACGCCGACGATGATGCGGTCGGGGTCGAGGAAGTCCTGCACCGCGCGCCCTTCGCGCAGGAACTCCGGATTGCTCACCACCGGCACCCGCCCGGTCATGCCCCGCTTGCGCAACTGGTCCTGGAGCGCGGCCTCCAGCCGTTCGCAGGTGCCCACCGGCACGGTCGACTTCACCGCCACGACAGCGGGCTGCTGCAGCTGCTGGCCGATCGCATGCAACGCGTTCTTCACCGCCCCGAGCTCTGCATCGCCGTTGTGGCCCTGCGGCGTGCCCACGGCCAGCATCACCACGTCGCAGCCCTGCAGCGCGAGCGACAGGTCGACGGTGAAGCCGAGCTGCCCGCGCGCCTGGTGCACCGCGATCAGCGCGTCGATCTCGGGCTCGTGGAACGGCACCTCGTTCTGCATGAGCAGCCGCACGCGCTGCGGATCGATGTCGTAGCCGGTGACGCTGTGCCCCAGTTCGGCCAGGCAGACCGCGGTGGACAACCCCACATACCCCAGGCCCAGGACGGCAACTTGCATGGACAACCCGATCAATGAAGGAGGTGACGGAAGTAGTCGATGGTTTCGCGCAGGCCGTCCTCGAGCCGGACCTTCGGCGCCCAGCCGAGCTGGCGCGTCGCGTGGCGGATGTCCGGGCAGCGCATCTTCGGATCGTCGGCCGGCAGGGCCTGGAACACGATGCGCGAGCGGCTGCCGGTGAGCCGCAGCACGAGTTCGGCGAGCTCCAGTACCGGCCGGCAATCCGGGTTGCCGAGGTTGAGCGGGCCTTCGATGTCGGCGTCCATCAACAGCAGCACGCCTTCGACCAGGTCGTCGACGTAGCAGAAGCTGCGCGTCTGCTCGCCGTTGCCGTAGACGGTGAGGTCCTCGCCGCGCAGCGCCTGGCAGATGAAGTTGCTCACCACGCGGCCGTCGCCGGGCGCCAGGCGCGGGCCGTAGGTGTTGAAGATGCGCGCGATGCGCACCGCCACGCCGCGCTGCAGGTGGTAGGCGAAACACAGCGTCTCCGCGCAGCGCTTGCCTTCGTCGTAGCAGGCGCGCGGCCCCAGCGGGTTCACGTTGCCGCGGTAGTTCTCGCTCTGCGGGGTGACCTGCGGGTCGCCGTAGACCTCGCTGGTGGAGGCCTGGAACAGCCGTGCGCCGCGGCGCTGGGCGAGCTCGAGCAGGTGATGCACGCCGAGCACGCTGGTGAGCGTGGTGTGCACCGGGTCGCGCTGGTAGTGCAGCGGGCTGGCCGGGCATGCCAGGTTGAAGATGCCGTCGACGTCCTCGTCGAGCGGCTGCACCACGTCGTGCTGCCGCAGGTGAAAGTGCGGCTTGCGCAGCAGGTGGCCCAGGTTGGCCTGAGAGCCGGTGGAGAAGTTGTCGACGGCCAGCACCTCATGGCCGGCCGCCAGCAGGCGATCGCACAGGTGGCTGCCCAGGAAGCCGGCCCCGCCCGTGACGAGCACCCGTTTCGTCGGCATGAGGTCTCCTCGTTGTGTTCACTCACGAGAAGGCAAGCGGTGTTCCGGGCCTCAGGCGTTCTTGACCTCGTTCGCGCGCAGCCTTTCGCCGACCGCGAAGTTCAGCTCGCTCAGCACTTCCTGCCGCAAGCGCTTCTGGGCGCTGAACCACACCGTCAGCTCGAAGTTCATGGCCGCCCCGCCGAGCGACAGCAGCAGCACCGCAGGCTCCGGCTGCTTCACCACGTCGGGATGTTCGTGAGCCGCCTCCAGCAGCAACCGCCGCACCAGCGCGATGTCGCTGCCGCCGGCCACGTGCACCGGCACGCGCAGGCGGATCTGGTAGTCCATGTAGACCAGGTTCACCACGTTGTCGGTGATGAACTTCTGGTTGGGCACCAGGATCGCGATGCTGTCGTTGGTGATGATGGTCGTACGCCGCGCGCCGATCTCGTGCACCGTGCCTTCCACGCCGGCCACCTCGATGCGGTCGCCCACCTTGATGGGCCGCTCGAACATCACGATCAGCCCGCTGATGAAGTTGCTGATGATGTTCTGCAGGCCGAAACCGATGCCCACGCTCACCGCGCCGGCCACCACCGCGAAGGCGGTGAGCTTGATGCCCGCGTTCTGCAGGATCACCGCGATGCCGATGATCAGCACGAGGTAATGGACCATGGAGCCGATGGACTGCCGCAGTCCCGCATCGACGTTCGCATGCTGCAGCACCTTCCTCACCGCCCAGCGGTTGAGCCATGCGGCCACGTAGAACAGCACGACCAGCGCGATCACCAGCTTCACGAACGACCACAGTGTGAAGCTCGCGCCGCCCAGCGTGAACAAATGGATGTCGAATCGCTGTAATTCGTCGCGTAGGAAGTGCCAATCCATCGGGTGCCTTCTTGCTGAGCAGAGGTGGAAGTGAGGAAAACGGGCACGTGTTGTGCCGGACGGAAGGTGTCCTGGTCCTGTCGAAAGAAGGAAGACGCCATGCGTTTGCGACGAGAACACCTCACCACCGGCCTGGCCGTGGGTGCCGCGGTCATCGTGACCGCACTGGCCACCGGCCTCTGGTCGTTCGGCGACCGCCCCGAGGAACGCGCGGTGGCGCCCAACCCCCCCACCACCACCGACAACCCGCAAGGCTCCGAGCAGGCGCACGGCAAGGCCGAGGCGCTGGATCCGTCGTCCACCGCCACCGGCTCGGGCATCGGTGGCGGGCTCACCGGCACCTCGCAGGCGAGCGCCGATGCGCCGCAGCAGGGCACCCTCGGCTCCTCGGGCACGAGCACGCCGCCGGCCAGCACGCTCGGCCTCGCGGACCAGAACTTCGTCACCTCGGCCGCGGCCGCGGGCCTCTATGAGGTCACCATCGCACGCACCGCGCTGCAGAAGGCCACCGACGTGCAGGTGCGCGCGTTCGCCGACATGCTGGTGCAGCACCATACCGCTGCGAACGAGCAGCTCAAGGTGCTGGCCGCCAAGAAGGGCCTCGCCCTGCCCACCGAGGTGCCGGCCGGCAAGAAGCCCATGCTCGAGCGGCTCAACACCGCGCAGGCGCCGCAGTTCGACCGCCAGTTCGTCGAAACGGTCGGCATCGCCGACCACAAGGACGACATCTCGATGTTCGAGCGGGCGGCCCGGGAGGCGCGCGACCCGGAGATCAAGGCGTTTGCGGAGCGCACCCTGCCCACGCTCAAGGCGCACCTGGCGGCTGCCCAGAGGCTGCCGGTGTCGGCCACGCCGGCCACCGGCCCGGCCAGCCGCTGACACGGCCGCGCCCTACTGCGCCACCGTCCTGAACACCGTCAGCCAGTCGGCCACGAAACGGTCGATGTTGAAGCGCTCCTGCGCCAGCGCGCGCGCGCCGCGGCCCAGGTGCTGGGCCTCCCCCGGGTCGCGCAACAGTCGCTGCATCGATTCGACCAGCGGCTCGATGCGGGTGTCCACATAACCGGATTCGCCGTTGCGGATGACACTCGCGAGCTCGGTGGTGGCAAGGCCCACGATGGGCAGGCCCACCATCATGGCCTCCACGATCGCCAGCCCCAGGCTGGTGTAGCGGATCGGGTTGAAGAAGAAGCGGTGCTTCGCCATGAACGACGGCAGCTCGTGGTTGGCCACCTCGCCCTGCCCGCCGAGGTGGCGCAGCCGCTCGGCCCCCATGCCCACCAGCGCGAGCGGCACACGCTGCACCACCTGCTCGTACACGTCGAGTCCGAGGCGGCGGCCGCGCCGGTCGAGGTTGTTGACCACCGACACGCCCTGCAGTACTTCGCCGGTGTAGCGCGCGCCGGCGTCGAGCAGGCGCACGCCATGTTCGACCACCCGCACCGGCGTGCAGCCGCTGTCCCACATGAGCGCGTTGAAGGGGGTCACGTGCACCAGCAGCATGTCCGGGTCGTCGACCCAGTGGCGGGTGTTGGTCGGGTGCTCCTGCGGCGGGTCGTGTTCGAGGTAGACGGCCGGCAGTCGCTGCTGCGCGGGCGAGAGCAGCTGGTGACGCTCGCGGTCCCAGGCATCGCGCGACTGGTAGAGCACCACGTCGAACTCGGCGTCTCGCACCGCGTCGGTCATCACTTCGAAGACGTTGCCGCCCCAGGGCAGCGTGCCGCTGCGCCCGGCATGGTGCGGGCCGCGCGCAGCATCGGTCACGAGGTAGAAGTCATGCGGCACCTGGGTGAGGTAGTACAGGTAGTTGCCGTGCACGTGCCAGGTGAGCACGCGCAGCCTTCTAGTGGACATGGGTCACTCCGCAGGCAAGTTGAAGCAGCGCGGCATGCGCCACCTGCTCGGGTGTGACGGCCCGTGCGCATTCGTGCGCGGTGGGGCAGCTTTCGTGAGCGCAGGGCCGGCAGTGCAGGTCGTGCCAGAGCACGTGGTGGCGGTCGTGGTCCAGCGGCGCCCAGCGCGACACGTCGGCGCCGCAGCTCACCACCACGCTGCGCGTGCCGAGCGCCGCGGCGATGTGCGACACCGAGGTGTCGTTGCACACCAGCAAGGCGGCACCCTCGATGAGTGCGCCCAGCTCCCACAGGCTGGTGCGGCCCATCATGTCGATGCTGCGGTGGTGCATGGCCGCCTGCAATTCCTGGCCGATGGCGCGTTCGCCCTCGGTGCCGGTCAGCACCACCGGCCAGCCCTGGGCCGCCAGCCGGTCGGCCACCGCCGCGAAACGGCTGGCCGGCCAGCGCCGCGAGCGCAGCTGGGCGCCGGGATGCACGCAGACGTAGCCGCCCCACGGCGCGCGCCCGTCGGGCCAACGCTGCGACAGGCTGGCGCGGTCGGCCTCACGCAAGGGGAACTCGAGCGCATCGCCCATGCGTTGCAGACCCAGCGCATCGACAACATGCTGAAGCCGCTCGATCTCGTGACCCGCCTGCGGCCACCGGGCAAACAGCGCCGGCTCGGGACAATAGCCGCCGGGCGCCACGAAGCCCGCCAGGTGGCGCGCGCCGCAGCAGGCGGCGATCGGGTTGCTCAGCTCGCCGCTGCCATGCAGCTGCACCAGCAGGTCGAACCGGCGCTGCTGCGCGTCCTTGAAGAACTGCGGCAGCGCCTGCACCTGCGGTGCCGCTTCGGGTAGGCCGGGAAAGCCGGGAAAGGCCAGGAAGTCGTCCACGCCCGACAGGCGACTGGCCAGCTCCCGCGCCCAAGGCAGGCCGATGAGCGTGAACCGCGCCTGCGGATAGGCCGCGCGCAGCGCCCGCAAGGCCGGCACGGCGCACAGCATGTCGCCCAGCATCAACGCGCGGAACACGCCGAGGCGGAACACCTCGTCCGCCGGCAGTGCCGGCGCCTGCGCCGCCCGCACGAAGGCCCGCGTGGTGGGGCGCTGGAGCGAAGTGGCGGCCGGCACGCGTGCCTACAAGTACAGGACGCGGAAGCGGATCGAACCCGCCAGCCGCCAGTAGACGGAAAGGAACGGGATGGCCGCCGAGGTGACCACCATCTCGGCCACGTGCGCGGGCGCATGGGACGTTCCCTTCAATCGCTCGTGGGCGAAGTCCACGATGCCGGCCAGCGCGGCCAGCAGCAGCAGCGCGGCCCACATGGACGCGCCGGCCAGCGCGGCCACGCCGGACCCCAGCGCGGCCGCCACGATGAAGTAGTAGCGCCAGGGCGGGCGCCGCCGCACCACCTGGCGGAATCGCTGCGGGTGCAGCTTGTAGAGCAGCGCGTCGAAGTAGGCATTGGCCTGCTGCGACAGGCTCACGCCCCAGGGCGCCTTGCGCGCCGGGTGCACCACCACGGCCTGCGGCGCCTGGGCCACCGGCCCCACCAGCTCTGTGAGGCGGAAGTACAGGTCGGTGTCTTCGCGCCAGGCGCGGCGGAAGCGCTCGTCGAAACCCTGTATGGCTTCGAGCGCATCGCGCCGGACCAGGCAGTTGGCCGTCACGAAGCCGGCACGCTCGAGGCCCTTCGTGTTCTTTTCATGGTCGGTGGGCGAATCGGGCAGGGGCACGACGACCCGGCCCCACACGGCGGCCAGGTCGTCCCGCGCCATCGCCTGCAGGCCGTTCCAAAGCCAGTCGCGGTCGGGCACGGTGTCGTCATCGGTGAAGGCGACGATGGGCGCCGCGGCGAAGCGCCAGCCCCGGTTGCGTGCACCCGCGGGGCCTTGCGTGTCGGGCGCGGTGAGGTAATGCAGCGCCGGCACGCCCCGGGTGATGGAAGCCAGCCCTTCCACGAGGTAGCGCGTCTCGGGCGTGGGGGCGTCGTCCACCACGACGATCTCGTAGGCGGTGGGCACCAGGCTTTGGGCCAGCAGCGCCTCGAGGCAGCGCCGCAGCAGGTCGGGGCGCTTGTAGGTGGGCACGACCACCGATACCTGCAGCTTCAGCATCAGCTCTTCTCCAGCAGGAAGCTGCCGATCACGAGCGCATCGAGCGGCGTGCTCCAGAACGCGTTGAGCGCATCGCGCGGCGTGTTGACGATGGGTTCGCCGCGCACGTTGAACGAGGTGTTCACCAGCACCGGCACGCCGGTGGCCCGGCCGAAGGCCTTGAGCAGGTCGTAGTAGCGCGGGTTGGTGTCGCGTCGCACCGTCTGCACGCGCGCGGTGCGGTCGGCATGGCAGACCGCCGGGATGCGCCGCGCCTTGTCCGGCGGCACGTCGTAGATGAAGAGCATGAACGGGGCACTGCCGCCGTTGGCCTGCGCGGGGCTGAACCAATCGGCGAGGTCGTCCTCCGGCACCACCGGTGCCACCGGGCGGAAGTCCTCGCGGTCCTTGAGTTCGTTGAGCCGCGCCTGCATGTCGGGCGACAAGGGCGAGGCGAGGATGGAGCGCGCGCCCAGCGCCCGCGGCCCGAACTCCATGCGGCCCTGGAACCAGCCGATGATGCGGTCCTGCGCGAGCAGCTTCGCGGTTTCCTCGGCCACATCGCCCAGCCGGCGGTACGGCAGCCTGGCCCACTTCAGCAGCGCCTCGATCTCGTCGTCGCCGTAGCCCGGCCCCCAGTAGGCATGCTGCATGTTCCAGTGCCGCAGACGGCCGGTCTCGGCACGCTGGTGCTGCATGTCGATCCACAAGGCGGCGCCGAGCGCCGTGCCCGCATCGCCGGCGGCCGGCTGCACCCACACCTGCTCGAAGATGCCGGCATCACGCAGCCGCGAGTTCATCACGCAGTTCAGCGCCACGCCGCCGGCCATCGCGAGGTGGCGTTCGCCGCTCACCTCGCGCAGCCAGCCGGCCAGCTGCAGCACCGTTTCCTCGAGCACCGCCTGCAACGAAGCGGCGAGGTCGAAATGCGCCTGGGTGAGCGCTGCGCCCTTCTGGCGCGCCGGCCCGAACAGCTCGACCGGGTCGAAGGCTTCGATCTCGTAGCGGCCGGCGTGGCTCACCTTCACCAGCCGGCGGAACTTCTCCAGGTACGAGGGCCGCCCCAGGGCTGCCAGCGCCATGACCTTGTACTCGTCGCTCGAATGCAGAAAGCCGAGGTGGCTGGTGATGCGCTCGTACAGCAGGCCCAGCGAGGTGGGCATCATCACTTCACCGAGCGGGTGGTAGTGGCCGTCGCGCCAGCGCCCGTAGGTGGTGGTGGCGTCCTCGCCGCGGCCGTCGAGCGTCATCACCGCGCAGTGCTCGAACGGCGCCGCGAGGAAGGCGCTCGCCTGGTGGCAGATGTGGTGCTCGACGAAGCTCCAGCGATACGGGCTGGGATGCGGGACGCCGGCGAACCGGGCCTTCAGGTGATGCGGCGCGCCGCTCACCAGCTGCCTCGGCGCGTTGACGATGTAGCTGGCGAACAGCGGGTCCCAGGGGTTCTCCCATCCGCCTTCGGCGCGCTGCGCGGCCGAAGGCTCCAGCGGCAGCTGGATGGTGGAGCCCACCGCGCGGTCGCGCAGGAAACGCCACGGGTCGTAGCTGTAGGCCACGTTGTCCACCTCGCCCAGCACGATGCCGGCCTCGCGCAGGCAGTAGTCGATGGCATGGAAGGGCAGCTCCCAGGCAGTGAACGGCAGCGGCCGCTTGGCGTGCTTGATGCCGGTGAAGCGCTCTTCCTCGGCCGCGGCGACGAGCTGTCCGTCCTTCACCAGCGCGGCGGCGCTGTCGTGGAAGGCGGCGTTGATGCCCAGCGTGATCATGATGCGAGCGCCGCCTGCGCGGTGGCCATCGCGAACACGGCGCTGGCGGTATTGCCCTCGTGCAGCGCGCCGCCGTGTTCGTCTTCCTGCTGGGGCTCCCAAGGCTGCGGCTCGGGCTGCAGCTCGATCAGCTCGTGCGCCGCCTGCGCCACCTCCTCGGGTGTGACCAGCCGCAGGCAGTTGTGGTGGCCTTCGGGGCACACGCTCTTCAGGCAGTTGCGGCAGGGCACGTCGCGATTGAGCACCCGCGAGGGCACCCGCCACGGCGTGTGCTGAGGGTTGGTGAGCGCGTAGAGATCGACCACCGGCGTGCCCACCGCCGCGGCAATGTGCACCGGGCCGCTGTTGCTCGACACCAGCAGCTTCGAGTGCGCGATGAGCGCGGCCAGCTCGCCCAGCGAGAGCTGGCCCGCCAGCGAGATGCCGGGCCGCTGCATGCGTGCCTGCGCGGCGAGCACGAGGTCGGCCTCGTCGGCCGTGCCGGTGAACAGCACGTGGCAGTTGACGTCGCTTGCGATGAGATCGGCCGCCGCGCCGAACTGGCCGGCCGGGTAGCGGCGCGAGGGCGCGGTGGCGCCCGGATGCACCACCACCCACGGCCGCTTCGGCGTCACGCCGAGCGTCTCGAGCTTGGCGCACAGGCTCACCAGGTCCTCGCTGCGGTAGTCGAAGCTCATCCGGTCGTCGTCGGCGCAGAACCCCACCGCCTCCACCAGTGCGAGCTGCCGCTCGACTTCGTGGCGGATGCCGGCCTGCGGCTCCGGATCGGGCACCCAGTCGGTCAGCAAGCCGTAGGGGTTCTCGCGGCAGTGCGCGAGCCGCAAGCCGATGCCGGCCTGGCGGCACAGCATCGCGGCGGGCAGGGCGCTCTGGGTGTAGCAGGTGAAGATCACCGCCGCGTCGAACCGTTCGTCGGCCAGCCGCCGCACGATGGCCCATTCGTCGTCGGGCGTCGTGCCGGGCTTGCGCGCTGCCCCGCCTTTCATCCACGGCGCGTCGTACGCGATCACCTCGTCCACGTCGTCGATGAAAGGCGCAAGCGTCGCACCGGAGGGCGACGCCAGCAGCGTGAGGTGCACGCCCGGCAGGCTCTGCCGCATGGCCGACAGCGCGGGCGTGGTCATGAGCACGTCGCCCAGGTTGTCGAGCCGCACGGCCAGCACTCTGCGCACGCCGCGCCAGCGCTGCCTCACGGCACCATCGAAGACGGTGGCTTCAAGATTCATCGTGTACTGCTTTCTCGGGTTGGATGGGTGCCCCGCCACCGTCTTCGTCCAGGATCACGTCGGCTGCCTCGGCGAGGTCGGCCACGGCGAAATGGGGCAGCCTTTCATCGGCGAGCCGCCACTCGGTCTCGTGGCCCACGTCGAGCATCACGGTGCGGCACCCGGCCCGGCGGCCGGCCTCCACGTCGTCGAGGATGTCGCCCACCATCCACGAATGGCTGAGGTCGATGCCGTGTTCATCGGCGGCCCGCTGCAGCATCCCCGGGGCGGGCTTGCGGCAGCCGCAAGGCGCCAGGCCATGCGAAGCCGGCCGGTGCGTGCAGGCGTAGAGCGCGGTGAGCTCGACCCCGCGCTCCTGCAGCATGCTCTTCAGCGCCTGCAGCAGGCGATCGAGCGCCGCACGGTCGAACAGGCCCAGCGACACCCCGGGCTGGTTGGTCACGACGAACAGCGCATAGCCGGCACGCGCGAGCCGCTGCAGTGCCTCGACGGCGCCGCGCGTGAACGCGACCAGCGCCGGGTCCACGTTGTAGGGCACGTTCTCGACGAGCGTGCCGTCCTTGTCGAGGAAGACCGCCGCTCTCGTCATGGCCAGGAGGTCTCCTGCAGCGGCAGCACCATCATTTCGGGCACCACCGATTCGCGCGGCATGGTCAGCATGAAATGCACTGCCTCGGCCACGTTGGCCGGGTCCTGCAGCCGCGCCGGGTCGAGGTCCGGAAAGCGGTCGAGCAGGAAGGGGGTGCGCATGCCGCCGGCAATCACGGTGGACACGCGCACGCCCTGCGGCCGCAGCTCCGCATGCAACGCATGCGACAGCCCCACCAGCCCCCACTTGCTGGCGTGGTAGGCGCTGGCGTTGGGCCAGGTGCGGCGCGCCGCCGTGGACGCGATGTTGACGATGTGGCCGCCCTGCCCGCCGTCGGCCACGCGCAGTGCGGGCAATGCGAGCTTGCTCATCAGGAACGGGCCCTTCAGGTTGGTGGCCAGCACCCGGTCCCAGGCTTCGAAGGAGAGCTCGTCGATCGGCGCGGTGACGTCGGTGCCGGCGTTGTTGACCAGCACGTCGAGCCCGCCGAAACGTTCGCACACGGCTTCGACGGCAGACCGGGCCGAGGCGAGGTCGGCCACGTCCAGCGCCAGGGGCAAGGCGCCCGCACCGCCGGGGTCGATGCTGCGCGCGCAGGCTTCGGCGAGATGGGGCTGCAGGTCGGCGACGGCCACCCTGGCCCCCGAGGCGGCGAGCCTGCGCGCGATGGCGGCGCCGAGCCCGCGCCCCGCGCCGGTGACCAGCACCACCTTGTTGTCCAGAACTGAAGTCATGACTGCACCGTCCGCGTGGTTCGTTGATGCACGGCCTCGGGCGCTTCGAGCACCAGGGCACGATGGGCCGCACGGCTGGTTTCATGCGCCGTGCGCACGTCCTGCAGCACCGAGCCCAGTTGCGCGGCCACCCGCTCCCAGGTGAAGGTGGAGCGCACGCGCTCGAGACCGGCGCGACCCATGGCGCGGGCCAGCGCAGGGTTGTCGTGCAGCTCGGTCAGGCAGCGGGCCAGCGCCGGCGGGTCGTGCGGCGGCACCAGTTGCCCGCTCACGCCGTGC
>CAMLNA010000039.1 GCA_946481025.1 uncultured Rivibacter sp.
GTCGACCTGAAGTCGGGCGGCTACCTCATCATCGACCAGACCGAGGCACTCACGACCATCGACGTGAACACCGGCGGCTATGTGGGCGCGCGCAACTTCGACGACACGATCTTCAAGACGAACCTCGAGGCGGCGCTCGCCATCGCGCGCCAGCTGCGGCTGCGCAACCTGGGCGGCATCATCATCATCGACTTCATCGACATGGTCCGCGAAGAGCACCAGGACGCGGTGCTGGCCGAGCTGCGCAAGCAGCTGGCGCGCGACCGGACGAAGATCACCGTGAGCGGCTTCACCCAGCTGGGGCTGGTGGAGATGACCCGCAAGCGCACGCGCGAGTCGCTGGCTCACATGCTGTGCGAGGTATGCCCGGTGTGCGAGGGCAAGGGGCAGGTGAAGACGCCGCGCAGCGTGTGCTACGACATCCTGCGCGAGATCCTTCGCGAGGCACGGCAGTTCAACCCGAAGGAGTTCCGCGTCGTCGCGTCGGCCGCGGTCGTGGAAATGCTGCTCGACGAGGAGAGCCAGCACCTGGCGGGCCTGTCCGACTTCATCGGCAAGCCCATCTCGCTGCAGACCGAACCGTCGATGTCGCCGGAGCAGTACGACATCGTTCTGATGTAGTAGCCTTCGCGCCCGGCTCGACTTGGCATCCCTTGAATGAGACACCTCCAGAACTTTGCGGCCCGGGAGTGGCTGGAACTGCTGCCGCTGCAGCATGCGCTCAAGCAGCTTCGCAACGACGTGTGGCTTGCCGCCTATGAGCGCAGGCAGCCCGGGGAGCTGCAGGCGTTCCTGCAGCGGGTGCGCACGCTCGAGCACCGGAACGTGCTGATCTCGGTGGCCTTCGAGCAGCCATGGGTGCTCGGCTGGCAGCTGCGCATGGCGCGGCGGCACATTTCCGACGCGACCGTGCTGGTGCTCGACAACTCGCGCCAGCCGCAGGCCAGGCAGGAGATCGAGCGTGTCTGTCGGGAGCAGGACGTGCCCTATCTCGGCCTGCCGCCCAATTCGACCCGCCACGTCAACCGTTCGCATGGCATGGCGATGGCCTGGATCTACCGCAACGTGGTGCAGCGGATCAAGCCGCGCCTGTTCGGCTTCATCGACCACGACCTGATCCCGCTCGTGCAGATGAGCATGGCCGAGCGCCTGTCAGGGCAGCCCTGCTTCGGCATGCCGGTCGAAAGCCGGTGGGCCTGGCAGCTCTGGGCCGGCTACTGCATGTTCGACCACCAGGCGGTGGCCGACCTGCCGCTGAACTTCCTCTACGACTTCTCGAATGGCCTCGACACCGGCGGGCGCAACTGGCGCAGCCTCTACAGCAGGCTGGACAAGCAGCGCCTGCGCTTCGCGATCAGCGAGATGAAGGAAGTCTGCGATCCCGTGACGGGCGAGAAGGCGGCGCTGCAGATCGTGGACGAACGCTGGCTCCACATCGGCGGCATCAGCTACAACGACAACTTCAATTCGAAGGAACAGCTCTGCCGCCGCCTGGCGGGAGCCTTCGATGAAGGGCTCGACTGGGAGCAGGTCCGCGAAAGGGGCCGTGCCAGGCGCGAGAGCGATGAGCCGGCCGGAGCGTCGTCGCGATGACGCGCAAGAGCCCGCCGGACGGACGCTCGGAGTTCCAACGCATCCTCGTCATCTGCACGCGCCAGATCGGCGACGTGCTGCTGACCACTCCGCTCATCCATGCGGCAAAGCGGCGCTGGCCCGGCGCGGCGATCGACGTGCTTGGCTTCGCAGGCACCCTGGGCATGCTCAAGGGGAATCCGGACGTTCACCAGCTGGTCGAGGTCCCGCCAGGCAGCGGCTGGCTGCAGTCGATCTCACTGATTCGCAGGCTGTGGCGGCGCTATGACCTCGCGCTCGTGGCGCAATCCAGTGATCGCGCACACCTGTATGGATGGGTGGCCGCCAAGGTCCGCAGCGGACAGGTACCCGACGAGCCGCGCGCCTGGTGGAAGCGCGCGCTGCTGGATCACGCCGTGCCCCTGGGCGTGAACCATTCGCACGTCGTGATCGAGAAGATGCGAATGCTCTCGCCCTGGGTCGACCTCGCCGACGCGCAGGTCGTGCCGCCCTCGGGGCGCGACCTGCCTGCGCACCTGACGGAGCAGTTGCACGGGCCCTATGTGGTCATGCAGGTGCCTTCGCTGGTCCGCTACAAGCAGTGGCCTGCCGGCCACTTCGCCGAAGTGGCGCGGGCGCTGGTGAAAGACGGCTTTCAGGTCTTGCTGAGCGGCGGTCCTTCCGAGGCGGACCGTGCGATCGTCAACGAAGTGGTGCACATGGCGGCGCTGCCGGCCCCTGGGCTGCTGCCGGTGGCCGGATTGCTGGACCTCAACCAGCTGACCACCCTGCTTCAGGGCGCGCGCCTGTACATCGGCCCGGACACTTCGGTGACGCACCTGGCGGCGGCCTGCGACATACCGGTGGTCGCGCTGTTCGGCCCCATCGACCCGCGGCTCTGGGGGCCGTGGCCCGGGCGGTTGCCGCTTCAGATCCCGTATGTGCAGCGGGCCTTGTTGCAGCGCAGCGGCAAGGTCATCCTGCTGCAGGGCACGCCTTCCTGCGTGCCCTGCAACCAGGCAGGCTGCGACAGGCACAACGCCAGTCGCAGCGAGTGCCTGGAAACCATGGGCCCCGAGCGGGTCATCGAGCAGGCGCGGGCAGCGCTGGGCATGTCTTCGTCCGGCGGTGCCGCAGGTTGACCAGGAGGCTCACCGGCCTTCGCCGTGGCGCAGGCGCTTGAACGACGACTGCATCGCGCGGATGCGGGCTGCCAGCGCCGGCATGCTGAGGTAGGCGAACTTGCGCAGGCGCCAGCCCAGGGCCAGGTCCGGGAATTGGCCCACCGCAGCCCATCGGCCGGCCGGCCCGGGGGCCGCCAGCAATGCCTCGATGAAGCGCTCGCGCTGGTACTCGCGATGGATCACGCGTCCCACGAACTCTTCATGGCCGGCGGTGCGGGCATCCTTGAGCCATTGCTGGTGCAGCGCGACGTGGATCCCGTTCAGCCTGCGCATCCAGGCCAGGAACTGCTCGGCGGAGAAGTGGCGCATGCGATCCGAAACGCCGCCGCGGCGGTAGCGCACCAGCGGCTCGTCGATGGTGCAGGCGCCACCGCCCAACAGCGCGCGCAGGACATTGACCTGGTCTTCGTACGACACCTTGGGTCCCAGCGGGCCGAAGCGGTCGAACATGCGGCGCGTGAACGCATGGCCGGCACCCACGATGTAGGGCCGCCGGCGCGCCCAGTCGTCGAGCGAGCGCCATTGCGCGAGGTCATCGACCTCGAGAACGCCCTGGTCGACGCCGTCCTGGTCCATGTCGACCAGGTGGCTGGCGATCAGGTCGAGCCGCTGGTGTGAGGCATCCCAGGCGGCTGCCACCCGGGCCACGCGCTGCGGCAGGGACTGGTCGTCGCCGGCCATCATCACGATGAGCTCGCCTCGCGCCGCGCGGACGACCTCGTTGATGTGCTCGCCGATGCCCAGGTTGCGCGCATTGCGCCGCACGATGACCTGGTGAGGGCCGCGATAGGCGGCCGCGAGCGCCTGCATCTGCTCGTGGGTCGTGTCCGGCGAGGCATCGTCCGACAGCAGCACCTCGACCGGTTCGCAGACCTGGCCGAGGGCGCTTTGCACTGCGGCGTCGATGAAGGCGGCCTGCCGGTAGGCCAGCACCGCCAGCGTGATGCGCGGCGCCGTCATGCCGGCCTGCCCGTGCGCGGCCCGACGACCTGTGCCAGCGCTTCGATGACCGTGTCGATCTCCTGCGGCGCATGGACCGGGCTGATCGGAAGGCTCAGGATGCGGTCCTGGAGGTGGTCGCTCACCGGCAGCGGCGGCCAGGGCTGGCCGGCAAACGCCGGCTGGCGATGGCATGCGATCGGGTAGTGGATCATCGTCCCGATGCCGCGCTCGGCCAGCGCCTGCTGGACGCGCGCGCGGTCGTCGACCTGCACCACGAACAGGTGCCACACCGGCTCGCACCCGGCCGCGGTGGCCGGCAGCTCGACCGCCACGTCGGCCAGTCCTGCGAGATATCGCGCGGCGATGCGGCCGCGGGCGGCGTTTTCGGCATCGAGGGCCGGCAGCTTCGCGCGCAGCATGGCGGCCTGCAGCTCGTCCAGGCGCGAATTCACGCCGATGACTTCGTGGCGGTACTTTTCTCGCGAGCCGTAGTTGCGCAGGGTGCGGATGCGCTGCGCGAGCTCGTCATCGTTGGTGGTGACCGCGCCGCCGTCGCCCAGCGCGCCGAGGTTCTTGCCGGGGTAGAAGCTGAAACCCGCAGCCACGCCCAGCCCGCCGACCCGGGTGCCACCGTACCGTGCGCCATGCGCCTGGGCGGCATCTTCGATGACGTGCAGCTTGTGCCGGCCTGCGAAGGACGAAATGGCGTCCATCTCGGCCGGCTGTCCGTACAGATGGACCGGCATGACGGCGCGCGTACGGGGCGTCAGTGCCGCCTGCAGGCGATCGGGATCGAGGTTGCCGGTGCCGGGGCGCGGATCCACCGGCACGGGGCGCGCACCCACCTGGCAGACGGCCAGCCAGGTGGCGATGAAGGTGTTGGCCGGCACGATGACTTCGTCGCCGGGGCCGATGTCCAGGGCGCGCAGGATCAGCACCAGCGCGTCGAGTCCGTTGGCAACGCCGATGCAATGGCGCACCCCGCAGTAGCTTGCGAACTCGGTTTCGAAGGCGGCGGTTTCCTCGCCCAGGATGTACCAGCCCGAGCGCAGCACGCGCAGTTGCGCTGCCTGGAGCGCGGCCTCATGCGGCGCGTTGACGCGGCGCAGGTTCAGGAATTCGATCATTTGTCCGGCACCTTAGCGCAGGCCCATCTTGGCGGGCAGTTTGCGGAGCGAGTTCTTCCACTTGGCCATGCGTTGGGCAGTCGTGCGGCGGCGAACCGGCGGCGGATCGAAGACCTGCTGCAGCGACAGGCGCTGCTCGAAGCGCGCGATGGCCGCTTGTGCACGTGCCACGTCCGCCGCCGACCATTCGGTCGCATACGTGCCCAGCGCCTGCTTCAAGCGCGCCATCTCCTTGATCGCCATGTCGATCTCCCGGCGAACCAGCGTGTCCGCAAACTGGTGTTCCTGGAGCAGCTGCGCGAGCCGCAGCTGGGTGTACGGCCAGTCGAACCTGCCGGGGCTCATGCGCTTCGTGACGGCATCGGGGTTGTCCTGGCGATAGAGGAACTTGCCGCCGCTGAAGACCACCTTGTTGCATTGCAGGAAAAAGCGCCGAACCGAGTATTCGTCGCTGTTGAGCCCGAATTCCTCGAAGCCGAGCCGACGCACCAGCTGGGCGTTCCACAGCGCGTTGCCGGGGATGGACCAGTCCAGCGACCGTTCACACGCTTCGCGTCCGGAAAGCTCGACGCCAGCATGCCCGTTGAGCCCCGCGAGGGAGCGGTTCCGGGCGGGGTCCGCATGGTGGTGGAGCACCACCTCCGGAATGACCGCATCCGCATGGGTCTGCAGTGCGCGTGCATGCATGCTCGCCAACCAGTCGGGTGAAAACAGGTCGTCCTGCGACGAGTAGACGAAAAAGCTGCCGGTCATCGCGCCGAGCGCGTGGTTGATTGCCTTGGGGGCCGAACCGAGGTTGGAGGGTGTCGTGACGACCCGGATCCGCGAATCCAGGCTGGCGTAGCGCTGCAGGATCTGCGCACTGCCGTCGGTGGAGGCGTCGTCGACGCAGATGACTTCGAAGTCATCGAAGGTCTGACCCAGCACGGAGTCGAGCGTCTCGGACAGGCGGGCGGCGCCGTTGTGGACCGGAATGAAGACGCTGATGCGCGAGCCGATGCCGGGTTCACGAGAGGCCTCGGCCGAGGGCGACGGAGTCTTTTGCAGCACCGTCACCAGGTGCGGCCCCTGCCACCTTTGCATGCAGACCTTGAATGCGCCGGTGAACCCGTAGATCGCCGCCCACCGGCTCTTGTCGTCGAAGTAGAGCGGAAAGGTTTCTTCCGTGATGATGTTCACGTGCGTGGGGTCGCGGAAGGCGACGCCGTGCGGATAGGCGGGGGTATGCGAATAGAACAACCCACCTGGCTTGAGCACCCGGTGCGCCTCGTTCATCAGCTCGACGAACGGATGCCGCCGCTGCGGCGTATAGATGACCCTCGGCAGGTGCTCGATGAAGTCGAAGGCGGTGACGTAGTCGAAGCTCTCGTCGTCGAACGGAATGGGCTCGACCACGAGGTCGGCGCTGCGGATGTTGCCGGCCAGGTTGCTGCGGACGTCCACACCGCACAGTTCGTCGGCGAAGAAGGGGTTGTGCGGGACGTCGCCGCACCCCAGGTCGAGCGCCCTGGTCATGGGGCGGACCTCAGTGCCTGCGTGAACTCGCCGTAGTCACGGTAGTAGTCGGCTTCGTCATACAGGTTGGAGGCCAGCACCATGCACACCGAGCCGGACGAGAAGTTGTCGAGCTCGCGCCAGATCATGGGGCAGACGTACAGGCCGTAGTAGGAGCGGTTGAGATGGAAGCGCTGTTTGGCGCGCCCGTCATCGAGCACGACATCGAAACTGCCGGACATCGCGACGATCAGCTGGTGCAGCGCCTTGTGCGCATGCCCGCCGCGCTCGGATCCGCCCGGCACGTCGTAGAGGTAGTAGACGCGCTGGAGATCGAACGGCACGTGCCTGCGGCCCTCGATGAACGTCAGGTTGCCTCGCGGGTCGCTGATCTTCGGCAGGTCGACGATGCGACAAAGCTCAAGTGTCATGGGTGTTCCCCGAAGCGACGTCGATGGACCGAGTGATGCGTGCCGGGTTGCCGACGACGGTTGCTCCGTCAGGCACGTCGCGCGTGACGACGGCGCCGGCACCCACGGTGGCACCGGCGCCGATGCGTATGCCCGGCAGCAGCACGGCGCCGGCACCGATCGAGGCATCGCGGCCCACGGTCGTGCGTTCGAGTTCGAAGCCGCGGTTTCCGCTGCGCGGGTGGCGGTCGTTGGTGAAGCTCACATTCGGCCCCACGAACACGCCGTCCTCCAGCGTCACGCCGTCCCAGAGCTGCACTCCGCTCTTGACGGTGACGCGGTCGCCGACCGTGACGTCGCCTTCGATCAGGCAGTGCGAGCAGATGTTGCAGTCCCGACCGATGCGAGCGCCAGCCAGCACGACGACGTACTGCCAGATCCGCGTACCGCTGCCGATGGTGGCAGTCTGGACGTCAGACGACGGGTGGACGAAGTATGAGGGGCTGCTCATATGCGTTGGCGAAACTGGTTTTGATCGTCGCGACCATTGACGACTTCGTGCCGGTCACAGGTACTGGACGTCGGTCCAGCGCCCGTCGGTGCGCTGCATGTGCATGGCGAAGCCGTGCGCCTTGCGCTCGGACTCGACCCACAGACGGGCCGACCGCACCCGATCCCGCTTGAAGCGCTTGCGCTCGAACCAGTTCATGCCGAGCTTGCGATAGAAGTGCTGCCGGTCGCCGAGGTCATGCTGGCCGGTTTCGAGCTTGATGGCCTTTTGCGTGATGGAGCCGAAGTGGTGCAGCAATGCGTCACCCACGGTGCCGACCGGCACGCGGCTGCGCAGGCAGCGGACGAGGAACTCGACGTCTTCGCGGCCACCCAGCTGGCGATCGGTGTCCGGGAAACCGATCGTTTCGAACACCTTGCGCCGCACTGCGAAACACACGCCGTGGAACCAGCCTCGGCGCAGCGTCCCCCGCATCGCCTGCCTGAACGCCGACTGGTGCTGTGCGAAGTCGTAGTCCAGCGCGCCTTCGGCCAGCGCGGGGCTCACGACGTCCAGGCCGTGGCGCTCGGCGGCGGCCAGCATGTCTTCCATGCCGTGGTCGCACACGATCACGTCGTTGTTGAGCAGCACGGTCCAGTCGCTGTCGTCGCGCAAGGCGCCCTGGGTCCAGGCGCCGCCGCAGCCGAGGTTGACCCGGTTGCGGATCGACGGGACGTCCGGCCTCGATGCCAGCCAGTTCGGGGTGTCGTCGGTGCTGCCGTTGTCGATCACGAGCAAGGAATCCGCCGGGGTGCCGCCCTGGATCAGGCTTTCCACGCATTGGCGGGTGAAGGCGAGCTGGTTGAGCACTGGAATGACGACGGTGTACCCCATGGTTGCCTTTCGCCCGGGTCAGGTGTTGAACTGCAGCGCATGCAGGCGCGCGAACAGCCCGCCTTGTGCCAGCAATTGCGCATGGGTGCCTTGCTCCGCCACGCGGCCCTGGTCCAGGACGATCACGCGGTCGGCCGCTTCCACGGTCGACAGCCGGTGCGCAATGACGATGGAGGTCCGGCCCGCCATCAGGCGCTCGAGGGCCGTTTGCACCAGGCGCTCGCTTTCGCTGTCGAGTGCGGAGGTGGCCTCGTCGAGGATGAGGATGGGCGCGTCCTTGTAGATCGCCCGGGCGATGGCCAGGCGCTGGCGCTGGCCTCCGGACAACTGGCTGCCGTTGTGGCCCACGGGGCTGTCGATCCCCTGAGGGAGGCTGCGGACGAAGTCGAGCAGGTTCGCGCCCTCCAGCGCTGCAAGCACGCGCTGCCTGTCCACGGGAGCCCCGAGGCAAATGTTCGCGGCTACGCTGTCGTTGAACAGCACGACGTCCTGGCTGACCAGTGCGAACTGGCGGCGCAGCGCGGCGAGGTCCCACTGCGGCAGGGGGACGCCGTCGAGGAGGATCTCGCCTTCCGACGGGTTGATGAAACGCGGCAGCAGGTTCACCAGCGTGGTCTTGCCGGCTCCGGAAGGCCCGACCAGCGCGACGGTTTCGCCGGCGTCGATGTGCAGGTCGACGGCCTCCAGCGCGCAAGCCTGGTCCGCCTTGTAGCGCAGCGTCACGTGCCGCAACCGAAGCTGGCCCCTCGCGCGCTCCGGCGCATGCGAGCCGCCGGTCTCGACCGGCGTGGCTTCTATGAGGTCGATGCCGCGCTGCACGGCCGCCAGGCCTCGAGCGACCGGGCCGGCCACGTCGGTCAGGTGCCGCAGCGGCGTGATGAGCATGAGCATCGCAGTGACAAACGCGACGAAGCCGCCGACCGTGCCGCCTTCGGCGCTGCTTTGCCACAGGGCCGCGACGATCACCGCGGAGAGCGCGCAGGCGGACAGCAGCTGGGTGATCGGCGTCACGGTGGAGGCCGCCACGGTGGCTTTCAGCAGCAGCTGCCGCAGTGCGTTGCTGGCCCGCTGGAAGCGGCTCGACTGCTGGGGCCCGGCACCATGCAGGCGCACCAGCCGCCAGGCCAGCACGTTCTCTTCCACCACGTAGGCCAGCTCGTCGGTCGCGGCCTGTCCCGCCACGGTGATGCGGTGCATGCGGCGGCTGAAGATCCGCATGGTCACCGCCACCGCCGGAAAGAGCACGCCGATGAAGAGGGTGAGCTTCCAGTTCAGCCAGACCAGATAACCCAGCAGGGCGATCGCCGTGAAGCTGTCCTTGATGAGCGTCTGCACGGCATTGACCAGCATCGCCGAGCCCCCTTGCACCTCGTAGACGACGGAGTTGATGAGGCTGCTGGCCGATTGGCGGGTGAACAACGCGGGCTGTGCGTCGAGCAGCCGGGCGAACATCGCGTTGCGCATGCGCAGCGTCGCGTGGTTGGCGGCCCAGGAGAGCGCGTAGTTGACCAGGAAGCCGGCGATGCCGCGCACGAGGAAGAGACCGATGATGGTCGCCGGGACCGCCCACAGCGGGATGGCGCCGCGCGTGAAGCCGCTGTCGAGCAGCGGCTTCATCATCGACGCCATTGCAGGCTCGGTGGCGGCGCCGACGACCGCTCCCAGGACGGCCACGGCAAACGCCCAGCGGGCGCTGGAGAAGTAAGGCCAGACGGTGCGCAGGAGATTCCGGAGGTTCTGATTGCTGGAGGCGGACATGCTGGCTTGAAATCTCAGGTCACCGATCTCTCGCGGGTTGTGGCCGGCGGCGACTTTCTCTACGCCCCGGCTCTGGGCCGGGACGGCGGATTATGCGCGGCGCCGCAGCGGCGCCGGCAACCTCGCGGGAGCTGCCTACAATTCCCGCTTCGCCCAAAGAACGGTTCAATGTCTCTGTCGGTCATCGTCATCACCAAGAACGAAGCAGCAAGCATCGAGGCTTGCCTTGCCTCGGTGCCCTTCGCCAACGAGTGGATCGTTGTCGACTCGGGCAGCACCGACGACACGCGCGACATCGCGCGGCGCCTCGGGGCCCGGGTGGTCGAAACCGCCGACTGGCCTGGATTCGGACCGCAGAAGAACCGTGCGCTCGCCGAGGCCGGTGGCGACTGGGTGCTCAGCCTGGACGCCGACGAGCAGGTGAGCCCCGAGCTGGCGGAGCAGATCCGTGCGGTGGTGTCGGGCGGCGGGCCGCAGGGGGCGGTGGCCTACACCCTGTCGCGCCTGTCGTCCTTCTGCGGCCAGTGGATGCGCCATGGCGACTGGTACCCGGACCACGTGCTGCGGCTGTTCAGGCGCGGCCAGGCGCAGTTCAGCAACGACCTCGTGCACGAGTCGGTGCAGTGCTCGGGCAGGGTCGGTCATCTCGACGGCCACTTGCTGCACGACAGCATGCCGAGTCTCGAGGAATGCCTCGACAAGATGAACCGCTACACCAGCGGCCGGGCGCGCGACCAGCGCCGTGCCGGCAAGCGGGGCGGGCTCGGCACGGCCATCGGCCACGGGTTGTGGGCGTTCGTCCGGTCGTATTTCGTGCGCGGCGGGCTGCTGGACGGCCGCATGGGCTTCATCGTGGCATTCAGCATCGCTGAGGGCACTTACTACCGTTACCTCAAGTTGTGGATGCTGGAGCGGGGACTTGGGTCACCATCAACGCAAGTCGTCAACAAGAAGGGTCTGCATGCAGAGTGATCATCAGCATCGGCGTGGTGCCTGGTCGCGTCGTTCGTTCCTCGTCAAGCCCGGCGTCGCGGCGCTGGGTGCCGCCTGGGCGGGCGCTTCGCTCGCCCAGTTCCGGGTCGAAATCTCCGGCGTGGGTGCCACGCAACTGCCCATCGGCATCGTGCGTTTTCGCGACGAGCAGAAGGCACCGCAGCCGGTCTCGGCCATCGTGCGGGCCGACCTCGAACGCAGCGGCCTGTTCCGCAACCTCGACACCAACGGCATCGCACTGGATGAAAACGCCAAGCCGGTCATGGGCGACTGGCGCGCCAAGGGCGCCGACGCACTGCTCGCCGGCTCGGTGATGCGGCTGGCCGACGGCCGCTTCGACGTGCGCTACACGCTCTGGGACGTGGTGAAGGGCAGCAACATCGGCGCCGGTGCGCTGGCGGTGCCCGCTGCCGACCTTCGCCTGGCGGCGCACCGCGTGGCCGACGACGTCTACGAAAAGCTCACCGGCGAGAAGGGCGTGTTTTCCACCCGCATTGCCTACGTGAGCAAGATCGGCAGCCGCCACACCCTGTGGATCGCCGACGCGGACGGTGAAGGCGCCCAGTCCGCGCTGGCCAGCCCCGAGCCGATCATCTCGCCGGCGTGGTCGCCCAACGGCAAGGAACTCGCCTACGTCTCGTTCGAGAGCCGCAAGGCGGTGGTGTACGTGCAGGACGTGGCCACCGGAGCCCGCCGGGCCGTGGCCAACTTCCGCGGCACCAACAGCGCGCCGGCCTGGTCGCCCGACGGGCAGCAGCTGGCCGCGACCCTGAGCCGCGACGGCATCTCCCAGCTCTACGTGATGAGCCGCACCGGCGACAATGTGCGCCGGCTCACGTCCAGCAACGCCATCGATACCGAAGCGGCATGGTCTGCCGACGGCCGCTCGATCTATTTCGTGAGCGATCGCGGGGGCAGCCCGCAGATCTATCGCATGAGCGCGACGGGCGGTTCGCCGGACCGGATCACGTTTGCAGGCGGTTACAACATCAGTCCGGCGCTGAGCCCCGACGGACGTTCGATGGCGTTCATCTCGAGGGTGAACGGCGCTTTCCGGCTGCACGTGATGGACCTGGCGAGCGGAACCGTGACCGCACTGACTGACACAAATGACGACGAAAGCCCGAGCTTCGCGCCCAATGGCCGGCTCATCATCTACGCGACCCGCCAGCAGGGCCGCGACGTGCTGATGACCACCACCGTGGACGGCAAGATCAAGGCGCTGCTGCCGGCTCCGCAGGCAGACATGAGAGAACCCGTTTGGGGCCCGTTTGGGCGTTGACTAGAGTGCCGCACAGGCACATTTCGCAATGAGTAGAAGGAGAGAAATCATGACCGCAATTCGAAGCCTGGCGCCGTTGGCGGCGCTGCTGGTGCTGGCTGGCTGCGCCTCGAGCGTGAAGCTCGACGAGACCCCCGTGGAATCTCGCACCGCCACGTCCACCACCGCCCCGGGTGCCGGCGCGACGAGCGGCCAGACGAACCAGTCGCAGGTCGCACGGGTGGACCTGGGCCGGCAAGACAACGCGGCTGCCGTGGGACGTGTGGTGTATTTCGACTTCGACAGCTTCGTCGTGAAGGACGAGTTCCGCCCCGTGGTCGAAGGCAACGCCAAGTCGCTCAATTCCGATCGCAAGAAGCGCTTCATGGTCGAAGGCCATACCGACGAGCGTGGCGGTCGCGAATACAACCTCGCGCTCGGCCAGAAGCGTGCCGAAGCCGTGGTGAAGTCGCTCACGCTGCTCGGTGTGCAGGACGGCCAGCTCGAAGCCGTGAGCTACGGCGAAGAGCGCCCGGCCGCTTCCGGCAGCGACGAATCGTCGTGGGCCAAGAACCGCCGCGCCGAACTCAAGGACCGCTGATCGTGAGCGCGGCAATGTTGTTGCGTGGCCTGCGCGGCATCGCGATCGCGTCTGCCGCGGCTCTGATCGTGCCCGCCGCGCAGGCGGGCCTGTTCGATGACGAAGAGGCGCGGCGCGCCATTCTCGACCTGCGCAAGCAGATCGAGCAGGTCAATGAGCAGAGCCGGGTTCGCCAGGCCGAGCTGAGCGAGCAGCTCAGCCAGCTGCGACGCAGCCTGCTCGACCTGAACACCCAGCTCGAGCAGACGCGTGCCGAGATGGCCAAGATGCGTGGCCAGGACGAACAGCTCGCCCGCGACGTGGCCGAGTTGCAGCGTCGCCAGAACGACCTGCAGCAAGGTCTCGACGACCGGGTGCGCAAGCTCGAGCCGCAGAAGGTCACGGTGGACGGCAAGGAGTTCCTGGCTGACCCGGAAGAGAAGCGCCTGTACGACGAGGCCATCGCCGTGCTGCGCAAGGGCGACTTCGCCGGTGCGGCCGCATCGCTCGCCGCCTTCACCCGCCGGTATCCGGCCAGCGGCTTCAACGACTCGGCGCTGTTCTGGCTGGGCAATGCCCAGTACGGCCGGCGCGAGTACAAGGAAGCGATCACCGCATTCCGCTCGATGGTGCAGGCGTCGCCCGATCACCCGCGTGCGCCGGAGGCGTTGCTGTCCATCGCCAACTGCCAGGTCGAGCTGAAGGACACCAAGACCGCCCGCAAGACGCTCGATGAACTGCTCAAGGCCTACCCCAAGTCCGAGGCCGCGCAAGCGGGCCGCGAGCGGCTGGCCTCCCTGAAGTAGTAGCCGGCGTTGCGGGCTTGCATGGTGGGGCCTGCCTAGAATTCGGGCATGCCGGACGCAGCCCCTCTCGCTGATATCGCGGCCCAGGTTCTCTGGGCCGCTTTTGCCTTGGCCGTCGTGTTTGGCGCGGTGGCGCAGCGCACGCACTTCTGCACCATGGGGGCGGTGGCCGACATCGTGACGATGGGCGACTGGACGCGCATGCGCATGTGGGTGCTGGCCATGGGCGTGGCTGTGGTGGGGTTCAACGCCATGGTGGGCCTGGGCTGGGTCGACGCCGGCAAGAGCCTGTACGGCGGCACGCGCTGGATGTGGCTCTCGGCGCTGGTGGGCGGCGCGATGTTCGGTTTCGGCATGGTGCTGGCGTCCGGCTGCGGCAGCAAGACGCTGGTGCGCATCGGCGGCGGCAACCTCAAGTCGCTGGTCGTGTTTTTCGTGCTCGGTCTGTCGGCCTGGGCGACGCTGAAGGGGGTGACCGCGGTGCTGCGCGTTGCGACCGTGGACACGGTGGCGGTGGCGTTGCCGGCCTCCCAGGACCTGCCGTCGCTGCTGGCGTCGGCGTCGGGCCGGGGCAGGCAGGCCCTGGCCTGGGGGCTGGGGATGGCCGTGGGAGGCCTTTGCGTGGCCTGGGCACTGGTGCCGCGGACTGCTCGCTCGTTCGACAACCTGCTGGGCGGGCTCGGCATCGGTCTGGTGATCGTCGGCGCGTGGTGGGTCTCGGGGCGCCTGGGCTACGTGGCCGAGGACCCCAACACGCTGCAGGAGGCCTTCGTGGCTACCAACTCGCTGCGCATGGAGTCGTTCAGCTTCGTGGCCCCCATGGCCTACACCATCGACTGGTGGGTGTTCTTCAGCGACAAGAGCAAGGCGCTCACGATCGGCATCGTGTCCACCGTGGGCGTGGTGGCAGGCTCGGCCGCCGCAGCTCTGGCGGCGGGCAGCTTTCGCTGGGAAGGGTTTCGCAATGCGGAGGACACCGCGACGCATCTCGTGGGCGCGGCGCTCATGGGCGTCGGCGGCGTGACCGCGATGGGCTGCACGATCGGGCAGGGGCTTTCAGGCGTTTCCACGCTCGGGCTTACCAGCTTCACCGCGCTGGCGGCCATTCTTGCGGGGGCTGTCGCGGCCCTCAAGTTCCAAGCCTGGCGGCTGCTGCGCGCCGCACCATGAAACCCATGAGCAATTCCTCCGAACAACCGGCCAGTCCGCTGGCGGCATCGACCGCAGACCTCGAGCGGCGCTTCGGCGGCCTGCGGCGCCTGTACGGCGACGCAGGCTATCGAGCGCTGCGCGGCGCGCGCGTGGCCGTGGTCGGCGTGGGTGGCGTAGGGTCCTGGGCCGCCGAGGCACTGGCTCGCAGCGGCGTGGCCGCGCTGACGCTGATCGACCTCGACCATGTTGCCGAGTCGAACATCAACCGCCAGGTCCATGCGCTGGAAAGCACCCTGGGGCAGGCCAAGGTGCTGGCGCTCAAGGAGCGCATCTCGCAGATCCACCCGGGCTGCGAGGTGGCCGCCGTGGACGAGTTCGCCACGGAAGAGAACGCCGCCTTGCTGTTGGGCGGCTCCCCCCTGGACGGCGTGCTCGAGTGCTGCGATCAGGTACGGGCCAAGGCCGCCGTGGCGGCCTGGTGCCTGCAGCATGCCGTGCCGCTGGTGGCGGTGGGCGCCGCGGGCGGCAAGCGTTCGGCGCCTGCAGTGGAAGTGGCCGATCTCGCCGAGACCACGCACGACCCGCTGCTGGCTTCGGTGCGCCAGCGGCTGCGGCAAAAGCACGGTGCGGCGCGCAAGGGGCCGATCGGCGTGCGCTGCGTGTTCTCGCGCGAGCCGGTGCTGCGGCCCGTCAGCGATGCCGGCGAGAGCTGCGACATCGACAGCAGCCTCAACTGCCACGGCTATGGTTCGTCGGTGGCGGTGACGGCGGTCTTCGGGCTCACCGCCGCGGGCGAGATGCTGAACACCCTGGCGGCGCGAAACGCGGTGGGTTCGCCGGTGGTTGTTGATTCAGTTGCGAAATCCTGGCTATAATGTTAGGCTTCGCGGGTTGTTAGCTCAGTCGGTAGAGCAGCGGACTTTTAATCCGTTGGTCGCAGGTTCGAATCCTGCACAACCCACCAGGCGAACGACGAATAGCGTGGGGCTCTTAGCTCAGTTGGTAGAGCAGCGGACTCTTAATCCGTAGGTCGAGTGTTCGAGTCACTCAGGGCCCACCAAGAACACAGGCATGTTGGCGATCCTCGCCAACATGCCTTTTGTTTTTTTGCGGCGCCGTGTGCGTGCCTACTCGGCCTTGGCACCGCTGGCCTTCACCACCTTTTCATAGCGGGCGAGCTCGCGCTGCATGAGCTGCGAGAACTGTGCCGGCGTGCTCGGTGCCGGCTCGGCCATCAGGTCCGCGAAGCGGGCCTTGACGTCAGGCGAGTTGAGCGCGGCCACGAAAGCCGCGTTCAGTCGCGTCACCATCGCGGGCGGCGTGCCGGCCGGCGCGATGAGGCCCCACCAGGTGTCGATCTCGAAACCGGGCCAGGTCTCGGCCATGGCGGGCACCTCGGGCAGCAGCGGGCTGCGGCGCGCCGTGGTCACGGCCAGCGGCAGCAGCTTGCCGCTTCGGATGTTGGGCGCCGCGGTGGCGAGGTTGTCGAGGTTGAAGTCCACCTGGCCCGACAGCAAAGCCAGTTGCGCCGGGTTGCCGCCGCCGTAAGGTATGTGCACCGCAAAGATGCCTGCGCGCTGCTTGAAGATTTCGCCGCCCAGGTGGCCGGCGCTGCCGATGCCGCCGCTGCCGTAGTTCAGTCGCCCCGGGTTCGCGCGCGCATGGGCCATGAAATCCTGGAGGCTCGTGATCTTCAGCCGCCTGGCGGTCTCGGCGTTCATGACCAGCACATTGGGCGTGCGGACCATCTGCGTGACGGGCGCGAAGTCCTTCAGCGGGTCGTACGGCAGCTTGGCGTACAGCCACGGGTTGATGGCATGCATGGCCACCGCGGCGATGCCCAGCGTATGGCCGTCGGGCGCAGCCTTGGCGACGGCAGCCACGCCGATGCCGCCGCCCCCGCCCGGACGGTTCTCGATCAGCACGGTGCCGAGTGCGTCCCTCGCCTTGTCGGCGATGAGGCGGGTGGTCACGTCGATGGGGCCGCCCGGCGCGAAGGGCACGACGATGCGGATGGGGCGTTCCTGGGCGCGTACGCCCGGGGCGGCGATGAATGCCGCGCTCGCGGCGGCCAGCAGGTGTCTGCGTTGCATGGACGTTGGTCCCCTGGTCGAAAGACCTGCATCCTATCGGTGCGCCGGCGTCGCGCCGAACGCGGCTCTTGCCGCAGTGACAGACTCACGCATCCTTCCCGGCGACGGAGTCCGCGATGAATGCCATGACGTCGATCGTGCGGTGGCTGGCAGCAGCTGCCGCGGCCTTGCTGGCCGGTTGCGCCGGCTACTCCCCCGGATCGCTGCCCCAGGGGGCGTCGCGCGACGAGACGGTCAAGGTGATGGGCGCACCCACCGGGCAGTACGCATTGCCGAACGGGGGGACCCGACTGGAGTTCGCCCGCGGGCCGTTCGGCAAGCACACCTACATGCTCGACTTCGATGCAGGCGGCCGCCTGCTGCACTGGCAGCAGGTGCTGACCGAAGCGAACTTCAACGCGCTGCAGATGGGCATGAGCCGCGAGGAGGTGCTGATGAAGCTCGGCCGTCCTTCGGACACGCGCTACATCCAGTGGCAGAAGCTCGTCCTCTGGTCGTACCGTTACGACGCGGTGTTCTGCCAGTGGTTCAATGTCGGCTTCAACGCGCAGGGCAGGGTCGCCGATCTCGGCTACACCCCCGACCCGCTGTGCGACATCAACGACAAGGACGACTGGCTCTCATGACCATCCGGCTCTACGGCATTCCCAACTGCGACACGGTGAAGAAGGCGCGTGCCTTCCTCAACGAAGCCGGGGTCCCGCACGATTTTCACGACTTCAAGAAGCAGGGCGTTCCCGAGGATCACCTGCAGCGCTGGATCCAGCAGGTGGGCTGGGAGCGCCTGCTCAACCGGCAGGGCACGACCTGGCGCAAGCTCGAAGCCGCCGCGCAGGCCGCGGTGGTCGATGCCGGGTCGGCCCGGGCGCTGATGCTGTCGCAGCCCAGCGTGATCAAGCGGCCGGTGGTCGAAACACCAGCGGGCGACGTGCTCGTGGGCTTCGACCCCGACCGCTACGCCCGGCTGCGCTGAGCCGCCCACAAAAAAAGCCGCGGCATGCCGCGGCTTCCTGGCCGGCCGGGCCGATCGTTTCCGTCAGGCTGCCAGCAGCTGCCGCAGCACGAACGGCAGGATGCCGCCGTGCTTGTAGTAGTCCACCTCGATGGCGGTGTCGATGCGCAGCTTCACCGTCACCTCCTGCCGGCTGCCGTCTGCGCGCGTGATCACGAGCGTGGCGTCGCTTTGCGGCTTCAACTCGCCGCCGATGACGACGTCGATCGTCTCGTCGCCCTTGAGGCCCAGGCTGTCCCAGCTGTCGGTGCCCTTGAACTGCAGCGGCAGCACGCCCATGCCCACCAGGTTCGAGCGGTGGATGCGCTCGAAGCTCTTGGCCACCACGGCCTTGATGCCCAGCAGCTGGGTACCCTTGGCAGCCCAGTCGCGGCTGGAGCCGGTGCCGTATTCCTCGCCACCGAAGATGACCGTGGGCACGCCCGCGGCGATGTACTTCATCGCCGCGTCGTAGATGAACATCTTCTGGCCCTTTTCTTCACCGTCGAGCTGGAACAGCGTCAGCCCGCCTTCCTCGCGGCTGCCGTCCTCCTTGGCGGGGATCATGAGGTTCTTGATGCGCACGTTGGCGAAGGTGCCGCGCATCATCACCTCATGGTTGCCCCGGCGCGAGCCATAGCTGTTGAAGTCGGCCTTGGTCACGCCGTTCTCGATGAGGTACTTGCCCGCGGGTGACGACTCCTTGATCGAGCCGGCCGGCGAGATGTGGTCGGTGGTGATCGAGTCGCCGAACAGGGCCATGACGCGCGCGCCCTTCACGCCGACGTCCGACGCCGCGGGCTGCATGCCGAATCCTTCGAAGAAGGGCGGCTGCGCGATGTACGTGCTCTTGGGCCAGTCGTAGACCTGTCCCTTCACGCCCTTGATGTTCTCCCACAGCTTGCCCGGCTTCTTGTCGACCTTCTCGTAGTTGTCCTTGAAGGCCTTCGGGTCCATCGCGTGCTTCATCAGCTTGTAGATCTCTTCGCTGCCCGGCCAGATGTCGCCCAGGTAGACGTCGCGCCCGCCCTTGCCCTTGCCCACCGGCTCGGTCATGAGGTCCTTCGTCACGTTGCCCGCGATCGCGTAGGCCACCACCAGCGGCGGCGACGCGAGGAAGTTCGCCTTCAGGTTGGGGTGGATGCGTGCCTCGAAGTTGCGGTTGCCCGACAGCACCGCCGCGCACACGAGGTCGTTCTTGACGATGGCCTCGTTGATCTCGGGCGCCAGATCGCCGGCATTGCCGATGCAGGTGGTGCAGCCATAGGCGGCCACGCTGAACCCGAGCTTCTCGAGATAGGGCAGCAGTCCGGCCCTTTCGAGGTATTCGGTGACGATGCGGGAGCCGGGGGCCAGCGAGGTCTTCACGTGCGGCTGCACCTTGAGACCGGCCTCCACCGCCTTCTTGGCCAGCAGGCCCGCGGCCAGGAGCACGCTGGGGTTGGAGGTGTTGGTGCAGGAGGTGATGGCGGCGATCAGCACGTCGCCGTTGCGCAGGTTCAGCTTGTCGCCGGCGGCAAAGCTCTGGTCGAGCTTCTCGGCCGGCTGGTTGAAGCCGTTGGCCTCGATCGGCTTGGAGAACAGCTCGCGGAACTTGCCCGCCAGGTGGGTGATCTCGATGCGGTCCTGCGGCCGCTTGGGGCCTGCAAGGCTGGGTGCCACGGTGCCGAGGTCCAGCTTCACAACCTTGGTGTAGTTCAACTCGCCGGCCCGAGGGATGCCGAACATGCCCTGGGCCTTGAAGTAGGCCTCGAAGGCTTCGATCTCGGCCTTCGTGCGGCCGGTGCCCTTGAAGTAGTCGATCGTCTTTTCGTCGACCGGGAAGAAACCCATCGTCGCGCCGTATTCGGGCGCCATGTTGCCGATGGTGGCCCGGTCGGGCACCGCGATGCTCGCGGTGCCTTCGCCGAAGAACTCGACGAACTTGCCGACCACCTTCTCCCTGCGCAGCATCTCGGTCACCGTGAGCACGAGATCAGTGGCGGTGACGCCTTCGCGCAAGGCGCCGGTGAGTTCGAAGCCCACCACGTCGGGAGTCAGGAAGTACACCGGCTGGCCCAGCATGCCGGCCTCGGCCTCGATGCCGCCGACGCCCCAGCCCACCACCCCGATGCCGTTGATCATGGTCGTGTGGCTGTCGGTGCCGACCAGCGAGTCGGGGTAGCAGACGCCTTCGCCGTCCCTGTGCACGCCGCGCGCCAGGTATTCGAGGTTGACCTGGTGCACGATGCCGAAGCCCGGGGGCACGACGCCGAAGGTGTCGAAGGCCTGCATGCCCCACTTCATGAACTGGTAGCGCTCCTCGTTGCGCTGGAACTCCAGCTTCATGTTGAGGTCGAGCGCCTTCTTGTTGCCGTAGTGGTCGATCATCACCGAGTGGTCGACCACCAGGTCCACCGGCACCAGCGGCTCGATGGTCTTGGCGTTCCTGCCCATCTTGTCGGCCACGTTGCGCATCGCGGCCAGGTCCGCCAGCAGCGGCACGCCGGTGAAGTCCTGCAGCACCACGCGCGCCACCACGAACGGGATCTCGTCCACGCGCTCGTCGGTGGCGCCCCAGTTGGCGAGCTGCTTCACGTGTTCATCGGTCACCTTCTTGCCATCGCAGTTGCGCAGCACGCTCTCGAGCACGATGCGGATCGACACCGGCAGCCTCGCCACATTGGGGTACTGCTTGGCAAGCTCGGGCAGCGAGAAGAACTTGCCGGACTTGCCAGACGCTGTCTTGAAGGTCTTGAGGGTCTGCGCAAAGGCATGGGGCATGACGATTCCTCCGAGGGGGTGGGGATGATGACTGTGGGGATGGTGGGCCAGCCACCGTGGCAATAGCCACGGACTCTGCCTGCAGCGCCGTTTTGCTGCAAGCCGCCGGCAACAAGTCGGAGGAAATCCGGGGGAAGGCGCAGCGGGGCTGCGCCTGTGGCGGGGCTCCGCTCCGGAGCCCCGCGGGGGGCGCTCAGAGGCCCACCATCTCCGACAGCCGGGCTGCGTCGACGGCGCCGGCATGCGTGCCTTGCTGGCCGCTCCTGGCATTCTTGAAGACGATGTAGGGCACGCTGTCGGCGCCCAGGCTCGCCCAGAGCTCGGTATTGGACTTGATCTTGGCCTTCACCTCGTCGGAAAGCGACTGGCTGGCGGTGATGCCGCCCTTGTTCTGCAGCACGGAGGCTTCGTTCTCCTCCATGGCGGCCATCGGGTCGCTGGCCGACAGGATGGTGGCGCCTTGCGCGGCGGTCGAGGGGCGCAGCGAGATGGGGATCCACACCATGCGGAGCTTGCCGAGCAGGGGCTTGGAGTTCATCCAGAGCTGGGCGCAGTGCGGGCAGGTGGGGTCGAAGAACACGTAGACCGTGTTGGCGGCCATCATCTGGCCGATGGTGAAGCCGTGACCCTTCGCGGCTGCCTCATAGGGGGGCTGCGGGGCGGCGGCGGGTTGCGCGGTCGCTGCCGCCGGGGCTTCGGCGGGCTTGTCCTTGCAGGCGGAAAGCGCCAGCAGGACGGCGGAGGCGGAGGTGGCCAGGGTGAAAAGGCGACGGTTCACGTTGGGTCCTTGTCGGTGAGGTAGCCGTTGGGCTTGTTGTTGCAGCCTCTTTGAGCGCCGATGGGCCGGCGGGTTCGCAAGCCGCGGATTGTCCACGGGCGCGGGTCCAAAGGAAAACGGCGCCGCCGACGTTGCGCCTCATCTGGGAGGCTGCCGGGCCAGCAGCCATTGCTCGGCCTGCGTCTGATGCCCGAAACGTGCCCAGCCGAGCGCGTCATGCCCGTGGGGATCGCGTGTCCAGAGGTCCTGGCCCCGGGCCTCGAACCAGGCCAGGGCTTCGATCCTGCCCTTGGCGGCGGCCAGCATGAGCGGCGTCTCGCCACGGCTGGCGACGGCCGGCTCGTCCAGCGCCAGGCCCTGTTCGGCCAGCCATTGCAGGCAGGGCACGCAACCGCTTTGCGCCGCCATGTGCACCGGCCCCCAGTCCCAGCGATTGCGCACCTGCAAGCTGGCGCCCGCTTGCACCAGCCGCTGGGCCACCTCGAGGTGCCCGCCATGGAAGGCGCGCAGCAGCGCGGTGTCGCCGCGTTCGTTGTCGCTGCGGGTCTGGCGCAGGTCGGGAGTCGCGCCGTGGCGCAGGAGCAGCTCGACGTGCGAGAGCTGGCCGCGATGCGCCGCGAGCATCAGCATCGACGACCCGCGGGCGTTGAGCAGGTTGGCGTCGGCGCCTTCTCGCAGGGCGCGCTCGAGTCCGGCAGCGTCGCCGGCGTCCTGCGCCGTGACGAGCCTCGAATCCGCCGGGCGCAGGCTGTCTTCCCATGTGTCGCGGCCGCCGGCCGTCGCGCCCGGCACCAGGCCAGCCGAGGCCCAAAGCCCGGTCAGCAGCACCCCGCACGCCAGCCAACCCGCCTGCGGCCCGTTCGAGGAGGCGTCACGCGGCCGGGCAGCGCCTGGGCTGAACCTTCCAGTGCGGTCTGTCCAGGCGTCTGCGATCGCACGCGCCACCGCCACCGCGCCGTCGGCACCGGCCAACCCCGGGGTCAATTGAACGGCCTGCGGTTCACCCGGCACCCGTGCATACACCGCGTGGTAGGTCTGCCGCGCCGGCCCCTGCGAGCCGGACGCGTACAGCACCTTGTGGAACAGCGATGCCGTTGCCTCGCCTGGCACGAGACGCACCCGCCGCCACATCCATGACGACTGCGTCACGGCAAGCCCGGCATCCCGGACCGTGAGCGTCCACCGGCGGGTGGCCGCGTGGACGACGAATGCCAGCAGAACGCCAAGCGGCACGAGCCGCCATCCATCGGCCGGGAGGTCGCGCCACCACGTCTGCACGAGCAAGGCCAGCGGGACCAGCGCCGCAACCGCGGCCCATCGCCAGCCGCGCTGCGCAAAAGACAAGGTCCGGTGGTCCTGCGTCTCCATGACGCGTACGCGCCGCGGCCATGCCGCTGCAGCGTCGGTTCCCGACGCTGCGCCGATCGTGATTTCCCTTCCCCAGTCGGGCGGCTCGGCAAAACGATCCGGCGCGACGGCCGCCTGCGCAACGGCTTGCACCGGCACGTCGTACGACACCTCCACCGTGCCATCGTCGCGCAGCACTTCCAGGCGCCAGTCGACGCGTTCCCGTGACCGCCGCGCGCCGTGGGCGGGTGCATCCTCGGGCAACTCGAACTGCGCCGCCAGCCGGACGCCGCCGTCCGGCTCCGGAACGAGGGCGGCCGTGCGGTCGATGGACTCGACCAGGCGCTCGGTGCTGCCCGACCCGGCATCGTCCACCCGGTACTGGGCCAGGCGCAGCGTCGCCGTGCCGTGGCGGCGGGCCGCCGCCGCACGTGGCTTGAGCCGGAGCGCCACGTCGCATCGCTGCCCTGCGCGCGGCTGGGCCGGGTGCCACTGGCACCGCACGCCGGCGAACCGCCATGCCGTGACCGACTGGCGCATGGCGAGGTACACCAGGGCCAGGCCGACCACCACGAAGACCGAGGTGAAGGCATTCACCCACCAGGGCGACCCGCTCATCCAGAACACCGCGGCCAGCGGGAAGGTGATGCCGCACCAGAAGAACGCGAAGAACCAGAGGCGGCCCTGCGACCGGCTCGCCGAACTGCGAGGCGCCGCACTCGGCTGCTGCAGCGGCGGAGCGGCCGCGGCGTCCGAGGCGGATGCCGGCGGCACGAGCGTGCGCCAGAACATCCATGCCGCGCCCAGGCCCACGGCGGTGAACACCAGCGCGAACGGAAGGTGGAACACGAGCATGACCCACCGGATGGAGCGGTCGAGCAATGCACTCGAAGGCTGCTGCGGGTCGACCCAGGCGGTGATCGGCCGCCCTCCGGAGCGGGCCGCCTGGAGCCGCGCCTGCCACTGGTGGTGCCAGTCGCCCACGTTGTCGGAGCCCCCCGAGTCGTCGAGGCCCACACGGCTGCCCTCGTATGTCGTGCCCGCGAAGGTGTAGCGGTAGCGTGCGTTGACCCGGTAGGTCGTGCTCTTGCTGCCTCGGCTCGTCTGCAGTTCGCTGGCCAGTACCTCGGCCGGCACGGGCTGCCAGCCCTGCACCTCCCATGCGGCCTTCAGCGTGCGGTAGAGCGGCTGCAGCCCTGCGAAGAACCCGCCCAGGCCGAACACCAGCGCGAACAAGCCGCTGAACGCCAGCACGGCCAGCCGAGCCCCGGGGCCCATTGCCCTGCGTTTCTGGTTCATGCGGGTCATCATAGTTTTCGGGCGGCTGGTACCCGCCATGAGAAAGCGGCCCCGCAGGGCCGCTTTGCTGGTCGGTGAAGGAGACCGTCGGCCGGTCGGGCCGTCAGATCGCCACGTCCTTCGCAACGTCGGCGTATTCGTCGATCTGGTCGAAGTTCATGTAGCGGTACACCGAGGCAGCGTCCTTGTTGATGATGCCCATGGCTTCGTGGTATTCGGCCAGGCTCGGGATGCGGCCGAGCTTCGAGCACACCGCGGCCAGCTCGGCCGAGCCGAGGAACACGTTGGTGTTCTTGCCCAGGCGGTTGGGGAAGTTGCGCGTCGAGGTGGACATCACCGTTGCGCCTTCCTTCACCTGCGCCTGGTTGCCCATGCACAGCGAGCAGCCCGGCATTTCGGTGCGGGCACCGGCGGTGCCGAAGGTGGCGTAGTGGCCTTCCTTGATGAGCTCGTTCTGGTCCATCTTGGTCGGCGGGGCGACCCAGAGCTTGACCGGGATGTCGCGCGCACCGCCCAGCAGCTTGGCTGCGGCGCGGAAGTGCCCGATGTTGGTCATGCACGAGCCGATGAAGGCCTCGTCGATCTTGGTGCCGGCGACCTCGGACATGAACTTGGCGTCGTCCGGATCGTTCGGGCAGCAGACGATCGGCTCCTTGATGTCGGCCAGGTCGATCTCGATCACGGCGGCGTACTCGGCGTCCTTGTCGGCCTGGAGCAGCTGCGGGCCAGCCAGCCAGGCCTCCACGTTCTTGATGCGGCGCTCCAGCGTGCGCTTGTCCTGGTAGCCGTCGGCGATCATGTTCTTCATCAGCACGATGTTGCTGGTGAGGTATTCCTTGATCGGCTCGGGGTTCAGCTTGATCGTGCAGCCGGCGGCGGAACGCTCGGCCGAAGCGTCGGAAAGCTCGAAGGCCTGTTCCACCTTCAGGTCAGGCAGGCCTTCGATCTCGAGGATGCGGCCCGAGAAGATGTTCTTCTTGCCCTTTTTCTCCACGGTCAGCAGGCCGGCCTTGATGGCGTACAGCGGGATCGCATGCACCAGGTCACGCAGCGTGACGCCGGGTTGCATCTGGCCCTTGAAGCGCACCAGCACCGACTCGGGCATGTCCAGCGGCATCACGCCGGTGGCGGCGGCAAACGCGACGAGACCGGAGCCTGCCGGGAAGCTGATGCCGATCGGGAAGCGGGTGTGCGAGTCGCCGCCGGTGCCCACGGTGTCGGGCAGCAGCAGGCGGTTGAGCCAGCTGTGGATCACGCCGTCACCCGGGCGCAGCGCCACGCCGCCGCGGTTGCTGATGAAGGCGGGCAGTTCACGGTGCATCTTCACGTCCACCGCCTTCGGATACGCGGCGGTGTGGCAGAACGACTGCATCACGAGGTCGGCCGAGAAGCCCAGGCACGCCAGGTCCTTCAGCTCGTCGCGGGTCATGGGGCCCGTGGTGTCCTGCGAGCCGACGGTGGTCATCTTGGGTTCGCAATAGGTGCCCGGGCGGATGCCTTGGCCTTCGGGCAGGCCGCAGGCGCGGCCGACCATCTTCTGGGCCAGCGTGAACCCCTTGCCGCTGTCCTTCGGGGCCACCGGCAGGCGGAACACGGTGGAGGCGGGCAGGCCGAGGAATTCGCGGGCCTTGCCGGTGAGCGAGCGGCCGATGATGAGGTTGATGCGGCCGCCGGCGCGCACCTCGTCGAGCAGCACATCGCTCTTGAGCGCGAACTCGGCGACGGTTTCGCCATTCTTCAGGAGCTTGCCGTCGTAGGGCAGCACGTCGATCACGTCGCCCATCTCGAGCCTGGACACGTCGACTTCGATCGGCAGCGAGCCGGAATCTTCTTGTGTGTTGAAGAAGATCGGAGCGATCTTGCCGCCCAGCGTGACACCGCCGAAGCGCTTGTTGGGCACGAAGGGGATGTCCGAGCCGGTGGCCCAGATCACGCTGTTGGTGGCCGACTTGCGCGAGGAGCCGGTGCCCACCACGTCGCCCACGTAGGCCACCAGGTGGCCCTTCTTCTTGAGGTCTTCGATGAACTGGATCGGGCCGCGCTTGCCGTCCTCCTCGGGCTTGAAGGCCGCGTCGGGGCGGGTGTTCTTCAGCATGGCGAGGTAGTGCAGCGGGATGTCGGGGCGGCTCCAGGCGTCGGGAGCTGGCGAGAGGTCGTCGGTGTTCGTTTCGCCGGGCACCTTGAAGACGGTGACGGTGATCTTCTTCTCGACTTCGGGGCGGGAGGTGAACCACTCGGCGTCAGCCCAGCTCTGGATCACCGCCTTGGCGTGTGCATTGCCGGCCTTGGCTTTCTCGGCCACGTCGTGGAAGAAGTCGAACATCAGCAGCGTCTTCTTCAGGCCTTCGGCGGCCACCGCCGCGACTTCGGCGTCGTCCAGCAGGTCGATCAGCGGCTTCACGTTGTAGCCGCCCACCATGGTGCCCAGCAGCTGCGTGGCCTTGGCGCGGGGGATCAGCGCGACCTTCACGTCGCCATGCGCCACGGCGGCCAGGAACGAGGCCTTCACCTTGGCCGCGTCGTCCACGCCCGGCGGCACGCGGTGCGTCAGCAGATCCAGAAGGAAGTTCTCTTCGCCGGCAGGCGGGTTCTTCAGCAGCTCGATCAGTTCGGCGGTCTGCTTGGCATCCAGGGGCAGCGGGGGGATGCCCAGGGCAGCGCGTTCGGCGACGTGGTGACGGTAGGTTTGCAGCATGGGGGTTGGCTCCAGAAGACGGTGCTTGAGTGGCTGATGGCCTGCTCTGATATTTTATGTCTTATATAAGACTTGGCAAACCCAAACTCGGGCCGGGCAGCAAAAAGCCGCCCGAAGGCGGCTTTTTGCTGCGGGGGCTGGGCGCTCCCGGGTGCTCAGGCGCGCTGTTCAGCGTGCTTGCAGCTGTCGACCATGCGCTGGCCGATCTTGGAGTTCATCATCATCGACTTGCTCGGGATCTGGATCCAGATGATCCCGTTCTTCTTGTCCTCCAGGCGCACGGCACCGGTGGTGGTCTCCTCGGGGACCATCAGGTACGACGCGTTCTTGAACGACACGCGGAAGACGCCCGGCTTGGTGTCGTGCGCGACGACGTTCACGGCCTGGTTGAACTCGCACTCCGCCTTGCCGACGTACACGCGCTTGGCGATCTCGAGTTGGTTGGCGCTGATGTTCTCGGTCACCTCGGTCGCCAGAGCCAGGCCCTTCGCCTCGGACTTCAGTTCCTTGCGCGACTGGCTCACCGGCTTCTTGGCGGCAGGTTTCGCTTCGGCCGACTTCGCAGCGGGTTGTGCGGCGGTCTGCGCGGTGGCCACACCACCCAGCGCCAGGGCGCACACGGCGGCCGAAATCGAAAGCATGCGGTTCATGAAACTAACTCCTGTCAGATTGAGTGCTGGCATTCTGGTGGGGCTGTTACAGGCCAAGCGTTGCAATTTGCATCTTCGTTTGGCACTTCACAGGACGCATTTCACGTTTCCCCCATTCCTTGACTGGCGGAGGGAACCGTCGCCTGCCACTGATGCAAGTCACGCACCACGAATGCCGGCATGAATTGGCGTGCCGGAATTCACGGAAGCGCCACGGCTTGTTCGACAAGACTCGCGAATGCGACCGGAGCGGTCGGCGACTGCCGAAATCCGTCACATCGAACGGGCTGACGAAGCGGTGTTACCAACATCGCCCAAGCTGTTGGACCTGCGCGACAGCGGGCGGCGCCTCAGGCCGAGGGTGCCTGGAAAAAGGCTTCCCGGATCTGGGACGCCAGGGGCTGGCCGGTGCGGTGCGCCCGTTCGAGCACGTGCCAGAAGTAGCGATAGCTCGCCCGGTCGTGCAAGGTGCCCCGGTGCGCCGTCGGCGCCCATGACGCGGCCCGGGCCGCCAGCAGGATCTCGGCGGCAGCGTCCACCTCGGCCGCCGACGGGGCGAATGCCTCGACGATCGGCCTGATCTGGCTCGGATGGATGCTCCACATGCGGGTGTAGCCGAATTCCCGTGCCGCGCGGGCGGCCGCGCGTTCGAGGGCTCGCAGGTCCTTGAACTCGGTGACCACGCAATGCGACGGCGTCTTTCCGTGGCTGTGGCAGGCGGCAGCGATCTCCAGCTTGGCGCGCACGACCAGGGGGTGGCTGAACTGGCCTTCGACACTCATGCCAGACGCCGGAATGGCGCCCCGGTGTGCGCTCACGAAATCCATCAGCCCGAACGACAGCGACTCGATGCGCGGCAAGGCCGCGATCTGCATCACGTCGCGCAATCCGCCGAAGGTTTCGATCAGGCCGTGGATCGGGATCTTGCGGGATACGCCGTACTCGGTGCTGACCCGATCGATCCAGTCACAGGCAGCCTGCGCTTCGTTCAACGACTGCAGCTTGGGCACCATGACGTAGGCGAGCCGCGCGCCCGCCTTGCCGACGAGGGTTTGCAGGTCGCGCTCGAAACTCGGGTGGCTCACCGGATGCACGCGCGCGCCGATGCGGTTGAAGTGGTTGTCCGCGCTGTCGACGAACGAGGCGATCATGTCCGCGTGTTCGGCTTCGCCGCCCACCGGGGCGCCGTCCTCGCAGTCGAGCGTCACGTCGAACACCGGCCCCAGTTCAGCCTGCAGAGCCATGCTCTTGCGCATGCGCACTTCAACACCGGCGTAGTGATCGCACACCGGCAGACTCGCCGGACGTTCGTTGCTTTCGAAAAGGGCAAGGCGGGGATGCATCGCGAGTGTGTGCTGCTGGGTCGACGCCAGCGATTCTCGGGCGAAAAAAAGGCCGGTGGGTACCGGCCTTTCGTTCGTGCTCTGGCGAGGGTCAGAGCAGGTGCTTCACGCCGTCCTGCTCTTCCTGCAGTTCCTTCAGGGTGATGTTGATGCGTTCCTGCGAGAAGGCATCGATGGGGAGGCCTTCCACGACCTTGTATTCGCCGCCTTCGGTGGTGACCGGGAAGCCGAACATCACATCCTTCGGAATGCCGTACTGGCCGTCGGACGGGATGCCCATCGTGACCCACTTGCCGTTGGTGCCCAGGGCCCAGTCGCGCATGTGGTCGATGGCGGCGTTGGCGGCCGAAGCGGCCGAGGACAGGCCGCGCGCCTCGATGATGGCGGCGCCGCGCTTGCCCACGGTGGGCAGGAACACGGTTTCGTTCCAGACCTGGTCGTTGATGGCGTCCTTCACGCTCTTGCCGCCGATGGTGGCGAAGCGGTAGTCGGCGTACATGGTGGGCGAGTGGTTGCCCCACACGGTGAGCTTCTCGATGTCGGCCACGGCCTTGCCCGTCCTGGCGGCCACTTGCGACAGCGCACGGTTGTGGTCCAGGCGCAGCATGGCGGTGAAGTTCTTGCGCGGCAGGTCGGGGGCCGACTTCATCGCGATGTAGGCATTGGTGTTGGCCGGGTTGCCGACCACCAGCACCTTCACGTTGCGCGAAGCCACGGCGTTGAGCGCCTTGCCCTGGGCCGTGAAGATCTGCGCGTTGGCCGACAGCAGGTCCTTGCGTTCCATGCCGGGGCCGCGCGGGCGGGCACCCACGAGCAGCGCATAGTCGGTGTCCTTGAAGGCGGTCATCGGATCGCTGTGGGCCTCCATGCCGGCCAGCAGCGGGAAGGCGCAGTCTTCCAGTTCCATCATCACGCCCTTGAGCGCCTTCTGGGCCTTCTCGTCCGGGATCTCCAGCAGTTGCAGGATGACGGGCTGGTCCTTGCCCAGCATTTCGCCGGAGGCGATGCGGAACAGCAGGGCGTAACCGATCTGGCCGGCGGCGCCTGTGACGGCCACGCGTACGGGTTTCTTGCTCATGGTGAGGCTCCGAAGGAGAAGAAGGGAATTCGGTGTGTCGATCGGAGAGCCCGTCAGGGGAGGGGGGCTTCCGCGGCGCAGCGAGTTTAGGCCAGTCTAGGTAACCATCTCGATAGTGTCAACGGTCTTATGTCTTATATAAGACATTTATCATGAGTGTCTGGACGTTGCCCCAACCCTTGTGATGCAATCCGCCGATGGCCACCCCACCCCTTCCCACCGGTGTCGCTCCAGGCGCCGATCCCGCGCTGCGCGAGGGTGATGCGGGGCCGGCGTTCAGCCCGCTCTACCAGCAGATCAAGGCGCTGCTGATGCGCAGCCTGCAGGCGGGCGAATGGCGCCCCGGCGAGGCCATTCCCAGCGAGGTCGAGCTGGCGGCGCGCTACAAGGTGAGCCAGGGCACGGTGCGCAAGGCCATCGACGAACTGGCCACCGAGAACCTGCTCGTGCGCCGCCAGGGCAAGGGCACCTTCGTCGCCACGCATGCCGAGCAGCAGACCCAATACCGCTTCCTGCGGCTGATGCCCGATGAAGAAGGCGCGGTCGGTCCGGTGGAGCGCAAGCTGCTCGACTGCCGCCGCCTGCGTGCGCCGGCCGACGTGTCGCGCGCGCTCGAGCTCAAGTCGGGCGACACGGTGGTGTCGGTGCGGCGCATGCTCGTGTTTCGCGGCAAGCCGGTCGTGCTCGACGAGATCTGGCTGCCCGGGGCCCAGTTCAAGGGGCTGACCGCCGAGCGTCTGAGCGACTACCGCGGGCCGATGTATGCCTTGTTCGAGACCGAGTTCGGCGTGCGGATGATCCGCGCCGAAGAAAAGTTGAGAGCCGTGGCGGCCGACGCCGCAGCGGCCGAATTGCTGCAGGTCTCGCCTGGTTTCCCGTTGCTGAGCGTCGAGCGCCTGTCTCTGACCTACGGCGACAAGCCGGTGGAATTGCGGCGTGGTTTGTACAACACGAGTGGCCACTTCTATCGCAATGAACTGAGCTGATCGCCGCCGCGCCTTGCTGCGTGAAAAGTGCGTGCGCTACGCGCTCACCACATGCGAGGAGCTTGCTGCATTGCAATACACTCGACGAGTTTCACTTTCGTTACGCAGGTCCGGAGAGATCGAATGGCTGAAGCCCTTACCAAAGCAGCGAAGGATCGCCCCGTCTTTCGCAACATCCACATCACGCAGATCCTCTCGTATCGCCTGCCGCCCGCAGGCATCGTGTCGATCCTGCATCGCGTCAGCGGCGCGGTGCTGTTCCTGCTGATGCCCTTCATCATCTGGATGTTCGACACGAGCGTCTCCGATGAGATCTCGTTCGACCGCTTCACCAGCGTGTTCACCGCCGGCGCCGGTTTCCTGCCGGGCTGGTTCATCAAGCTGGTGGCGCTCGCCATCATCTGGGCCTACCTTCAGCACTTCATTGCCGGTGTGCGCCACATCTGGATGGACATCACCCACAGCGTGAGCAAGAAGCAGGGCGAGACGTCGGCCCTCTTCACGATGGCCACCAGCCTGCTGCTCACCGTGGTGCTGGGCGCCAAGCTGTTCGGCCTGTACTGAACGCATCAAGAACAAGAGACCCGCGATGGCACAACAAAACTTCGGCTCCAAGCGCCTGGTCGTCGGCGCGCACTACGGTTTCAAGGACTGGCTCTCGCAGCGAGTCACCGGCGTGCTGATGGCCCTGTTCACCCTCGTCGTCCTGGTGCAGGTATTGCTGCCCGGGCCGCTGGACTACTACAAGTGGGCCGGCATCTTCTCCAGGCAATGGATGAAGGTGCTGACCTTCGTGGTCATCGTCTCGCTGCTCTACCACGCGTGGGTGGGCATGCGTGACATCTGGATGGATTACATCAAGCCCGTCGGCGTGCGCCTGGCACTTCAGGTGTTCACGATCGTCTGGTTGGTGGGTTGTGCCGGCTGGGCCGTGCAGGTGCTGTGGAGACTGTGATGCTGGTTGGAACGACTCTTCCTCAACGCAAGTTCGACGTCGTGATCGTCGGGGCCGGCGGCTCCGGCATGCGCGCCTCCCTGCAGCTGTCGCTGGCAGGCCTGAACGTCGCCGTGCTGTCCAAGGTGTTCCCGACCCGCTCGCACACCGTGGCGGCGCAGGGCGGCATCGGCGCGTCGCTGGGCAACATGTCCGAAGACAACTGGCACTACCACTTCTTCGACACCGTGAAGGGCTCGGACTGGCTGGGTGACCAGGACGC
>CAMLNA010000040.1 GCA_946481025.1 uncultured Rivibacter sp.
CTGGCGCTGGTAGATCGCGCGGGTGCCGGTCAGGCGGGCCGGGATGATCTTGCCGTTCTCGGCAATGAAGTCACGCAGCGTGTCGATGTCCTTGTAGTCGATCTCTTCGACACCGGCGACCGTGAAGCGGCAGAAGCGCTTGCGGCGGAACAGCAGCGATTGCTGGTTGCGCTTGGTCTTGCGGTCCTTGTTGAAACGACCTTTTCCACGGGGTGGGGCCATGTTGAGCTCCTGAATTCCTAGATCCGAATCAAATGGGTTCGAGTTCAGTGACGTGAAACAGCACGCCCTTTCCGTTGCGCTGCGATCCGAGAAACCCTGCGAAACCTGCCGTCGAACCGACGGCGAGCTTCTGCAGCTGCTCGGCCACGACCCCGATGCCGACTGCGCGGATCTCGACAGAGACCTTGCGCGGGCGTCCGGCTTCGGTGACCTCGGACTCGTGCTTCAAGCTCAAGTCCAGGGCCGGCAGACCGGCGGGGGTGTAGCGCATGGCACGCCGCTCGACCACTTGCGCCGTCATCACCACGCGATTCATCGCAGGCTCGGGCAGCAGGCGGGCGGGCAGACGTCCGGGCGCGGCGTCATCAGGCCGCGTTGAACTCCTGCTGTGCCTTCTTGGCTTCTTCCTTCTCGACCTGGCGCATCATCACCGACGGCTGGGTCTCGGCCTTGCTCTTTTGCACCGTGAGATGGCGCAGCACGGCGTCGTTGAAGCGGAAGCCGGTTTCCAGCTCTGCCAGGGTTTCGTTGCTGCACTCGATGTTCAAGCACAGGTAGTGGGCCTTCGCGAGCTTGGCGATCATGTAGGCCAGCTGACGGCGGCCCCAGTCTTCGACCCGGTGCACCTTGCCGCCTGCGGCGGTGACGACACCCTTGTAGCGCTCCAGCATGGCCGGAACCTGCTCGCTTTGATCCGGATGGATCAGCAACACGATTTCGTAATGACGCATGTGAACTCCTTGTGGATTCCGCCGGGAGGCCCGGCGAGGAAGCCGCCCCGTAGCGTCAACTGAACCGGGTGCGGCAAGGGAAAGCCCGCGAGTATAGCAGCGATCGGCAGGCGCCGACCGTCACCCGTTCGGGTAGCGAACCCGCTCCAGCAGCTCCGCCTGCGCGGTTGCGGGCTTGGGGGTGGCCAGACTCACCAGCACCACGGTCAACACGCCAGCCGGGACGCCGAAGACGCCGGCGGCCACCGGGTCCACGCCCCACCAGCGGCACTCCAGCAAGGGGCGCGTCACACCGAAAATGCCGCGCAGCAGCGGGATGTTGGTGATCATGTAGTAGATGCACACCGCCATCCCGGTCAGCATGCCGGCGGTGGCGCCCGCCCGGTTCGCCCGCGGCCAGAAGATGCCCAACGCCAGCGCGGGGAAAAACGCCGCGGCGGCCAGCGAAAAAGCAGCCGAGACGAACTGCAGGATGTCGGCGATGCGCAGCGATGCCACGTACGCCGCAAGCAGCGCCACCATGAGCACCAGCACCTTGGACAGCATGACGCGGCGGATGGCCGAGGCAGCCGGGTTGATGATGCGGTAGTAGAGGTCGTGCGACAGCGCGTTGGCGGTGGTGAGCAGCAGGCCGTCCGCGGTGGAGAGCGCGGCGGCCAGTCCGCCGGCGGCAACGAGGTAGGTCACCACGAAGGGCATGCCGCCGATCTCGGGCGCCGCCAGCACGATGACGTCGACTCCGAGATGCAGCTCACCCAGCTGCAGCAGGCCGTCGGCATTGACGTCTTCGGCCGACACGAGCGACGGGTTGAGCTTGGACCAGCGTCGCAGCCACGCGGGCAGCTCGTCGTACGGCAGGCCCACCAGGTTGGAGAACACCTCGTACTTCACCATCACCGCCAGCGCGGGCGCGGCGACGTACAGCAGCGCAATGAAGAACAGCGTCCATGCCACCGAAGTGCGCGCCTGCGAGGCGCTGGGCGTCGTGTAGTAGCGCATCAGGATGTGTGGCATGGCCGCCGTGCCCACCATGAGGCAGAACACCAGCGCCAGGAAGTTGCGCCGCGAATGTTCGAAGGCCTGCTGTTGCTCCGGGGTGCCTGCCGGATCCCCCGCCGCATAGGGCTGGGCCTGCGGCGGCATGCCGCCCAGCGGCTGCGCGCGGCGCTGCGAATGCAGCAACTCCTGCTCATAGGCCAGCCGGGCCGCCTCTTCGGTGCGAGGCAGCGCCGCCAGCTTGCGCTCGGCCTGCTGGATGCGCGCCAGAGGCGCATCGGCCGCCTTGAGGTCGGCCACCTGCTTCGCCAGGGCCTTTGCGTCCTCGGCCATGCCGGCGGGCACGTCGGCCAGCTTGCGCCGGGCGTCTTCGGCCTGCCTGGCGAAGTGCTCGATGACGGCCTGCTCTCCCGGGTCGCCCTTGAGCACCTGCTCGCGCTCGCTCACCTTGGCCAGCTGCTGCGCATAGGCCACCACCGGCACCGGGTTGCCCGTCTGTTGGGCCGACAGCCACACGACCGGGATCAGGTAGGCCACGATGAGGATGATGTACTGCGCGACCTGCGTCCAGGTCACCGCCCGCATGCCGCCGAGGAACGAGCAAACCAGCACGCCCCCGAGGCCGACGAAGATGCCGATCTCGAAGTTGAAGCCGGTGAGATGCGAGGTGATGAGCCCGACGCCGTAGATCTGCACCACCACGTACACGAACGAAACCATCACCGCCGCCGCGGCCCCCACGAGGCGCGGCATCACACCCCCGTAGCGCGCGCCCAGGAACTCCGGCACGGTGAACTGGCCGAAGCGGCGCAGGTAGGGAGCGAGCAGCAGCGCCACCAGGCAATAGCCGCCGGTCCAGCCGAGGATGTAGGCGAGGCCGCCGAACCCCTGCAGATACAGCACCCCGGCGGTGCCGATGAAGGAAGCGGCCGACATCCAGTCGGCCGCGGTCGCCATGCCGTTGTACATGGCCGGCACGCGGCGCCCGGCCACGTAGTACTCGGTTTCGTCGGTGGTGCGGCTGGCCAGCCCGATGACTGCGTAGATCGCGACGGTGGCGATCAGGAAGGTGGTACCTATCCAGCTGCGCGGCCAGCCGGTGCTTTCGAGCACCGCCAGCGCGCCGATGAAGAGCACGACGCCGACCGTGTAGAGCCCATAGCGGCGATCCAGCCGGCGCTTGAACTCGTGCGGCGTCTCGGCAGGGTCGCTCATGCCGGCCAACGTCTTGTCGAGATCAGCCCACCGCCGCCCATCACACCTCCGTGGCAAGGCCACGATTGTGTGAAGAGCGGCCATGAGCCGCGACTAGAGCGAACCCTGTCACGACACGGGCCGCCGGCGCCTGCCTCTAGCGCTTGGCCAGGCGCTGCCAGGTTTCGACCACCGTGTCGGGGTTCAACGAGATCGACCCGATGCCTTCCTGGGCCAGCCAGTCGGCGAAGTCGGGGTGGTCGCTGGGCCCCTGGCCGCAGATGCCCACGTACTTGCCGACCGCGCGGCACGCCACGATGGCGCGCGCGATCATGGCCTTCACCGCGGGGTCGCGTTCGTCGAAGTCGGCCGCCAGCAGCTCGAGGCCGGAGTCTCGGTCCAGGCCGAGCGTGAGCTGGGTCAGGTCGTTCGAGCCGATCGACATGCCGTCGAAGTACTCGAGGAACTGGTCGGCCAGGATCGCGTTGCTGGGCACTTCGCACATCATGATGACGCGCAGGCCGTCGTGTCCGCGCTTCAGGCCCCTCTCGGCCAGCATCTCCGTGACCCGTGCCGCCTGCTTGATGGTGCGCACGAAGGGCACCATGATCTCGACGTTCGTGAGCCCCATGTCGTTGCGCACCCGCTTGAGGGCCTCGCATTCCATGGCAAATGCCTCGGAGAAGTCTTCGCTGACGTAGCGCGAGGCGCCGCGGAAGCCCAGCATCGGGTTCTCTTCGTCCGGCTCGTAGCGCGAGCCGCCGATCAGCTTGCGGTATTCGTTGGACTTGAAGTCGGACAGGCGCACGATCACCGGCTTGGGCCAGAACGCCGCCGCGATGGTGGCAATGCCCTCGGCCAGCTTGTCCACATAGAACGCACGCGGCGACGCATGCCCGCGCGCCACCGACTCGACCGCCTTCTTCAGGTCGGCGTCGACGTTCGGATAGTCGAGGATGGCCTTCGGGTGCACGCCGATGTTGTTGTTGATGATGAACTCGAGGCGTGCCAGGCCCACACCGGAGTTGGGCATCTGCGCGAAGTCGAAGGCGAGCTGCGGGTTGCCCACGTTCATCATGATCTTCACCGGGCAGTAGGGCAGCTCGCCGCGCTGCACTTCGGTGACTTCGGTCTCGAGCAGTCCGTCGTAGATGTAGCCGGTGTCGCCTTCGGAGCAGGCCACGGTGACCAGCGCGCCGTCCTTCAGCACTTCGGTCGCGTCTCCGCAGCCCACCACCGCCGGGATGCCCAGCTCACGGGCGATGATGGCCGCATGGCAGGTGCGGCCGCCGCGGTTGGTGACGATGGCCGAGGCGCGCTTCATCACCGGCTCCCAGTTCGGGTCGGTCATGTCGGTCACCAGCACGTCGCCGGGCTGCACACGCTCCATCTCGGCAATGCTGTGCACGAGCCGCACGGGGCCGGTACCGATCTTCTGGCCGATGGCGCGGCCTTCGGCCAGCACGGTGCCCTGCCCCTTGAGCTTGTAGCGGTGCTCGGCCTTGCCTTCGGCCTGGCTCTTCACCGTCTCGGGCCGTGCCTGAAGGATGTAGAGCTGCCCGTCGCCGCCGTCCTTGCCCCACTCGATGTCCATCGGGCGGCCGTAGTGCTGCTCGATGATGAGCGCATACCTGGCCAGCTCGGTCACGTCGGCGTCGGTCAGCGAATAGCGGTTGCGCAGCTCGGGCGCGGTGTCCACCGTCTTCACCAGCTTGCCGGTGGCAGCCTTTTCGTCGGCGCTGCTGAACTCCATCTTGATGAGCTTGGAGCCAAGGTTGCGCCGGATGATCGCCAGCTTGCCGTTTTTGAGCGCCGGCTTGTGCACGTAGAACTCGTCGGGGTTCACCGCACCCTGCACGACCGTTTCGCCCAGGCCGTAGCTGGCGGTGATGAACACCACCTCCTTGAAACCCGACTCGGTATCGATGGTGAACATCACGCCGGCGGCGCCCAGGTCGGAACGCACCATGCGCTGCACGCCGGCCGAAAGCGCCACGTCGCTGTGGGCGAAGCCCTTGTGCACCCGGTAGCTGATGGCGCGGTCGTTGTAGAGGGAGGCGAACACCTCCTTCATCTTGTGCAGCACCTCTTCGATGCCCGCCACATTGAGGAAGGTCTCCTGCTGGCCGGCGAAGCTGGCATCGGGCAGGTCTTCGGCGGTGGCCGAGGAGCGCACAGCAAACGAGGCGCTGGTGTTGCCTGCCGTCAGCTTGGCGAACTCGGCACGGATGGCCGCCTCGAGGTCGGCCGGGAACGGCTGCGCCTCGACCCAGCCACGGATCTCGGCACCGGCCTCGGCCAGCGCGCGGACGTCGTCGGTGTTGAGCGTGGCCAGCCGCCTGTTGATGCGATCGGCCAGGCCGTCGTGCTTCAGGAACTCGCGGAAGGCGTGGGCGGTGGTGGCGAACCCGCCGGGCACGCGCACGCCGGAGGCGGCGAGCTGCGAGATCATTTCGCCGAGGCTGGCGTTCTTGCCGCCAACCGCCTCGACGTCGGTCATCCTCAGGTTCTCAAACGGTACGACCAGGGCGGTCGCCTCAAAGCGGGAAGACATGGGAAAGCTCCGTGATGATGAAAAACCGGTGCTCCCGCGTCGTCGAGGCCCTGGGAGACGGCAACCGGCCCACGACGCTTTGTCGATTCTGGTTGTGGGGTGGGCAGGCGCATCAGGGGGCTGTAATCGCGAGAAATTGAGGCGGATTCTACGGGGTGGCCGGGTACGATGGGCAGGCGCGCCACCCCTTCATTTCAACGCCATGCCCAACCGCACCGTGTTTTTTGTCTCAGACGGCACCGGCATCACGGCCGAAACCTTCGGTAACTCGATCCTCAACCAGTTCTCCGGCAAGCCGCGTCACGTGCGCCGCCCGTTCATCGACACCGTCGACAAGGCACACCAGGTGGTGCGCGAGATCAACGAAACCGCGGAGCGCGAAGGCCGCAAGCCCATCGTCTTCATCACCCTGGTCAACGACGACGTGCTGGGCATCGTCACCGAGCATTGCAAGGGCCTGGTGCTCGACATGTTCAAGACCTTCATCGAGCCGCTGGAGCTCGAGCTGGGCGTGAAGTCCAACCACCGCGTCGGCCGCTTCTCGGACATCGCCAAGAGCCAGGAATACGACAACCGCATCGAGGCGATCAACTTCTCGCTGGCCCACGACGACGGCCAGTCGGCCCGCAACCTCGAACAGGCCGAAGTGATCCTGGTGGGCGTGAGCCGCAGCGGCAAGACGCCCACGTCGCTCTACCTCGCCATGCAGCACGGCATCAAGGCGGCCAACTACCCGCTCATTCCCGAAGACTTCGAGCGCGGTCACCTGCCCTCTTCGCTGGCGCCGCACAAGAAGAAATGCTTCGGCCTGACCATCGATCCCGACAGGCTGAGTTCGATCCGCAACGAGCGGCGGCCGGGCAGCAAGTACGCCAGCCTCGAGAACTGCCGCTACGAAGTGAACGAAGCCGAACGAATGATGAAGCGCGACGGGATTTCGTGGTTGTCCTCGACGCACAAGTCGATCGAGGAGATCGCCACGACCATCCTGCGCGACATCCGCCCGGACCGGCTGATCTACTGAGCAGCCGGCGGCTGCTGCGCCAATCGCTGGCGCAGCGACTCGTACAGGCAGATCGCCGCCGCCGAGCCCACGTTGAGCGATTCCTCACCGCCCGGCTGCGGAATGCGCAGCACCACTTCGCACTGCGCCATCAACGCCGCATCGACACCCTGACCTTCATGACCCAGCACCCAGGCGCACGGGTCCGGCAAACGGGTGGCGTGCAGTTCGGCGCTGGCGTGTGAACTCGTTGCCACCAGCGGCAGCTGCAGCGCAGCGAGGTCGGCGGCTTGTGCAGCCTCGACGAGGTGCAGCGCGAAATGTGCGCCCATGCCGGCGCGCAGCACCTTGGGCGACCACAGCGCCGCAGTGCCCTTGAGCGCGACCACCTGCGCCACGCCCAGCGCTGCCGCGCTGCGCAGGATGGTGCCGACGTTGCCTGCGTCCTGCAGCCGGTCGAGCACCACGGTGGGCACCCCCGGCATGGGGCTCGGCGGGCTCTCCCACGCCATCAGGAAGCCGACGGACGCCGGCGACTCGAGCCCGCTCACGGCCTTGAAAAGGCTGTCGGTCACCACCGCCACGCGCCTGGCGTGTTGCGCCAGGCGCGAAAGCGCCGGCTGTGCCCACGCCGCTTCGGCTATGACCGCCAGCGCAACGGGCCGCCCGCGCGAAACCGCAGCGTCGCAGAGGTGTTCGCCTTCGAGCCACACCTCCCCGAGCTTGCGGTAGGCGCCAGGGTCCTGAGCCAGCTTGCGTACCCGCTGGATCAGCGAGTTGTCGCGCGAGCTGACGAACGTGACCTTGCCGTCCATCAGGCCGCGACCACCACTTGCGGCACCACCTCGCCCTCGAGCGCCTCGCGCACCGGTGCGAAGCTGCGTCGATGCACTGCACACGCGCCATGGGCACGCAAGGCGGCCAGGTGCTCCGGCGTGCTGTAGCCCTTGTGCTCGGCAAAACCGTACTGCGGATGCAGCTCGTGCAACTGCAGGCAGAGCCGGTCGCGATGCACCTTGGCCAGGATGGAGGCCGCGGAGATAGAGGCCACGGTGGCGTCGCCCTTGACGATGGCTTCGGCCGTCACCTTGAGCACCGGCAGCCGGTTGCCGTCGACCAGCACCTTGGCGGGCTTGAGCCGCAGGCCTTCGACGGCGCGCCGCATCGCCAGCATGGTGGCCTGCAGGATGTTGATGCGGTCGATCTCTTCGACGCTGGCTTCGGCGATGCTGCAGCACAGCGCCTTGGCACGGATCTCGTCGTAGAGGCGGTCGCGCGCCCGGGCCGTGAGCACCTTAGAGTCGGCCAGGCCCTCGATGGGTTTCAGGTCGTCGAGGATCACCGCGGCAGCCACCACCGGGCCGGCCAGCGGCCCGCGGCCGGCTTCGTCCACCCCGGCCACGAGGCCCGGCACGTCGAAGTGCAGCGCAATCTGCTCAGGCTTGTTCGATGACTTGCGCGATCGCATCGGTGGCACAGCGCGCCGTGTCGCGCTTGAGCATGTGGTGGAGTTCGACGAAACGGGCCTGAGTTTGCTCGTAACGGCTGCGATCGTCCAGCCAGCGCAAGGTCTCGCCGGCCAGCGCATCGGGGGAAGCCGCACCCTGCAACAGCTCGGGCACGACAAATTCGCGGCACAGGATGTTGGGCAGACCCACCCAAGGCTGGTAGCCCATGCGCTTCATCAGCTGCCAGCTCAGGAAGTGCATGTTGTAGGCAATGACCATCGGCCGCTTGAACAGCGCGGCTTCCAGCGTGGCGGTGCCGCTGGCGATGAGCGTGACGTCGCAGGCGGCCAGGGCCTCGTGCGAACGGCCATCGAGCAACTGGATCTGTGCGCGCGGAGCGAACTCATGAAGCATCGGCTCCACCATCGCCCTGAGCGACGGGATGGCCGGCAGGACGAACTTCACGTCCGGGCGCTGGCGATGCATGAGCGCCGCCGCCTGCGCGAACCGCGGTGCGATGTACTGGATCTCGCTGCGGCGGCTGCCGGGCAGCAGTGCCACCACGGGCGCCGCCGCGTCCAGGCCGAGCGCTGCCCGGGCGGCGGCCTTGTCGACCTCCAACGGGATGGCGTCGGCCAGCGGATGGCCCACGTAGGTGGCTGCAATGCCGTGCTGGGCCAGCAGCTGCGGCTCGAAAGGGAACAGGCACAGCACATGGTCGGCGCTGCGCCGGATCTTCTCGATCCGCTTGCCTCGCCATGCCCAGATCGACGGGCACACGAAGTGGATCGCCTTGACGCCGCGGGCCTTGAGCTGCCCTTCGAGGTCGAGGTTGAAGTCGGGCGCATCGACGCCGATGAAGGCGTCCGGCGGCTCGGCCAGCAGGCGCTGCGCGAGCTGCTTGCGGATGCCGGCGATCTCGCGGTAGTGGCGAAGCACCTCGACATACCCGCGGACGGCAAGCTTCTCATGCGGCCACCAGGCGTTGAAGCCCTGCTCGGCCATGCGAGGCCCGCCGATGCCGAAGAGCTGCCCGCCACCGAGCTCCGGCCAGCGCTGGCGCATGCCGCCCAGCAGCAGCCCTGCCAGCAGGTCGCCCGAGGCTTCTCCCGCCACCATCGCAAAACGAGGTGTGCTCGTCATCGGCAGCAGGCGGTCAGCGCGCGATGCCGCGCGTGGAAGCGGCGAGGAAGCCGAGCATCAGGTCGACGTCGGCCTTGGAGTCGCCATGGTCGCCCGCGATGGCGGCAATGCCGGCCTTCGCCTCTTCGAGCGTGAGGCCCTTGCGATACAGCAGGCGGTGCATCTGCTTGACCTGCGCGATGCGCTCGGCCGAAAAGCCGCGGCGCCGCAGACCCTCGATGTTGAAGCCGTGCACGCCGAGCGGGTTGCCGGACACCATCATGAAGGGCGGCACGTCCTGCGACACGTGGCTGGCGAAGCCGATCATCGCGTGGGCGCCGATCCTGGTGAACTGGTGCACGCCGGTCAGCCCGCCCACGATCACCCAGTCCCCCACGTGAACGTGGCCGGCCAGCGTGGCGTTGTTGGCGAGGATCGTGCGGTTGCCCACCTGCACGTCGTGAGCGACGTGCACGTAGGCCATCACCCAGTTGTCGTCACCGATGCGGGTGACGCCGGCGTCCTGCGTGGTGCCGCGGTTGAAGGTACAGAACTCCCGGATCGTGTTGCGATCGCCGATGTGCAGCTCGGTCGGCTCACCGCGGTACTTCATGTCCTGCGGCGCGGCACCGAGCGAGGCGAACTGGTAGATGCGGTTGTCGCGCCCGATGGTGGTGGGGCCCTCGATCGTGCAATGGGCACCGACCGTGGTGCCTTCGCCGATGCGCACGCCGGCGCCGATCACGGCATATGGCCCGACCTCGACGGAGGCTGCGAGCTCGGCCTTCGGGTCGATGATCGCTGTCGGATGGATCGTCGCCACGCCCGACCTCACGACACCTTGCGCATGGTGCACATCAGCTCGGCCTCGGCGGCGACCTCTTCACCGACCAAGGCGCGGCCGCCGAACTTGAAGATGCCGGCTTTCATGCGGTCGAGCGTCACGTCGAGGATGAGCTGGTCACCCGGCTCCACCGGACGCTTGAAGCGCGCGTTGTCGATCCCTGCGAAGTAATACACCGAGTTGTCGTCGAGTTCCATGTCGAGCGATGCGAACGACAGCAAGGCCGCGGCCTGCGCCATGGCCTCGAGCATCAGCACGCCGGGCATGACCGGGCGCTTCGGGAAATGGCCCACGAAAAACGGCTCGTTCATCGTGACGTTCTTCAGGGCCCGCAGGCGCTTGCCCTTCTCGATCTCGATCACCCGGTCCACCAGCAAGAACGGGTAGCGATGAGGAAGCTTCTTGAGGATCTGGTGGATGTCCATCGAGTTCATGACTGTTTCTTCTCGAGCGCTCGCAGGCGCTCACGCATGGTGTGCAACTGACGCAGCGTCGCTGCGTTCTTTTCCCAGGTCTTATTGTCGTCGAAGGGAAAGGCGCCGCTGTACACGCCCGGCTGGTGGATCGAGCGCGTGATCAGGGTACAGGCCGACACGTGCACGCCGTCGGCCAGCTCGATGTGCCCGACGATGCTCGAGGCGCCGCCGATCGTGCAGCGCGACCCGATGCGGGTGCTGCCCGCCACGGCCACGCAGCCCGCCATGGCGGTGTGAGCGCCGATGCGCACGTTGTGGCCGATCTGTATGAGGTTGTCGAGCTTCACGCCGTCTTCGATGACGGTGTCGTCGAGGGCGCCCCGATCGATGCAGGTGTTGGCGCCGATCTCGACGTCGTCGCCGATGCGCACCGCACCCAGTTGCTCGATCTTTTCCCACCCCTCGCGGCTGGGTGCGAAGCCAAAGCCGTCGGCTCCGATGACCGCGCCGCCGTGCAGGATGCCGCGCGCACCCAGCGAGCAGTCGGCCCCGAAGGTGACGTTGGCGGCCAGGCGCGAACCTGCGCCGATCCGGGCCCGCGCGCCTACCACGGTGTGCGGGCCGATGACCGCGCCGTCACCGATCACCGCGCCGGCCTCGACGACCGCCAGCGGGCCGATCGAGACGCCCACGCCCAGCACGGCTGTGGCGTCGACGACTGCGCTCGGATGCACGCCGGCCGGCGCCGCCGGCCGGGTGCGGCGGGCCCACCATTGCGTGGCGCGGGCGAAATAGAGGTAGGGGTCGTCGGCGACGATGGCTGCCCCGCGCTGCAGGGCTTCGTCGCGCACGGCCGGCGCGACGATCACGCAGCCGGCCTGCGACGCCTGGAGCTGCGAGCGGTACCTGGGATTGGCAAGGAACGAGAGGGTCGAGGGCGTGGCGCCGTCGAGAGGCCCGATGCGGGTGATGACGAGTTCAGCCGGCCCGAGGAGTTCACCGCCCAGGTCTGCAACGATGTCACCGAGCCGGGCTTCGAACACTGACGTCAGCCGGATCTGCCGGGGGGGCTTACTTCCCGCCCGACGCGTTGAGGGCCTTGATGACCTTGTCGGTGATGTCCACCCGCGGGCTGACATGCACCGCTTCTTCGATGATCAGGTCGTACTTTTCCTGATCGGCGATCTGCTTGATCACCTTCTGCGCGCGCTCTACCAGACCAGCCAGTTCCTCGTTCTTGCGCTGGTTGGCGTCTTCCTGGAATTCGCGGCGCTTGCGCTGGAATTCGCGGTCCTGCTCGACGAGGTCGCGCTGGCGGCGCGAACGTTCGCTTTCGGCCAGCGTGGGCGCTTCTTTCTCGAGCTTGTCGGCGGCGGCCTTGATGCGGGTCTGCATGTCCAGCAGTTCCTTCTCGCGCTTGCCGAACTCGGCCTCGAGCTTGGCCTGCGCGGCCTTGGCCGGCACCGCGTCGCGAAGCACACGCTCGCGGCTCACGAAACCGATCTTCAGTTCCTGGGCGTTCGCGGCGGGCACGAACGCGGCGAGCATTCCGGCAACCAGCACGGAGATCAACGAGAAACTTTTCATTAGAACGCGGTCCCGATCTGGAATTGGAAACGTTGGATTTTATCGCCGGAGCAAGACTTTACCGGCTCGCCGTAGCTGAGTTTCAGCGGCCCCACCGGAGAGACCCAGCTCAGGCCCACGCCGACCGACGCACGGAGGGACTCCCAATTCATGCCTGAGCAGCGTTGGACGATGACCTGATCGCTTCCGCCCCACACGTTGCCGGCGTCCATGTAGCCGAACACGCGCAAGGTGCGGTCGTTGCCCGCTCCGGGGAAGGGAACGTAGAGCTCGCTGTTGATGTTGAGTCGCCGCGTGCCGCCGATGTAGGCGCCCGTGGTATCCACCGGGCCGAGGGAGCCCTGGTCGAAGCCCCGCACCGTTCCCAGGCCACCGCCATAGAAGTTCTTGAAGATCGGATACCGACGCCCGCCGAGGCCCTGGCCCCAGCCGAACTCTGCGTTGACCGCGAAGGTGAATTTCTTGGTCAACGGCCAATACTGCTGGAACTGCAGGTTGCTGCGCAGGTAGCGGGTGTCTCCACCGATACCCCATTCCAGGTTGATGCGCTGATAGCGGCCTGCATTAGGAACCAGCGCGCTGTCGCGGCTGTCGCGGGCCCAGCCCAGGGTCAGCGGCACGCTGGTGCTCGACTCGCCGAACTCGTCGCGGTAGATGCGGTAGTTCGTGGGCAAGGAACTGCCCGCCTTGATTTCGGTGCGTTCCAGGCCGATGCCGAAGAACACCGTATCGCGTTCGGTGAACGGCACGCCGAAGCGAACCGAGGCCCCCGGCGTCACCAGCTCGTACTCTTCGCCCTGGCTGTTGATGGGCTTGCTGGTGCGATAGAAGACGTCGAAGGCTCGCGAGATGCCGTCGATCGTGAAGTACGGATCCACCGTGCTGACGACCAGCGTGCGGTTGTACTTGCTGGTGTTGAGTTCGATGCCGAGGTAGTTGCCGCTGCCGAACACGTTCTCCTGCCGGATCGAACCCGACAGCGACAGCTTCTCGGCGCTGGAGAAGCCTGCACCCAGCTGCAGGTTGCCGGTGGGCTTTTCCTCGACGACGATGGTCAGGTCGACCTGGTCCAGCGTGTTGGGCACTTCCTCGGTCTCGACGTTGACCGACTTGAAATAACCCAGCCGGTCGACCCGGTCGCGCGAGAGCTTGATGCGCTGCCCGTCGTACCAGGCCGACTCGAACTGCCGGAACTCGCGCCGCACCACCTCGTCGCGCGTACGGGTGTTGCCCGACACGTTGATGCGGCGCACGTACACGCGGCGCTGCGGATCGGCGATGAGCACCACAGAAACCCGACCGGTCTCCCGATCGATCTCCGGCCGGAAGTCCATGCGCGCGAAGGCATAGCCGAAGCTGGCAAAGCGATCGGTGAACGCGCGGTTCGTCGTGGCCACGTCTTCCGCGCGATAGGCCTCGCCCGGCTGGATGGTGACCAGCGACTTGAATTCCTCTTCCTTGCCGAAGTATTCGCCCTCGAGCTTCACGCCGGTGACCGTGTAGCGCTGGCCCTCGTTGACGTTGATCGTGATCGTGATGTCCTGCTTGTCGGGCGAGATGGCGACCTGCGTGGACTCGACGTTGAACTCCAGATAGCCGCGGTTCAGGTAGTAGGCGCGCAGGGTTTCGAGGTCGGCATTGAGCTTGGCTCGCGAATAGCGGTCGGACTTGGTGTACCAGCTGAGCCAGCCCCCCGTGTCGAGATCGAACTGCCCGAGCAGCGTGCTTTCCGAGAAAGCCTTGTTGCCCGTGATGCGGATCTCCTTGATCTTGGCGATGCCGCCTTCGGTCACGGTGAAGGTGACGTTGACGCGGTTGCGTTCCTGCGGGGTGATGGTCGTCACGACCTCCACGCCGTAGAGGCTGCGCGTCAGGTATTCGCGCTTGATCTCCTGCTCGGCGCGGTCGGCCATGGCCTTGTCGAAGGGCTTGCCTTCTCCGATGCCGACGTCCTTGAGCGCCTTCAGCAGCGCGTCCTTGTCGAATTCCTTCAAGCCGGCGAAGTCGACGCTGGAGATGATGGGACGCTCTTCGAGCACGACCACCACCACCTCACCGTCGACCTCCAGCCGCACGTCCTTGAAGAGCCCCGTGCCGAAGAGCGCGCGCAGTGCGGCAGCGCCCTTGTCGTCGGAGTAGGTGTCGCCGACGCGAAAGGGCAACGCGGCGAACACCGCGCCGGCATCCGTGCGCTGCAGGCCCTCGATGCGGATGTCCTTCAGCACGAACGGCTCGACAGCCCAGGCATGGCCATGCAGTGTCATGGCGAGGGCTGAAGCGATGAGGGTCGGTTGAAGGGAACGAGGCAGACGGGAGAGGAGGCGCATGCGTTGTCAGTGCAGGCCCAGCAGGCGGGCCACATCGTTGTAGAGGGCGAGTGACATCATGAGCAGCATGATGGCGAGTCCCCCTCGTTGCAGCCGATCCAGCCACACGTCCGAGACCGGCCGGCCCGTCACTCCTTCGAAAAGATAATACATGAGGTGTCCGCCATCGAGCATCGGCAGCGGCAGCAGGTTCAGCACCCCGAGGCCCACGCTCACGATGGCAAGAAAGGCCAGGTAGTAGGCGACGCCCCTCTGGACCGACTGGCCGGCATAGTCGGCAATGGTCAGCGGGCCGCTCAGGTTCTTGAGCGACGCTTCGCCGATGAGCATCTTGCCAAGCATCCTGAGGTTGAGCGCTGCGGTGTCCCAGGTACGCGCCGCCGCCCGCTCCAGTCCGTCGAACACGCCGCGGCGCACCAGCACCATGTCCACCGCACCGCCGAGATAGGCTTCGACGCGGCCGACGGGTCGGTCCTTGTCCTGCACCACGGCGGGTGTCACGGTCGCCTCGATCACCTCATGGCCGCGCTGCACGCGCCAGACCATCGGCCTGGGTTCGTTGCCCTGCACCGCGCCCCGGATGATCTGCAGCAGGCGCGTCGCGTCTGCCACCGCCTCACCGTTCACCGAGAGTACGCGGTCGCCCTTCTGCAGCCCGGCCTGCCCCGCGGGACCAGCGGCCACGACGTCGCGCAGCAGGGGTTCGCTGTAGGGCTGCAAGACCCCGATGCGACGCATCAGCTGGGCGTCCACATCCTTCACGGCGAGCTTGTCGAGCTCGAGCACCGCGTTGCGCCGGCCGTGCCCTTGCGCGTCGGTCAGCTCCAGGTGAAGCCGCTCCGAATTCAGGACCGCCTGGGTGATGTACCAGCTCAACTCCGGCAACGAGGCCACGTCCGTCCATTCGCTGCCGTCGGTGGACACCGCCCGAACCCAGTCGCCCGATCGCACTCCGGCCCGCTCGGCGAGGCTGGCCGGTTCGGGCGTACCGAGCACCGCCTTGGGTTCGTTCACGCCCCACCAGGAGGCTGCAGCAAACAGGACCCAGGCCAGCACCAGGTTGGCCGCGGGACCGGCGGCCACGACGGCGGCGCGCTGCCAAAGGGGTTTGCGATTGAAGGCCCGGTGCAACTCGTGAGGAGGCACCTCGCCTTCACGCTCGTCGAGCATCTTCACGTAGCCGCCCAGCGGGATGGCCGACACGGCGAACTCGGTGTCGCCGCGCTGCCTGCGCCAGATGACGCGCCCGAAGCCCACCGAGAAGCGCAACACCTTCACGCCGCAAGCCACGGCCACGCGGTAGTGCCCGTATTCGTGCACCACGATGAGCACACCGAGCGTGATCAGGAAGGCGATGACAGTGATCATGCAGATGTGTTGTTGGCGGCCTTCGCGGCCGCCTCGCGCGCCCTGGCGTCCAGGGCCAGCAGGCCTTCGAGGCTCTCGGTGCAGCCCCGCTCGATCACCAACGCCTCGAGCGTCCGTGCGTTGACGCTATGAATCTGGTCGAAACGGATGGTTCCGGCCAGGAACGCCGCCACGGCCACCTCGTTGGCTGCATTCAGCACGGCGGTGCTGCCTGCGGGACCGGTGAGCGTGTCCCAGGCCAGGCGAAGGCCGGGATAGCGCGTGTCCTCGGCCGGCTCGAAGGTCAGCGCCGACAGGGCCGTGAAATCAAGGCAGGAGGCCCCCGACTCCACGCGTTCGGGCCAGGCCAGGCCGTAGGCAATGGGCACCCGCATGTCGGGTGTGCCCAGTTGCGCCAGCACCGAGTTGTCGCGGCACACCACCATCGAGTGGATGATGCTCTGCGGGTGGATCACGACGCGGATCTGCTCAGGCGCGAGGTCGAACAGCCAGCGGGCTTCGATGACTTCGAGCGCCTTGTTCATCATCGTGGCCGAATCGACCGAAATCTTGCGACCCATGACCCAGTTGGGGTGGGCACAGGCTTCGTCGGGCGTCACGTTGCGCAGGCTGGCGGGGTCGCGCTGACGGAACGGGCCGCCTGAGGCCGTGAGCACGATGTGGTCGATACGCTGGTGCCACGCGCTGCGGTCTTCGGGAAGGCACTGGAAGATGGCCGAATGCTCGCTGTCGATGGGCAGCAGCGTTGCGCCACCCTCCTGCACCGCTCGCATGAACAAGGCGCCGCCCACCACCAGCGCTTCCTTGTTGGCCAGGAGCAGGCGCTTGCCAGCGCGAGCGGCGGCCAGGCAGGGCTGCAGGCCGGCGGCGCCGACGATGGCAGCCATCACGGCGTCGACCTGCGGATGCGCAGCCATGTCGGCCAAAGCCTGCGGCCCGCAGAGCACTTCGGTGGGGAGGTCCTCGCGGCGAAGCCGATCCTGCAGGGCGGCCGCCTGTGCCGCCTCCGGCAGCACGGCGAATCGCGGTCGCCACCGCACGCATTGCTCGAACAGGGCGTCCACCCGGCTGTGCGCGGTGAGTGCGAAGACCTCGTAGCGCTCCGGGTGGCGGGACATCACGTCGAGCGTGTTGGTGCCGATCGAGCCGGTCGAGCCCAACACGCACACGCGTTGGCGGCGGGGAAACTGCATGTCCACCTCAGAGGGAAACCAGCGCCATCGCCAGCGGCAGCACCGGCAACAAGGCGTCGATACGGTCGAGCACACCACCGTGGCCGGGCAGGAGGTTGCTGCTGTCCTTGGCACCTGCACTGCGCTTGACCAGGGATTCGAACAGATCGCCCACCACGCTCATCGCCGCCAGGAACAGCACCGCAACGCCCATGCCCAGCCAGCCGACCTGCTGGCTCACGCGCGTGTACAGGCTGGCGCTGTCGACCACGTCGCGCCGGTCGAGCGCGAGCCACAACACTGCCAGCACGACGACGCCCAGCATGCCGCTCCACACGCCTTCCCAGCTCTTGCCGGGGCTGATGGCCGGCGCCAGCTTCCGGCGCCCGAATGCGCGGCCGCCGAAGTAGGCGGCAATGTCGGCGGCCCAGACCAGGCAGAACACCGACAACAGGAAGTTGACACCCAGCGCCTTGGCCTGCACCAGCGCCAGCCAGGCCAGCCACAGCAACAGCACGCCCAGCACGAGGCGCAGCACCACGGGCAGCCGAGGCCAGCCGGCAACCCCCTTGCTCAGCACGAACGCCCCGCCCAGCACCCACACCAGCATCGCGGCCCACCAGGGCCACTCTGGCGCGTGCAGCGCCCAGCCCATCCACCATGCGAGCGCGCCCCCCGCGAGCACGACGGCGCCCAGGACGACGGCAGCGCCTGCGCGCAGCCCGTTCAGGCGCGCCCATTCCCAACCGCCCGCCGAAGCCGCCGCAAGGCTCAGCGCCGCGAAGGGCCACAGGGATTCGGCGAACAGTGCGGGCAGCAGCACCGCCAGCAATACAACTGCGGTGATCACGCGCTGCTTGAGCATGTTCAGGATCCTGAGGTTGTCAGCGCGGCGGCTGCCGCCGGCCCGGCAGTCTGGACGCCTCCGAAGCGCCGCTCACGGCCGGCATAGGCAACGAGCGCGGCGTCCAGTTCGGCCTCGCCGAAGTCGGGCCACAGGCACTCGGTGAAGTGGAGTTCGGAGTAGGCGATCTGCCACAGAAGGAAGTTGGACACACGCAGCTCGCCGCCCGTCCGGATGAAAAGGTCGGGATCGGGTGCGTGCTTCAGCGCCATGAACTGGGCGAGCCGGGCTTCGTCGAGCTGGTCGGGCGCCACGCCGGCCTCGATGGCCCGGCGGCAGGCCTGCAGCACGTCCCAGCGGCCGCCGTAGTTGAACGCGACCGTGAGGTGGATGCGCGTGTTGTGCGCCGTGGCGGCCTCGGCCTGGTTCAGTGCTGCGCGCACCTTGTCGGACACGGCCGAGAGGTCTCCGACGATGCGGATGCGCACGCCTTCGGTCGTCATCTTGGCCAGGTGATTGGCCACCGTGGCAAGCGCCAGTCCCATCAGGCCGGACACCTCCTCATGGGGCCGCTTCCAGTTCTCGGAGGAGAAGGCAAAGACGGTGAGGTATTCGACGCCACGGTCGGCGCAGGCCTTGACCGTGCGAACCAGGGCATCGACACCGTGCTTGTGGCCGAACACCCGCGGCATGAAGCGCTTCTTGGCCCACCGGCCGTTGCCGTCCATCACGATGGCAATGTGACGGGGAGCGACCGCGACGGGCTCCCGCTTCACGGCGGAACGCAGCTTGAACAGTGCCATGTTGCCGACGGAATCAGGCCGGTCAGACGGCCATGATCTCCGCTTCCTTGCCATGGATCAGCTTGTCGATCTCGGCAATCGTGCGGTCGGTGAGCTTCTGCACCTCGTCCTGCGAGCGGCGCTCTTCGTCTTCGGTGATGGCCTTGTCCTTGAGCAGCTTCTTGGCATGCTCGTTGGCGTCGCGCCGCAGGTTGCGCACCGCGACCTTGGCCTCCTCGCCGGCGTGCCGGACCACCTTGGTGAGCTCCTTGCGGCGCTCCTCTGTCAACGCCGGCATGGGCACGCGCAGCAGGTCACCCTGCGCCGCGGGGTTCAGGCCCAGGTCGGACTCGCGGATCGCCTTCTCGATCTTCGGGCCCATGCCCTTTTCCCAGGGCTGCACGCTGATCGTCCGGGCGTCGAGCAGGCTCACGTTGGCCACCTGGCTCAGCGGCACCATCGAGCCGTAGTACTCGACATGCACCTGGTCGAGCAGGCCGGCATGCGCGCGGCCGGTGCGGATCTTGGTGAGTTCGTTCTTGAACGCCTCGATCGACCGAGCCATCTTCTGCTCGGCGGTTTTCTTGATTTCTGCAATCGTCATCGTCTGCTCCTCAAACGTGGCGCCTCAAACGTGGACCAGCGTGCCCTCGTCCTCGCCCATCACCACGCGCTTCAGTGCCCCGGGCTTGAAGATGCTGAACACCTTGATCGGCAGCTTCTGGTCGCGGCACAGCGCGAAGGCCGTGGCGTCGAGCACCTGCAGGTTCTTGACGATGGCCTCGTCGAAACTGATCTGGCTGTAGCGCGTGGCGCTCGGGTCCTTCTTGGGGTCGGCCGTGTAGACGCCGTCGACCTTGGTGGCCTTGAGCACCACCTCGGCGCCGATCTCGGCGCCGCGCAGCGCGGCCGCCGTGTCCGTCGTGAAGAAGGGGTTGCCGGTGCCGGCGGCGAACACGACGACCTTGCCCTCTTCCAGATACTGCAGCGCCTTCGGGCGCACATAGGGCTCGACCACCTGCTCGATGCTGATCGCCGACATCACGCGCGCCGTCATGCCTTCCTGGCGCATGGTGTCGGCCAGCGCCAGCGAATTCATCACGGTGGCGAGCATGCCCATGTAGTCGGCGGTGGCGCGGTCCATGCCGACCGAGCCGCCCGCCACGCCGCGAAAGATGTTGCCCCCGCCGATCACCACCGCCACCTCGCAGCCGAGCCTGGTCACCTCCTGCACCTCGCGCACCATGCGAACGATGGTGGCACGGTTGATGCCGTAGGCGTCATCGCCCATCAGCGCCTCACCGGAGAGTTTGAGCAGGATGCGCTTGTACGCCGGCATTCAGGGCTCCCTTGTCGAGATGGTGGCGAAGTGTAGGTGAAACGTCGTTGGCAACCGGCCTTACTGGCCCTTGGCGGCAGCGACCTGCGCGGCCACTTCGGCAGCGAAGTCGTCCTGCTTCTTCTCGATGCCTTCGCCCACCACGTAGAGGGTGAACGCCTTGACCGCCGTGTTGGCGGCCTTGAGCATCTGTTCCACCGTCTGCTTGTCGTTCTTCACGAACGCCTGGTTGAACAGCGAGACTTCCTTCAGGTACTTCTGCACCGAGCCTTCGACCATCTTGGCGGCGATGTCGGCCGGCTTGCCGGACTCGGCGGCCTTGGCATTGGCGACGGAGCGCTCCTTCTCGATGAGGTCGGCCGGCACGTCGGCGGCCTGAAGGGCCACCGGCTTCATGGCGGCCACGTGCATCGCCACGTCCTTGGCGGCCACGTCGTCGCCGGTGTATTCGACCACCACGCCGATGCGGGTGCCGTGCAGGTAGCTGGCCAGCTTGCCTTCGCCGGCAAAGCGCTTGAAGCGGCGGATCGTCATGTTCTCGCCGATCTTGCCGACCAGACCCTTGCGCACTTCCTCCACCGTGGGTCCGAAGTCGCCCAGCGTCAGGGGCAGGGCCGACAGCGCCGCCACGTCGGCGGGGTTGTGCTTGGCCACCAGCTCGGCCAGTGCCTTGCCAAACGCCAGGAAGGTGTCGTTCTTGGACACGAAGTCGGTTTCGCAGTTGACCTCGACCAGCGCGCCGGTGGCGCCGTCGATGTGGGCCGCCACGATGCCTTCGGCGGTGATGCGCGAGGCGGCCTTGCTGGCCTTGTTGCCCAGCTTGACGCGCAGGATTTCCTCGGCCTTGGCCATGTCGCCATCGGCTTCGGTCAGCGCCTTCTTGCACTCCATCATCGGGGCGTCGGTCTTGGCGCGCAGGTCAGCGACCATGCTGGCGGTGATTGCAGGCATTGGGTTCTCCGTTCGGTTCGCCGGCAGCGCTCGCGCCGCCGGTACACAAAAGATTCTGTTGAAAAAAAGGGGCTGAATCAGCCCCTTCTTGTTGCGCTCGTCTGCGCGCGGGCTACCGGGCTTCAGGCAGCGTCGCTGACTTCCACGAATTCGTCGCTGCTCTGGGCGGCCTGGACCACTTCGCTGACCGCGTTGGCCTTGCCTTCCAGCACGGCATCGGCGATGGCTCGGGCATACAGCGCCACGGCCTTGGCCGAGTCATCGTTGCCGGGGATCACGTAATCGATGCCTTCGGGCGAGTGGTTGGAGTCCACCACGCCGATCACCGGGATGCCGAGCTTCTGCGCTTCGGCCACGGCGATCTTGTGATAGCCGACGTCGATGACGAACAGCGCGTCAGGCAGCGCGTTCATGTCCTGGATGCCGCCGATGTCCTTCTCGAGCTTGGCGATCTCGCGCTGGAACATCAGCGCTTCCTTCTTGATCGCGGGCTGGGTGCCGGCCTCGACCTGTGCCTGCATCTCCTTGAGCTTCTTCAGCGAACCCTTGACGGTCTTGAAGTTGGTCAGCATGCCGCCGAGCCAGCGCTGGTCGACGTAGGGCATGCCGGCGCGCTGGGCTTCCTGCGCGACCACTTCGCGGGCCTGGCGCTTGGTGCCGACCATCAGGATGGTGCCGCGCTTGGAGGCGAGCTGGCGGGCGAACTTCATCGCCTCTTCGAAGAGCGGCAGCGTCTTCTCGAGGTTGATGATGTGGATCTTGTTGCGATGGCCAAAGATATAGGGGGCCATCTTGGGGTTCCAGAAGCGGGTCTGGTGTCCGAAATGGACGCCCGCTTCCAGCATTTCACGCATAGTGAAGGGCATGGATGCTCCAAAGGTTGTGTCTAAAATCCGGCCTGAATTGCAAACGGCTGCATCAAATGCAACGCCTTCTGCAACACCTTCTGGTGACCGGCTTTGCGAGTTGTCCATCCGCTGCGAGCCGACCCCAGGAGTCCCTGGCCCAGGCCGCATCCGGATAAACCCAAAGAGTATAGCACCCCGATGGCAGACGACTTGATCGCCGCCCGCGAACACGTGCGCAACGGCACCCGCACCGCCGGCGACCTGCTCGATGCCTGCCTGGTCGCCGCGGCATCCCCGCAGGCACGCTTCGCCTTCACGAGGCTGAGGGCCGAGGACGCCGGTGCCTGCGCCCGGGCGGTCGACCATGCCCGCGCGGCGGGCCAGCCGCTGCCCCCGCTGGCCGGGCTGGCGGTGAGCCTGAAAGACCTGTTCGACGTGCACGGCGAGGTCACGACCGCGGGGTCCACGGTGCTGCGCGACACCGCGCCGGCCGCTGCCGACGCGGCAGCGGTGGCCCGCCTGCGCAAGGCCGGGGCCGCCCTCATCGGGCGCAGCAACATGACCGAATTCGCGTTCTCCGGCGTGGGCATCAACCCCCACTACGGCACGCCGGCGAACGTGGCAACGGCGCGCCTGGGCGACGAGACGCCCCGCATCCCGGGCGGTTCGACGTCGGGCGGCGCGGTCTCGGTGGCCAGCGGCGCCGCCTTGGCCGCGCTCGGCTCCGACACCGCCGGCTCCATCCGCATCCCGGCCGCCCTGCAAGGGCTCGTGGGCTTCAAGAACACCGCCTCGCTCACGCCCGCGGCCGGTGCGCTGCCGCTGTCGACCACGCTGGACACCGTGTGCGCCATCACCCACAGCGTGCGCGACGCGGTCGTGCTGCACGAAGTGCTGGCCGACCGCCACGTCGCGCTCGAAGGCCGGCCACTGCGCGCCACCCGCTTCGCGGTGGCGCGCTCGGTGATGCAGGACAGCCTCGACCCTGCCGTGGCGCGCGCGTTCGACGCGAGCCTCGATGCGCTGTCGAAGGCGGGCGCCAGCATCGAAGAGTTGCCGCTGACCGAAATTGCCGAGCTGAGCGACATGCAGGCCAGGGGCAGCTTCTCCGCCGCCGAGGCGTGGACCTGGCACCGCGAACTGCTGACCCGGCGCGAGGCCGGCTACGACCATCGCGTCGCAAAGCGCATCCGCATCGGCGAGACGATGACGGCAGCCGACTACGTCGAACTGTTTCGCAAGCGGCGCGACTGGATCGTTCGCATGCAGGCCGCGCTGCGCGGCTTCGACGCGGTGCTGTCGCCCACGGTGCCGATCATGGCGCCGCCGATCGCCGAGCTCGAAAACGACGATGACGCCTTCTTCCGCACCAATGCCCTGCTGCTGCGCAACACCATCGTGGTGAACCTGCTCGACGGCTGCGCCATCACCCTGCCCTGCCAAGCGCCGGGCGCGCCACCGGTCGGCCTGATGCTGTGGGCGCCCGGCCACCGCGACGACCGCCTGCTCGACACGGCACTGGCGGTCGAGGCCGCCCTCCTCGCAAGGACCAAGGCCACTACATGAGAGTTGCAGTCATCGGTGCCGGCATCATCGGCACCACCACGGCCCACGAGCTGGCGGCCGATGGGCATGAAGTGACCGTGTTCGAACGCCGGGGGGGCGTCGCCGCCGAGGCGAGCTTCGCCAACGCAGGCCTGGTGGCACCGGGATACGTGACCCCCTGGGCCGCCCCGGGCATGCCCGGCAAGATCGCGCGCTACCTGTTCAGCCGCCACGCTCCCGTGCGCTGGAAACCCTCGCTCGATGCCGCTCAGTGGAACTGGATCCTGCGATGGCTCAGGGCGTGCAAGCCCGAGGTCTTCCAGCGCAACCGGGCCGATCTCTATGCGCTGGCGCAGTACAGCCGGTCGCGGCTGCACAGCCTCACCCAGTCGCTGCGGCTCGACTACGAGCGCTCCCAGGGTTACCTCGTGCTGCTGCGCAGCGAAGAGGACCGCGCGCTGGCACAGCCCGGCCTTGCCATGCTGCGCGAGCTGGGCGTGAACTTCCGCGAGCTCGATGCCCCCCAGTGCCGCAGCGTCGAGCCGGCGCTCAACGCGGCGCAGGCGCTGCAGGGCGGCATCCACCTGCCTCAGGACGAAGTCGGCAACTGCCGCCAGTTCGCGCACCTGTTGCGCGATGCGGCCGAGCGGCGCGGCGTGGAGTTCCGCTTCGCGACCGAGGTGTCGACCATCGGCACCGAGCAGGACCGCCCCACGCTGCGGGTGGAGCAGCACGCGCTCACCACAGGCTTCGCCGCCAGCCGCGGCGCGATGCCCACCACCGGGCCAGGTGGCCTGGACCACAAGCGCAACCGGCATGAAAGCCTGAAGCGGCGCAGCCAGGCCGCCGCACGCTACCTCGACCCGGTGAGCAACGAACGCTTCGATGCGGTGGTCATTTGCGCAGGCGTGGCCTCCGCCCCCCTGCTCCAGCAGCTCGGCCTGCACGTGCCGCTGCTGCCGGTCTACGGCTACTCGCTGACCGTGCCGCTGCGCGCGCCGGAACGCGGCCCGCGCTCGGCCCTGATGGACGAGCGCTACAAGATCGCCATCAGCCGCCTGGGCCAGCGCGTGCGGGTTGCCGGCAGCGCCGAAATCGGCGGCCATCCCGAACGCCACAACCAGGCAGCGATCGCAACGCTCTACAAGGTGCTGGACGACTGGTTCCCCGGCGCCGGCCACCTGGCGCGGCCGCAGCTGTGGAAGGGTGCGCGCCCGATGCTGCCCGACGGCCCGCCGCTGATCGGCGCCAGCGGGCAGCCCGGCGTGTGGCTCAACCTGGGCCACGGCTCCAGCGGCTGGGCCCTCTCGTGCGGCAGTGCGCGGCTGCTGGCCGACCTGATGGCCGGCCGCGCACCGGCCGTCGACGTGCGCGGCTTCGGCGCCGAGCGCTATCGCCACCGCGGTTGAGCCCGGCGGCTTGCACGCCGGCCGGCGCGCCGCTACCGTCGGCCCATGCACGGCCTTCCCGACTCCGCGCTGCAGCGCGTCCTCCCTTCGCCCGCAGGTGGCCCGGCGCCCGCAGACGGCTGGCCGCTGCACGGCGTGGCCGCCAGCCGCGACGTCGAAGCCGCGCTGGCCGCAACGCTGCCACCTCACACGCTGATGCAGCGTGCAGGCCTTGCCGTGGCGCGCCTGGCCATGGCGGTACGGCCTCACGCACGGCAGGTGTGGGCCGCCGCGGGCCCCGGCAACAACGGCGGCGATGCACTCGAGGCGGCATTCCACCTGCGCAGGGCCGGGCACACGGTGAACGTTTCCCTGCTGGGCGACGCATCGCGGCTGCCGGCCGATGCAGCCGCCTCCCTGCAGCGCGCTCGCGACGCGGGGGTGCCCATCACCACCACGCCGCCCCCTCCACACGGGCTCTCACGCACCGACCTCGCGCTCGACGGCCTGCTGGGGCTCGGACTGAGCCGCCCGCCTGCAGGCGACGTGGCCGCGGCGATCGGCGCCCTCGGCCGCGGCGAGGCTCCGGTGCTGGCAATAGACCTGCCGTCCGGGCTGGGCGCCGACAGCGGCCAGCCGCTCGATGCCGAATGCTGCGTGCAGGCCCGCTGGACGCTTTGCCTGCTCACGCTCAAGCCCGGCGCGTTCACCGGCAGCGGCCGCGACCACACCGGCGAAGTCTGGTTCGACGGCCTGGGGGCAGGCGTCGCAACCCAGCCGCCGGCCGGCGCGTGGCTGGCCACCGCTGCGCTGGCCGCAAGTTTGCGGCCGCCCCGGCGCCATGCACACCACAAGGGAAGCTACGGCGACCTCCGGGTGGTGGGCGGCGCGCCGTCGATGACCGGCGCGGCGCTGCTGGCCTCGCGCGCTGCCCTGCACGCCGGAGCCGGGCGTGTGTACGTGCACCTGCTCGACGACGAGCAGCGCGCCGGACCTTGCGATCCGATGCATCCGGAGCTGATGTTCGGCAGCCGCGCTCCTGCGGGCGACACGCTCTCCACGGCCACCGTTGTTTGCGGCTGCGGCGGCGGCACCGCGGTGAGCGGCGAGCTGCCGGCACTGCTGCTGCGCAGCCGCAGGCTGCTGCTCGATGCGGACGCCCTCAACGCCGTGGCCGCCGATGCGCAGCTCGCACGGCGGCTGGCCGCCCGGGCCTCGCATGGGCAGCAGACCGTGTTGACGCCGCACCCGCTCGAAGCTGCGCGGCTGCTGGGCTGCACCACGGCCCAGGTGCAGGCCGATCGCCTGTTGGCCGCCCGGCAACTGGCCGACCGCAGCCAGGCCGTGGTGGTGCTCAAGGGTTCCGGCAGCGTCGTCGCGGCCCCGGGGCTTGCACCTTCGATCAACGCCAGCGGCAATGCAGCGCTGGCCGGCCCAGGCACCGGCGACGTGCTGGCCGGCTGGATCGGCGGCCTCTGGTCGCAGGGGCTCGACGCGCACGACGCTGCCCGGCTGGGCGTGTTCGAGCACGGTGCCGCGGCGGATGCCTGGGGGGCCGAACACGACGGCGACGTGCGGCCGCTTCCGGCAGCGCTGCTGCTGCAAAGGCTGCTCGGCCGCCGCTGAAGGCCAAAGGGCCCCGTGGCGAGGAGCCACGGGGCCTGGTGCGACTCGGCGCAAGAGGGGCGCGCGAGGCGCCCCGCGGGGTCACGGCGTGAAGGTCACGCGCAGCGTCACGCCCGAGAAGGCGCGGTAGGCGTACATGCCGATGTAGGTCCACCCCGTGGCCGGGGTGGCGAAGGTGCAGGTCTCGCTGTTGGTGGAGCTTTCCTTCGCGCAGTTGTTGCTCGAGCTCGTGGGCTTCACACCCAGCTGGGTGTACAGGTCCACGTCACCCGAGCCGCCGCTGGTGGAGATGCTCAGGTTGCGGGCCCCGGCCGGCACGTTGACCTTGTAGTAGCGCCAGCTGCCTCGCGCACCCGAGAGGCTGCCCACCACGGCGCCGTTGGCCAGCACCGGCACGCCGTCGTCCGACACGCTCACCGGCTTGGTGATGCTGCCGGTCTTGCCTTCGTTGTCGGTGACGGTGAGCGTCACGTTGTAGGCGCCGGCGGCCGCATAGGTGTGCGACGGGTTGGCGGCGGCGGACGTGTTGCCGTCGCCGAAGCTCCAGCTGCGCGCCGTGATGCTGCCGTTGTCGGTGCTGCGGTCGGTGAAGCTCACGCTCAGCCCGCTGGCCGCGAAATCGAAGGCCGCCACCGGCGCGGTGCTCGCATTCGGGTCGATCGTGATGTAGACCGCGCTGAAGGCGCCCCAGTTGTTGCTGGCGTCCCGGCCACGCACGAAGACGATGTGCTTGCCTGCGGGCCAGCCGGTGGTGTTGATGCCGGCGGTGACGCTCTCGCTGCTCGCATTGAAGGCACCGTCTGCCGCCGACATCGGCACAGGCGTCGCGCCGGCCACCCACGGCGGGTTGTCGACGTAGTACTCCGCGCCCGCGATGTTCTGCGTCGGCTCGGTGCCGTTGCTGTTGTTGTAGCGGGTGTCGTTCATCGTCGCCGAGAGCGTGACGAGCGTGCCCGCCGGCACCCCGGTGGCCGCGTTGCCGCTCACCGCCAGGTTGTAGGCATCGGGCCCGGCCGGCGTGACGTAAGGCGTGCGCACCACCTTGGCCGCGTAGATCAGCGCGGGCATGTTGCCCGGCAGCAGCGTGTTGTTGTAGTAGCTGCACTGCTCGAAGAATGCCGTGCCCAGCTCGAAGGTGAACGCCGCCACGCCCAGCTCGCCGTAGCTCGGGCCGTCGCTGGTGCCGTCGGTTTCGTACAGGTCGAGCGAGCGCTGGGGCGTGTGGCCGTTCCAGTAGGCGAACTTGCGGCCCAGCGTGGCGAGCTGCGTGTCGTTGCCGGCCACCGAACCGGCGGTGCCCCACGGCCACAGCAGGAGGCGGCCATGGCTGTGGATGTCGAGGTGGATGCCGCTCGTGTCCGACGGTGCCGGGTCAGTGCGGTTGGGACCGCGGCGGTCGGGCCAGAGACTGCGGATGTAGGCCTCGACGGCGCGGGTTTCCGGCTCCGAAGAAGCACCGGGCCCGCGATAGGTCTCGTTGCAGGCATTGCCGCTCGAACCGGAGCCGCCGGTGGAGTTCCAGCCGAAGGTGAAGTTGCGGTTCAGGTCGGCGCCGCGGCTGTTGCTGTTGGCGCCGCAGTAGTTGCGGTTGGTGTTCTTGCGCCACAGCAGACCGGTTTCGGCCTTCTTGCGGCCATCGGGGTTGGTCACCAGCAGCAGGTGCACCTCATGGTGGTCGAGGATCCACGTCAGGTCGGCGTCGACGCCGTGGCCGTTGACCAGCCGGCGTGCGAACTCCAGCACCAGCGGCGTGGTCGTGTATTCACGCGCATGGATGCCGGCATTGACGAACAGCTTGGGTTTGCTGCCGCCGATGGCCGAGTTGGTGAGCTTGAGCACGCGCAGGTCGTAACCGCCCAGGCCTTGCGTCTTCTCCCAGGAATCGCCCACGTCGATCCACGACGCGAGCGAGGGGCGCGCGGCGATCAGCGCATCGGCTTCGGAGAACACCTCTTCCACCAGTGGATAGCAGGCATAGCCCGGGATGCCGGCAAAGGCTTGCGCGGTGACCGACGGTGCGGCACTCGTGGTGCCCTGCAGCCGGGCGAGCGCAGCTCGCTGCTGCTGCAGCTGCTGGCTTTCCTGGCGGGCCTGCGCGGCCTGCTGCTGGAGCCACTGGTCGTCGGGCTCGAGCCGGAAACCGAGCGCCCGCAACTCGCGCATCTCGTCGGCGTTGGCATTGACGATCAGGTAGCCCAGCTCGTATTTCGATTCGAGCGTCTCGAAGCGGCTGTGGGCGATGGCGCGGGCCTGCTGCAGGTCGCGGAAGTAGGCGCGCATCACGCTGCGCGCGCCGCTCTCGCGCCCCTGCACGGCCGCGGCTGTATGCGCCTGCACCGGCTCGGCCATCCAGGCCGGCGGGCAGAACGCTGCCAGTGCGGCCGCCGCCATGACGAGGCGGCGTGCCAGCAGGCTGCGCAGCGGAACCCGGGAACAACTGCTGTTCAAGGACATCTTGTTCTCTCCTTGGTACTTCGTTGTGGACGGCCCTGGGTGGGGCCGGCTTCGCGCCGGCGCGGGTAAGGCCGCCGGGCACGCTCTCGCCGGAGCGGGGAGGGTCACTCCCCCGTGTAGCTCCAGGCAACGAGTTCCAGCCGGTCGTTCCGGCGATCGAAGCGCAGCACCAGGCCGTCGCGGGTGCCCCGCCAGCGGTACCACAGCCACAGCGCATGAGGCGCGGGTGGCTCGCGCAGCTCGGCAGGCAGCAGGCGCTGGGCCGGCTCATCGGCACGCCATTGCGCGTCAGGGGCACCGAGCAGGGAAACGACCTGCTGGCGGGTGGTGAGCGGCCGTGCTGCAAGGCCCCGCCGCAGCGACTCCATCACCTCGTGCTTGCGCCCGCCCCAGCGGTCGACCGCTTCGTTGCGCGAGGCGCCGTCGAAATGGCCGTGCTGCGCCTGGAGCTGCCGGTATTCGGCGCCCAGCGCCTGCAAGGGCGCGTCGAACGCGGGCGCTTCGGCGGCCGATGCGGCGACCGCCGTGACTGCAATGGCAACGGCAATGACTGGACGCATTGCAACTCCCTGGCTGGTGTCCTGCCCCGTCTGCTGCGGGGTGCCGCAGTGTCGGAAAGGGAACGGTCGTGCGCAAGTGCAAGACCCCACTGGCGCGCAGGAAGCTGTGCGCCAGTGGGGTCCGGGGTGCTACGGCAAGTCGAGAGAGAACCGAGCGGGTGGGTCTCAGCCGCGGCGCGTGCGCTTGCCCTTGCGCTCCGCGCGCACTTCCTGCGCCCGCCGCGCCGCAGCGACCTTGTCGGGTTGCACCGCCGAAACGCGGCCATTCGGTGCGGGAGGCGTTGCGCCCTTCTTGGTCCGCCCGCCCTTCTTGACCGCTCGATCCGCTTCCTGAAGGCCCTTGAGCGTCTCGACGGCCGAGGTGGACTTGCCGTCGGCGGCACGATGGCTTCTCGGCGCGATGCCGTCGCGCACCAGGCGGAAGTCGATCTTGCGTCCGTCGAGGTCGACCCGGCTCACCTGAACGCGCACGCGAGCTCCGGTGGCGTACCGGACACCGGTGCGTTCGCCGCGCAGCTCCTGGCGGGCCTCGTCGAAGCGGAAGTACTCGCCGCCCAGTTCGGTGATGTGCACCAGGCCTTCGACATACAGCTCGTCGAGCTGCACGAACAGGCCGAAGGTGGTCACCGCGCTGACGGTGCCGCCGTATTCCTCGCCCAGGTGCTCGCGCATGTACTTGCACTTGAGCCAGGCCTCGACGTCGCGCGAAGCCTCGTCGGCGCGCCGTTCGTTGGCGCTGCAGTGGGCGCCTGCGCCTTCCCAGGCCTCGGCCTCCTCGCGGGAAGCCTGTGCCGCCTTGCTGCCCCGTGCGGGTTTGGGCGAGTCGGCCAATTGCGCCAGGTGCAAGTGATAGCGCTTGCCCGCCAGGATCGCCTTGATGACGCGGTGCACCAGCAGGTCGGGGTAGCGCCGGATCGGGCTCGTGAAGTGGGTGTAGGCCTCGTATGCCAGGCCGAAGTGCCCGCTGTTGGCCGGCGTGTAGATCGCCTGCTGCATGGAGCGCAGCAGCATGGTGTGGATCTGCTGCGCGTCGGGGCGGTCCTTGGTGGCCGCCGCGATGGCCTGGAACTCCGCCGGCGTGGGCTCGTCGCTGATCGACAAACCCAGGCCCAGCGAGCGCAGGTAGTTCTGCAGGATGGTCTTCTTTTCGGGCGTGGGGCCTTCGTGCACCCGGTACAGCGCCGCGTGCTTCGCCTGCGCGATGAATTCCGCGGAGCAGACGTTGGCTGCCAGCATCGCTTCTTCGATCAGGCGGTGCGCGTCGTTGCGCACGTGCGGCACGATCTTCTCGATGCGGCCGTTTTCGTCGCAGACGATCTTCGTCTCGGTGGTTTCGAAGTCGACCGCGCCGCGCGCGTTGCGCGCCTTCAACAAGGCGCGGAACACCTCGTGCAGGTGCAGCAGGTGCGGCACGAGTTCGGCGCGGCGCTGCGCTTCGGGGCCGCGCGTGTTGGCCAGGATGGCCGCGACCTCGGTGTAGGTGAAGCGCGCATGCGAGCAGATGACGGCCGGGTAGAACTGGTAGGCGTGGATCTCGCCACCTTCGGTGATGAGCATGTCGCACACCATCGACAACCGGTCTTCGTACGGGTTGAGCGAACACAGGCCGTTGGAGAGCTTCTCCGGCAGCATCGGGATCACGCGGCGCGGGAAGTACACCGAAGTGGCGCGCTCGTAGGCATCGTCGTCGAGCGGCTCTCCCGGCTTCACGTAGTGGCTCACATCGGCGATGGCGACCACGAGACGCCAGCCATTGGGCGCCTTGCCTCGCCCGCCGACCCTGGCCGGCTCGCAATACACCGCGTCGTCGAAGTCGCGGGCGTCTTCGCCGTCGATGGTGACCAGCGGCACGTCGGTGAGGTCGATGCGCTGCTTGCGGTCGGCGGCCCGGATCTTGTCGGGCAGCTTGGCGGTCTGCGCCATCGTCTCGGGCGAGAAGCGATGCGGCACTTCGTACTTGCGCACAGCGATCTCGATCTCCATGCCAGGGTCGTCGATCTCGCCGAGCACTTCGGTCACGCGGCCCACCGGCTGCGAATACAGCGACGGCGGCTCGGTCAGCTCCACCGCCACCACCTGCCCCACCTCGGCATCGGCCGTGGCGTTCTTGGGAATGAGGATGTCCTGTCCGTAGCGGTTGTCCTCGGGCGCCACCAGCCAGACGCCCGCCTCGTGCAGCAGGCGCCCGATGATGGGCGACTTGCGACGCTCGAGGATCTCGAGCACCCGACCTTCGGGCCGGCCCTTGCGGTCGTAGCGGATGATGCGCACCCGCACGCGGTCGCGGTGCAGCACCGCACGCATTTCCTGCGGCGAGAGATGGACGTCGGCTTCGGCGTCGGCGCGCTGCACGAAGCCGTGCCCGTCGCGGTGGCCTTGCACCGTGCCGTCGACTTCACTCATCAATGCTGCCCCGATCATCGAGACAGTTGCTTTGTTTTCGTTTTTGATGCTAGAATCTCCGTCTTCAGTACCTGCCCAGGTGGCGGAATTGGTAGACGCACTAGTTTCAGGTACTAGCGGGTAACAC